>JBIIPQ010000402.1:0-4185 GCA_044342535.1 Burkholderiaceae bacterium
CAGCCCCTGCACCGGGCAGCGCATGAAGTCGGACCAGCCGGCGGCGAGCCAGCGCAGCGGCGCGTCGGGCCCCACGGCGCGCACGCCGAACCGGCGGGACTGCTCGATGGCGCGGGCGGCGTGGACACGTGCCATCGGGCCGCCCGCTCAGGCTGGAGCGTCGGGTCCGCTCAGTCCAGCGTGGTGAGCACGCGCCGCAGCCGGCCGACGATCTCGTCGATCTGCGAGGGCTGGACGATCAGCGGCGGCGACATCGCGATGATGTCGCCGGTCGTGCGGATCAGCAGGTCCTGCTCGTGGAACGCGCGGGTGAAGGCGTCGAACGCACGGGTGCCGGGCGCGCCCGCGCGCGGCGCGAGCTCGATCGCGCCGATCAGGCCGATGTTGCGAACGTCGATCACGTTCGGGCAGTCGCGCAACGAGTGCACCGCCTCTTCCCAGTGCGACGCGAGCGTCGCGGCGCGCGTGAGCAGGCCCTCGTCCTGGTAGACGTCGAGCGTGGCGATCGCGGCCGCGCAGGCCAGCGGATGCGCCGAGTAGGTGTAGCCGTGGAAGAGCTCGATCGACTTCTCCGGGCCCTGCATGAAGGTCTCGTAGATCCCGCGGCGCGCGAAGACGGCGCCCATCGGCACGGTGCCGCTGGTGATGCCCTTGGCGACGGTGACCAGGTCGGGCACGACGCCGAAATGCTGCGAGGCGAACGGCGAACCCAGGCGCCCGAAGCCGGTGATGACCTCGTCGAAGATCAGCAGGATGCCGTGCTTCGAGGTGATCTCGCGCAGCTTCTGCAGGTAGCCGACCGGCGGGATCAGCACGCCGGTGGAGCCGGCCACCGGCTCGACGATGACCGCGGCGATGGTCGACGGATCGTGCAGCGCGACGATGCGCTCGAGCTCGTCGGCGAGGTGCGCGCCCCAGGCGGGCTGGCCCTTGGTGAACGCGTTGTGCGCGAGGTCGTGGGTGTGCGGCAGGTGGTCGACGCCGGCGAGCATCGAGCCGAAATGCTTGCGGTTGCCGGCGATGCCGCCGACCGAGATGCCGCCGAAGCCCACGCCGTGATAGCCGCGCTCGCGGCCGATCAGACGGGTGCGCTGGCCCTCGCCGCGCATCCGGTGGTAGGCGAGCGCGATCTTGAGCGCCGAGTCGACCGCCTCGGAGCCGGAGTTGGTGTAGAAGACCTGGCCGAATTCGGGCGGCAGGATCTCGAGCAGCCGGTTCGACAGCTCGAAGGCCAGCGGATGGCCCATCTGGAAGGTGGGCGCGAAGTCCATCGTCGCGGCCTGGCGCTGGATCGCCTCGACGATCGGGGTGCGGCAGTGGCCGGCGTTGGTGCACCACAGGCCCGCGACCGCGTCGAGGATCCGGCGGCCGTCCGGCGTCCAGTAGTGCATGCCCTCGGCGCGGGCGAGCATGCGCGGCGCCGACTTGAAGTGCCGGTTCGAGGTGAACGGCATCCAGAAGGCCTCCATGTCCTGGCCGGCATCGATGTCGACGGGCTGGGCGAGGTCCTTCGGGCGGGCGATGTCGTTCATGGCGGGGCTCCAGGAGTCGGGCGCGCGGCGCGGCGCGGGTGGATCTGCTCACTATAGCAAGCGGGGGATGGCGGGGCCACGCCGGCGGTGGAACGGTCGCCGAGCGGCTCAGGCGTCGTCGGTCGCCGTCCCGGGCGGCGGCGCGTCCAGCCCGTCGACCTCGCGCCGCAGCATCCACAGCAGCACCAGCCCGGGCAGTGCCGCGACCACCGTGACCAGGAAGAAGGTCGGCCAGCCGAAGGCCTCGACCATCACCCCCGAAGCCGGTCCGACGTAGACGCGGCCGACGGCGGCCAGCGCCGACAGCAGCGCGTACTGCGCTGCGGTGAAGCGCTTGTCGGTCAGCGCCATGAGGAAGGCCACGAAGGCGGCGGTGCCGAGCCCGCCGCACAGGTTCTCGACGCCGATCGCGGCGGTCATCAGCGTGTAGCTCTTGGGGCTGACCGCCAGCAGCCAGTAGCCGAAGTTCGATACCGCCTGCAGCACGCCGAACCACAGCAGCGCCCGCCACAGGCTGATCTTCGCGAGCAGCGCGCCGCCGGCGAGCGCGCCGACGATGGTCGCGATCAGGCCCAGCACCTTGTTGACCGCGCCGACCTCGGTCGCGGTGAAGCCGGCGCCGCGGATCAGGAAGGCGGTCGACAGGCTGCCGGCGAAGGCATCGCCGAGCTTGTAGAGCACGATCAGCGCGAGCAGCCCGAGCGCGCGGCGGCGCGTGAAGAACGCGTCCCAGGGCTCGACGAATGACGGGAAGCCGGCCCGCCGCGCCGCCCACAGCGCGGCGCCGAACGCGCCCATCAGCGCCACCGTGTCGGCACCGAGCCGCGCGAAGCGGTCGGGGCGCTCGGGCAGGAGCGCGCGCGTGGCGGCGTCGAGCGCCCACCAGGCGAGGCCGCCCGCGACCACCATCGCGACGAAGCCGCGCCATTCGCGGCGGGCGTCGCTGCGGATGCGCGCATCGTCGATCGGCGTGCGCGGCGCGAGCAGCGTGATCCCGGCCATCACGACGAACAGCACGCCCATCGCCCGATAGGTGTTCGGCCAGCCGAGCCACTGGTCGGCGAGGATCAGCGCCAGCCCGCCCGAGACCAGCATCGCGAGCCGGTAGCCGAGCACCGACACCGCGGCGCCCGCCCCCCGCTCGGCGGGCTCGAGCAGGTCGGCCCGATAGGCGTCGAACACCACGTCCTGCGAGGCCGACAGGAAGGCGATCGCGACCGCGATCACGCCGAGCATGCCGATCGAGGTCTTCGGGTCGAAGCTCGCCATGCCGAAGCAGGCGATCGCGAGCAGCAGCTGGGTGATCAGCAGCCAGGCGCGGCGCCGGCCGAGGAAGGGCGGCTCGAAGCGATCGAGCAGCGGCGCCCAGACGAACTTGAAGGTGTACGGCAGCCCCGCGAGCGCGAAGACGCCGATCGTCTTGATGTCGATGCCCTCGACGGTGAGCCAGGCCTGCAGCGTGCCCGAGGACAGCGCCAGCGGCAGCCCGCTCGCGAAGCCGAGCCCGAGCATCGCCGCGATCCGCCCGGAAGCGAACACCTGGGCGAGCGGGGCGAGGGAGGCGCGGGCGGCAGACATGGGGTCGCTCGAGTGTATCAGCGCGTCCCGCGACCGGATGCGCCGCGCAAACCCGCAGCGTCTGCGCGGCCGGACGCGCGATGCTGCACGATGGCGCTCGGGAACGAGGGTTGTTAGGCTGCGGTCATGAGCGGCTTGCTTCGCCCGTGTTGGACCGATGCGCACTCGGCGCCACGCGCGGCCGTGGCGGCGCTCGCCTGCGTGATCGCGCTGGCGCCGGCGCCGCGCGAGGCACTCGCGCAGCAGCCGGGCGCCGCCGCGTCCGCGCAGTCGCCCGCCACCGCCTCGCGCACGATGCCCGACGGTCAGGCCGATGCGCGCAAGCGCGAGGCGCTGTCGCAGGACGAAGGCATCGCGGTGCCCCAGCGCAGCCGCATCGCGTCGCTGGCGAGCGCGCAGCGGGTCGAGGCGCAGGCGCAGGCGCAGTACGGCCAGCTGCTCAGGCAGGCCTCGTCGCAGGGCGCGCTCGCCCCGCCCGACTACCCGCCGCTGCTGCGCCTGAAGACGATCGCCGAGCGGCTGATCCCGCACACCCGGCGCTTCAGCGACCGCAGCGACGCCTGGCGCTGGGAGGTGAACCTGCTGGGCTCGAAGCAGGTGAACGCCTTCGTGATGCCCGGCGGCAAGATCGCGTTCTACACCGGCATCATCGACCGGCTCAGGCTCACCGACGACGAGATCGCGATGATCATGGGCCACGAGATGGCGCACGCGCTGCTCGAGCACGGCCGCGAGCGCGAGGGGCAGGCACGGCTCGCGCAGATCGCCACGGTCGGGGCTTCGGTGTTCTCGCAGTTCCTCGGCTACGGCGACCTCGGCGGACAGCTCGCCTCGGGCGCATCGCAGCTCACGCTGCTCAAGTTCAGCCGCGGCGACGAGGCCGAGGCCGACCTCGTGGGCATGGACATCGCCGCGCGCGCCGGCTACGACCCGCGTGCCGCGATCAAGCTGTGGCAGAAGATGTCGTCGCTGGCCGGCGGCCAGGGCCAGCCGCCGCAGTTCCTGTCGACCCACCCGGCGCACGCCACGCGGATCGACACGATCGGCGCGGCGCTCCCGAAGGTGATGCCGCTGT
>JBIIPQ010000404.1:0-4182 GCA_044342535.1 Burkholderiaceae bacterium
GCGGCCTTCGGCCTGCCCTCGCTGCCGGCAGGTGCGGGCTTCGCGGTGATCTGGACGACCACGCCCTGGACGCTGCCCGCGAACCAGGCGCTCAACCTTCATCCGGACTTCGAGTACGCGCTGGTGGCGACCGAGCGCGACGGCGCGCCGGTGACGCTGCTGATCGCCAAGGAGCGCATCGAGGCCTGCCTCGCGTCGTGGGGGCTGCCCGCGGGCACGGTGCTCGCGACCGCGACCGGCCGCGCGCTGGAGCTGCTCGAGTTCCGTCACCCGTTCTACGACCGGGTCGCGCCCGTCTACCTCGGCGAGTACGTCACGCTCGACGCGGGCACCGGCATCGTCCACTCCTCGCCCGCCTACGGCATCGAGGACTTCCTGTCCTGCAAGCACTACGGCCTGAAGGACGCGGACATCCTCAACCCGGTGACCGGCGACGGCCGCTACGCGAGCATGCTTGCGCTGTTCGGCGGCGAGAAGATCTGGGACGCGAACCCCAAGATCGTCGAGACGATGCGTGCCGGCGGCACGCTGCTTAAGGTGGCGAAGTACCCGCACAGCTACATGCACTGCTGGCGCCACAAGACGCCGATCATCTACCGCGCGACCAGCCAGTGGTTCGCCGGCATGGACGTGACCCCGAAGCACGGCCCGACGCTGCGCGAGCGTGCGCTGGCCGCGATCGACGCGACCGACTTCTATCCCGGCTGGGGCCAGGCCCGGCTGCACGCGATGATCGCGAACCGGCCCGACTGGACGCTGTCGCGCCAGCGGCAGTGGGGCGTGCCGATGGCGTTCTTCGTGCACCGCGAGACCGGCGCGCTGCATCCGCGCACGCCGGAGCTGCTCGAGCAGGTCGCGCAGCGCATCGAGCGCGGCGGCATCGAGGCCTGGCAGACCCTCGATCCGCGCGAGCTGCTCGGCGACGAGGCCGACGCCTACGAGAAGAACCGCGACACGCTCGACGTCTGGTTCGACTCGGGCACCACCCACGAGACGGTGCTGCGCGGCTCGCACGCCGCGCAGTCCACCTTCCCGGCCGACCTGTACCTCGAGGGCAGCGACCAGCACCGCGGCTGGTTCCATTCGTCGCTGCTCACCTCCTGCATGATCAACGGCGTCGCGCCGTACAAGGCGCTGCTCACGCACGGCTTCGTCGTCGACGGCGACGGCCGCAAGATGAGCAAGTCGCTCGGCAACGTGGTGGTGCCGCAGAAGGTCTCCGACACGCTGGGCGCCGAGGTGCTGCGGCTGTGGGTGGCCTCCACCGACTATTCCGGCGAGCTTTCGCTGTCCGACGAGATTCTCAAGCGCGTCGTCGAGGCCTACCGCCGGATCCGCAACACGCTGCGCTTCCTGCTCGCGAACCTCGCCGACTTCGATCCGGTGGCCGATGCGGTACCGGTCGCCGAGCTGCTCGAGATCGACCGCTGGATGCTCGCGCGCGGCGCGCAGTGGCAGGCCGACGTGGTCGCCGCCTACGGTCGCTTCGAGTTCCACCCGATCGTCTCCGGCCTGCAGACCTTCTGCTCGGAGGACCTCGGCGCGTTCTTCGTCGACGTGCTCAAGGACCGGCTCTACACCACGGCGCCCAAGTCGCTGGCGCGCCGCTCGGCGCAGACCGCGCTGTGGCACGTCACGCAATCGATCGTGCGTTCGATGGCGCCGATCCTCTCGTTCACCGCCGAGGAGGTCTGGCCGCTGCTCGATGCGAAGGCCTGGGCCGAGCAGGGCGAGACGGTGTTCACGCAGACCTGGCATGTCTACCCCGAGGTGGCCGACGCAGAGGTGCTGCTCGCCAAGTGGGCGCGCCTGCGCACCTGGCGCGGCGAGGTGATGCGCGCGATCGAGGGGGTGCGCTCGACCGGCGCGATCGGTTCGTCGCTGCAGGCCGAGGTCGACGTAGCCGCCGACGGCACGCTGTTCGAGGACCTCGCCAGCCTGGGCGACGATCTGCGCTTCGTGCTGATCACCTCGGCAGCGCGACTGCGCGAGGCCGAGGACGGCGAGGTCGGCGCCGAGGACTCGGCGACCGGCCGCATCACGGTCGTGCCGAGCACGCATGCGAAGTGCGGCCGCTGCTGGCACTGGCGCGCCGACGTCGGCCATGACCCGGCGCAGCCCGAGCTCTGCGGGCGCTGCACCGGCACGCTCTCCGGTGCGGCCGAGCCGCGCCACGCGGCCTGAGGGGCGCACGATGGCCCGCCGCTCCGCCAAGCCGACCCTGCGCACCTGGCTGGCGCTCGCCACGCTGGTGCTGATCCTCGACCAGATCACCAAGGCGTGGGTGTTCTCGCGCTTCACGAACGGCGAGCGGGTCACGGTGATCCCCGGCTTCTTCGACTTCACGCTGGTCTGGAACCCGGGCGCGGCCTTCAGCTTCCTGGCCTCCGCCGACGGCTGGCAGCGCTGGTTCTTCATCGCGATCGGCATCGGCGCATCGGCCTTCATCCTGTGGCTGCTGATCGGCCACTCGACGCAGCGGCTGTTCGCGGCCGCGCTGTCGCTGATCCTGGGCGGCGCGATCGGCAACGTGATCGACCGGTTCGTCCACGGCCAGGTGCTGGACTTCCTGCTCGCGCACTGGAACGACCGCTGGTACTTCCCCGCCTTCAACGTCGCCGACTCGGCGATCACCGTCGGCGCCGTCCTGCTGGTCCTTGACGAACTGCTGCGGGTCCGCAAGAGTCGCTGAATGCGCGACGCCACTGCTTCCTCGTCCGTCTCCTCGTCCGTCTCCCCGCCCGCCGACGGCGAGCTTGCAGGCCGGCACCTGCTGCTCGGCGTGACCGGCGGCGTGGCCGCCTTCAAGGCCTGCGAGCTGGCCCGCGAGCTGCAGCGGCGCGGCGCGACCGTGCAGGTCGCCATGACCGACGCGGCCACGAAGTTCATCGGCACCGCGACCTTCCAGGCGCTGACCGGCCGACCGGTCTACACCGACGCCTGGGACGGCCGCATCGACAACGGCATGCCGCACATCGACCTGTCGCGCGGCGCGGACGCGATCCTGGTCGCGCCGGCCACCGCTGACTTCATGGCCAAGGTTGCACACGGCCTGGCCGACGACCTGCTGTCGACGCTGGTGCTGGCGCGCGACTGCCCGCTGCTGGTGGCCCCCGCGATGAACCGGCAGATGTGGTCGGCCGCGGCCACTCGGCGCAACGTCGCGACGCTGCGCGCCGACGGGGTCGCGGTGCTCGGCCCGGGCGCCGGCGAGCAGGCCTGCGGCGAGACCGGCGACGGCCGCATGCTCGAGGCCCGGCAGCTCGTCGAGGAGACGATCGCCTTCTTCGCGCCCAAGCCGCTCGCCGGGCGCCGCGTGCTGGTCACCGCCGGACCGACCTTCGAGCCGATCGACCCGGTGCGCGGCATCACCAACCTGTCGTCCGGGAAGATGGGCTACGCGATCGCGCGGGCCTGCCGGCACGCGGGCGCCGAGGTGGTGCTGGTGTCGGGGCCGACCGCGCTCGACGCGCCCCTCGGCGTGCGCCGCGTCGACGTGCGCAGCGCGCGCGAGATGCTCTCGGCGGTGCAGGCTGAGCTCGCCGGACAGGACCTGTTCGTCGCGGTGGCCGCGGTGGCCGACTGGCGCGTCGCGAACGCCTCGGCGCGCAAGCTCAAGAAGACCGAAGGCGGTGGGCCGCCAGCCCTCGAGTTCGCGCAGAACCCCGACATCCTGGCCGCGGTCGCGGCGATGCCGGGAGGCCCCTACTGCGTCGGCTTCGCCGCCGAGACCGAGGACCTGGAAGCCAACGCGCAGGACAAGCGCCGGCGCAAGGGCGTGCCGCTGCTGGTCGGGAACATCGGCCAGGCGACTTTCGGGCGCGACGACAACGAGCTGCTGCTGATCGACGCGCAGGGCACGACCACGCTGCCGCGCGCGAGCAAGACCCGGCTCGCCGCCGCGCTGGTCGGCGAGATCGCGCGCCGGCTGCCGCAGGCGCGCTGCTGATGGCGCTGCCCGAGCCGGGACGCGCAGGCGCCCGCGAGCTGGGCGGCGCGCCGCGCGATGGCGACTTCGCGCGGCTGCTCGAGGCGGCGAGCGCGCCCTCGGCGCACCGGATGCGGGTCGACGAGACCCTCGGACTGGAGGACGCCGACTCGCGCGCCGCCCGCGCAGGCCGCTTCACCCGCGCGCCGCCCTCGGTCGCGACGACCGGGCAGCGCCTGCAGGATCCGCGCTTC
>JBIIPQ010000403.1:0-4182 GCA_044342535.1 Burkholderiaceae bacterium
GAGTCGTTCGGCCGGTACGGCGCGTGCGCCGTGAAACCCCGGCCTCACCGCCTGTACGGCTGCGCTCCTCGGCACCGGCTCGGCCTTGCAGGCCGCGGCCGCGGCAAGCATGCCGCGGCCCCCTCCCGCGGCGGCGCGCGATGCGCGCCGAAACCCCGCGTCCGGCCTGCTCGCTACGGTTTCTTCACGGCTTCGGGAGCTCGTGTCGGAAGGGCGCGGGGCGCAACGAGGGCGTGATCGCCGTACGCGCGGTCGCTCAGGCGACCCCGCGCGTCGACCCACCCCAGTACTTGGCGCGCAGCGCCTTCTTGTCGGGCTTGCCCAGGCCGGTGAGCGGCAGCGAGGCCACGAAGTCCACCGACTTGGGCGCCTGCACCGGTCCCTTGGCCTCGCGCACCAGCGCGATCAGCTCGGCGGCCTCCACGTGCATGCCCGGGCGCAGCACCACCACCGCCTTCACCGCCTCGCCCCAGGTGTCGTCGGGCACCCCGATCACGCCGGCCGCGGCCACCGCCGGGTGCGTGGTGAGCACGTCCTCGACCTCGCGCGGGAAGACGTTGAAGCCGCCGCTGACGATCATGTCCTTGCTGCGGTCGACGATGTAGAGGAACCCGGCCGCGTCGCGCCGCGCGAGGTCGCCGGTGTGCAGCCAGCCGTGGCGGAAGGCCTGCTCGGTCTCCTCGGGCCGCCTCCAGTAGCCGGCCATCACCAGCGGCCCGCGCACGCAGATCTCGCCGACCTCGCCGTCGGGCACCTCCGCGCCGGCCTCGTCGAGCAGCGCGACCTGGATCGGTCCGATCGGCACGCCGCAGGAGGCGAGCCGCTCCGGATGGGCCACCGGGTCGTGGTCCGCGCGGCGCAGCGCGGTGATCGCGTTCGGCGCCTCGGTCTGGCCGTAGAGCTGCATGAAGCGCGGCCCGTAGCGGCGCACCGCCTCGGCCAGCCGTGCCGGCGCGATCGGCGATGCGCCGTAGATCACCACCTCCAGGCTCGACAGCGCGTCGTCGCCCAGCGCCGGATCGTCGAGCAGCCGGTAGAGCATCGTCGGCACCACGAAGCTCATCGTCGCGCGGTGCGCGCGCACCAGCGCCGCGAAGCGCGCCGGCTCGAAGCCGCGCGCCACGATCACCGTGCCCGAGCGCATCAGCACCGGCAGCACGATCGCGCCCGCGGCATGCGTGATCGGCGTGATCGCGAGAAAGCGCGGCTCGGTGGGCCAGTCCCACTCGGCCAGCTCGCTCATCACCATCGTGACCCGCACGCGGTGCGTCGTCATCACGCCCTTGGGCCGACCCGAGGTGCCGCCGGTGTAGGTGAGGTTGGCCACGTCTTCGGGCGCGGCACGCGGCACCAGCGGCAGCGGCGGGCGCGAGGCCGCGTCGGCCAGCAGGTCCGGGGCGAGCGTCGACGGACCGAGCGCGAGCAGCCTGAGCCCGGGTGCCCGCTCGGCCAGCAGCCGCGCGCGCTCGCCGTGCGCCGCCGGGTCGAAGACCAGCGTGCCGATGCCGCCGTCCGACAGGATATAGGCATGGTCGTCGGCCGAACCGAGCGGATGCATCGCCGTCGAGCGCACGCCCATCGTGTTGGCCGCCGCCGTCACCAGGTAGGCGTCGACCCGGTTGTCCGACAGCGTGGCCACCGCGTCGCCGCGCGCGAGGCCCCGTGCCTCCAGCGCCTGCACGATGCCCGAGAGCCGCGCGCCGAGCTGCCGGTAGGTCAGCACCGTGTCGTCGTCGACGAAGGCGATGCGGTCGCCGCCGCGCTCGATCGCGCGCCGGAACAGGTGGCCGACGGTGCAGCCGTCGTACAGATCGGGGTGGGTCATCGCGTGGGCTCGTCGGCTCGATCGGGGGTTCGCGCCGCGGGCGCACCCGGTCGCGTGGGCTTCAGGCTGCGGGCGGCGCCCGGTCTCCGGGTCCGAGGTCGCGCTGCATGATCACCGTGTCGAGCCAGCGGTCGAACTTCCAGCCCGTCGAGCGCATCGTGCCCGCGAAGCGAAAGCCCCCGCCCGCGTGCAGCGCGATCGAGCCGGTGTTCGCGCTGTCGCCGATGATCGCCAGCATCTGCCGGCAGCCCGCGCGCTCGCAGCGCACCACCAGCTCGCTCAGCAGCGCGCGCCCGACCCCGCGGCCCCGCGCGTCCTGCGCGATGTAGATCGAGTTCTCGACGGTGAACCGGTAGGCCGGGCGCATGCGGAAGAAGTTCGCGTACGCATAGCCCTGCACCCGGCCCTCGGCCTCCGCCACCAGCCACGGGAAGCCGTTCTTCAGCACGTCCGCGCGGCGCCCGCGCATCTCGTCCACTGTCGGCGGCTCCAGCTCGAACGAGCCGGTGCCATGACGCACGTGATGGGCGTAGATCGCCTGGATCGCGACGATGTCGTCGTCGCGGCTGTCGCGAAGGGTCGGGGCGTTCATGTCGGAAAGTCTAGCGGATGGGCCGGGCAGGGCGGTGCGGCGCGGAGCGGTTTCCGGCCGCACCGACAGGGCGGTGCGGTGCAGGCCCCGGACGTCGGGCGCCCGGTGCCGGATCGCAGCGCGCCCGGCGTCCGTGCAGGCCTCGGTGTGTCAGCATCCGGGCGTCCCCCGCATCGTGGATTCGAGCATGCGCGCCCAGTCCGTCGTCTCCGCCCTCGCCCTCGTCATCGCCTTCGCCGCCGCCTCCGTCGCCCTCGCGGCCACCCCGACTCCCCAGCCGCTGCCGCGCACCGGCTCGTGCCCCAGCGGCTATTCGTCGAGCGGCGGCTACTGCACCCCCGGGTCCTCCGCCCGCTTCGCCGTGCCCCGCAATGGCGGCCCCTGCCCCAGCGGCTATTCGTCCAGCGGCGACTACTGCCTCGCGTCCTCCGATTCGTCGAAGCTCGCCGTGCCCAGGACCGGCTCCTGCCCGTCCGGCTTCTCCAGCAGCGGCGCCCACTGCCTGTCGTCCCGATGAGTGCCCCCACCCCCATGCCGATGAAGCCGCCCCAGGTCTACGCCTTCGAGGGCATCGTCCCCGTCATCGACCCCCAGGCCTGGGTCCATCCGAGCGCCGTGCTGATCGGCGACGTGATCGTCGGGCCGCGCTGCTACGTTGGCGCCGGCGCCGTCATGCGCGGCGACTTCGGCCGCATCGTGCTCGAGGCCGGCGCCAACCTGCAGGACAACTGTGTCGTGCACTCGCTGCCCGACTTCGACACCGTGATGGAGGCCGACGCCCACATCGGCTACGGCGCCGTCATCCACGGCTGCCGCATCGGCCGCGACGCGCTCGTCGGCATGAACGCCGTGGTGATGGACCGCGCGGTGGTCGGCGAGCAGGCGGTAGTCGCCGCGATGTCCTTCGTGAAGATCAACGGCCGCGTGCCGCCGCGCACGCTGGTCGCGGGCATTCCGGCGAAGCCGGTGCGCGAGCTGTCCGAGGCCGAGGTCCGGGGCAAGCATGCGGGGACGCTGCTGTACCAGGAGCTTGCCGTGCGCAGTGCCGCGACGATGGTCGCGGTGGATGCGCTCACGGCGGTGGAGCCGGGGCGGGGGCGGAGTGATTGGGCGGAGGCGTTTGGGCGGTTGGGGATTTAGGGCGGCCATAAGGTGTCGCCGTGGTTGGGCGGACACCGCGCGTCCGGGAAATCCTGCATTGGTCGCCGAGATCGGCCGTCCATCGGCTTGGGCGGATGACCGCCCATTGTGG
Organism: Burkholderiaceae bacterium; assembly: GCA_044342535.1. Lineage (GTDB taxonomy): Bacteria > Pseudomonadota > Gammaproteobacteria > Burkholderiales > Burkholderiaceae_E > UBA4615. The sequence continues at coordinate 3,670 of JBIIPQ010000403.1, forward strand.
TTATAGGACTTAGGGGGAAGGGTTAGTAGAGTCGCGGGAGCTAAATGCAAGTTAGGTGCTTGTTATTCATGCTGATTGATGGCGTGATTTTCGAAGCTGAGTGCCCCTCACCGCCGAGGGCGGGCGGTGTGCATCGAACCGTCATCGCCGCCTCCCGCTCCGGGTCGGCCGGGACGCAGGTGGCTGCATCTGCCGGACGTTTGCGCGGGACCGCATCGCCGAAGGTCATTGGCCATCGGACGGTAGCCGCCGTATCGGAAACGCGGAGTTCTTCGCGGCTGCAGTTGTCCGCCCCGGTCGCGGCGTGTTTTACGCGGTCGCGCGGGGCTGGGTCGCTCGGCGCGCTTCGTGTGGTGCCGTCGCGGCCCGAGCTGTGGACGCACCTAACCAATTGCTGCAGCCGACGCTTGACCCCGTCGCCTGTCCGCTCCCGCGGCCAGTCGCCGGCATCAAGCGCGGCTGAGCGCCATCGTTAGGTGCTTGTTTCTCATGCTGATTGACGGCGTGATTGTC
>JBIIPQ010000405.1:0-4169 GCA_044342535.1 Burkholderiaceae bacterium
GCAGCTGCACCGAGGGCGTCGTCGCCGCGATCGCCGGGCTGGCGCCCGCCTCGCAGGCCGAGCTCGCGCAGCTCTTCACCCTGCTCGGCTCGGCGCCCGGGCGCCGGCTGCTGGCCGGCGTGCGTACCGACTGGGCGGATGCCGGCGTCGACGAGGCAGGCGCCTTCCTGCAGTCGTGGCGCCTGCACCGCTTCGCGCTCTTTCGGGGCGGCTATGCCGCGCTGCACGATCTGGTGATCGGCACCTGGTACGCCGACGCATCGGCCTGGCCGGCGATCGGCTACGCCGGCCCGCTGTCGCTGTGACCCGGGGCGGCCGCGCACACCAGCGTCACGCCCGCCGGCGTTCCGCCCACGCTCGTTCCGAACAGATGAGGCATCGATGAGTCGACTCCCCGATCCGGTGGCCGAGGGCCTGACGCGCGGCTGGCGCGTGCTGGACGCCTCGCGCGACCCGCTGCCGGCCACGCTGCGGGCCGACGTCGCGATCATCGGCACCGGCGCGGGCGGCGGCATCACCGCCGAGGTCCTGGCGCGTGCCGGCCTGAAGGTCGTGCTGATCGAGGAAGGCCCGCTCAAGACCTCCCGCGACTTCTCGATGCGCGAGAACGAGGCCTACCCGCAGCTCTACCAGGAATCGGCGGCGCGCAAGACCCGCGACCAGGCGATCACGATCCTGCAGGGGCGCTGCGTCGGCGGCTCGACCACGGTCAACTGGACCTCGAGCTTCCGCACCCCGGACGAGACGCTGAACTGGTGGGGCGAGCGCTGGGCCCTGCCCGGCTACGAACCCGAGGCGCTGTCGCCCTGGTTCGCGCAGGCCGAGCGCCGGCTCGGCATCGGCCCCTGGCTGGTGCCGCCCAACGAGAACAACGACCTGCTGCGCCGCGGCGGGATGAAGCTCGGCATCCCGGTCCCGGCGATCCAGCGCAACGTCCGCGGCTGCCTGAACCTCGGCTACTGCGGCATGGGCTGTCCGGCCAACGCCAAGCAGTCGATGCTGGTCACGACGGTCCCGGCCGCGCTCGAACTCGGCGCGACGCTCATCACCCGGGCGCGCGCGCAGCGGCTGCGCATCGCCGGGCGGCGTGTCGAGGCGATCGAAGTGCAGGCGCTCGACGCCGACGGGCTGCGGCCGTCCGGCCGCAGCATCGAGATCCGCACGGAGCACGTCGTGCTCGCCGGCGGCGCGATCAATTCGCCCGCAGTGCTGTTGCGCTCCGAGGCGCCCGATCCGCGCGGCATCGCCGGCACGCGCACCTTCCTGCATCCGGTCGTGCTGTCGATGGCCGATCACGAGCAGGAGGTCCGCGGCTTCGAGGGCGCGCCCCAGACCCGCTACACCGACCACTTCCTCGGCATCGACCCGATCGACGGACCGATCGGCTTCAAGCTCGAGGCGCCGCCCATCCACCCGGTGCTGTTCGCGGTGAACCTCGCCGGCTTCGGACCCGAGCACGCCGCGGCGATGCGGCGCTTCGCGCACGCCCACGCGCTGCTCGCCCTGATGCGCGACGGCTTCCACGAGCGCTCGCCGGGCGGCCGCGTGCGCCTGCGCGACGACGGCTCGCCGGTGCTCGACTACCCGCTCGACGACTTCGTGTTCGACGGCGCGCGCCGCGCGTTCAGGGCGATGGCCGAGATCCAGTTCGCGGCCGGTGCACGCAGCGTGCGCATCGGCCACGAGCGCGCCACGCCGCAGACCACGCTCGCCGGCCTGCTGGCCGAGCTCGACCGGCTGGTGCTCGCGCCCTTCGACACCAAGGTGGTCTCGGCGCACGTGATGGGCGGCTGCACGATGTCGGCGGACGATGCGCGCGGCCTGGTGCGCCCGGACGGCCGTCACCATCACGTCGACAACCTGTCGGTGCACGACGGGTCGGTGTTCCCGACCTCGATCGGCGCGAACCCCCAGCTGTCGATCTACGGTATCGTGACCCGGATGAGCGCCGGACTCGCCAGGAGCATGACGGGCCGCGAGCCGGAGCCGCTCGCGTGATCGCGCGCCTGCAGCGGTGGCTGCTGGTCGCGCAGTTCGTGCTTGGCACGGGGCTCGCCGCCTGGCTCGCCGGCACCGGCCGCAGCTCGATCGGCGCCGCGGTGGCGATCGGGATCGTCGCCCCGATCGCGCTGCACGCGGTGGTCCTGACCGCCGACTTCGCGATCGCCTGGCTCGCGCGCGGCACCCGCCCCGAAGACGCGTCCCGACACGGATTCTTCCGCGGACTGCGTGCGTGGACGGTGGCCTGGGCCCGCGAGATCGTCGACTCGACCCGGACCTTCAGCTTCTCCCAGCCGCTGCTGGCGCGGCGCGCGTTCGCCATCGGCGCCGCGCACGACCAGCGGCTGCCGGTACTGCTGATCCACGGCTACTTCTGCAACCGCGCGCTGTGGCGGCCGATGGCCGCGCGACTGGTCACGGGCGGCCACGCCGTCGACGCGGTCGACCTGGAGCCGCCGTTTGCCTCGATCGACGACTACGCCCCGCGCATCGCCGCGGCGGTCGACGCGCTGCGCGCGCGCACCGGCGCGCCGCAGGTAGCCCTGGTCGGGCACAGCATGGGCGGGCTCGCGGCACGTGCCTACCTGCGTGCCTGCGGCGACGAGGCGGTCGCCTGCGTGGTCACGCTCGGCACGCCGCACCGCGGCACCGTCCATGCGCGCTTCGGCCGGGGCCGCAACGTGCGTCAGATGCGGCGCGACAGCGACTGGCTGCAGCAGCTCGCGGCCGACGAGCCGCGCGAGCGGCTCGAGCGCTTCACGGTCGTGCTGTCCTGGCAGGACAACATCGTCGCGCCGCAGGCGATCCAGACGCTGCCGGGAGCACGCACGGTGATGCTGCACGGGCTGGGCCACATCAGCCTCGTCTACGACGGGCGGGTCGCGCGGATCGTGCTCGAGTCGCTCGCCGCGGCCGAGACCGGGCGCCCGGCGCGCGCCGCGTCTGCGCGCTGAGGCACCCGGGCCTCGCGGATCGCGTGCGGGACGGGCCGAAACGCATCTGCGCCCCGGCCCGCGGGCCTCAGAAGTGGATGCCCCGCATCAGCTGCTGGAACGCCACCTGGTCCGCCGACAGCGGCGGCGGCTTGTCGCCCTTGGCGCCCTTCGCGCCCTTGGCCGCGTCGGAGTCGGGGAACATCCTGAACGAGGTGTTCATCACGATCTGCGCGAGGCGCGGCACGGTCGCGTGCAGCACCGCCCCGGCGATGCCCAGCCGGGTCGCGATGCGCACCGGCTTGTAGACGATCGCCTGAACGATCATGTCGCCGGCCTCCTCGGGCGAGAGCGTCGGCACGTTGTTGTACAGCTTGGTCGGCGCGATCATCGGCGTGCGCACCAGCGGCATGTTGATCGTCGTGAAGCGCACGCCCAGGTCGGAGTATTCCGAGGACGCGCACATCGTCCACGCATCCAGCGCGGACTTCGACGCCACGTAGGCCGAGAAGCGCGGCGCATTCGTCAGCACGCCGATCGAGGAGATGTTGATGACCTGCCCGCGCTTCTTCTCGACCATCCCCGGCAGCACGCCCATCGTCGTGCGGATCGCGCCGAAGTAGTTGAGCTGCATGCAGCGCTCGAAGTCGTGGAAGCGCTCCTGGCTGGACTCGATCGCCCGGCGGATCGAACGCCCGGCATTGTTGACCAGGATGTCGACCCCGCCGTGGGTCTCGATCAGCCACTTCACCATCCGGTCGACGTCGGCCATGTCGGCCAGGTCGACCGAGAAGGTGTGCAGCACGTGGCCATCGGACTCGACCAGCGCCCGCGCCTCGTCGAGCTTCTCCTGGTCACGGCCGCAGACGATCGTCGTGGCGCCCGCCTCGGCGATCTTGCGCGCCGCCGCCAGCCCGATGCCGGACGAGCCGCCGGTGATCAGCACCACCTTGCCCGCGACCTGTCCGCGCAGGGTACGGTCGATCTGAAGGTCCGGGTCGAGGTGACGCTCCCAGTAGTCCCACAGCACCCAGGCGTAGTCGGGCAGCCGCGGCACGCCGATGCCGCTGCCCTTGAGCGCGGCAGTGGTGTAGCGGCAGTCGAAGCGCGTCGGGTAGTTGACGAAGTCGAGGATGTCGTCCGGCAGGGCGAGGTCCTTCATGATCGCGCCGCGGATCCGGCGGACCGGCGTCAGCGCCATCAGGCTCTTCTTGACGCCGCGCGGCACGAAGCCGA
>JBIIPQ010000406.1:0-4162 GCA_044342535.1 Burkholderiaceae bacterium
CCGCAGCGAGCGCTTTCAGCGACTCGATGCTCGCGCTTCCTCCGCGTTCGATCCGCTGGATCGTGCGCACGCTCAGGCCGCTCAGGTCGGCGAGCTGTTCCTGGGACCAGCCGCGTTGCAGCCTCAGCTTGTGGACGAGCATGGACGTCGCGCTCCGGTGATCGGGGTCGGGTCTCCAGCGTCGGTCGGTCGGGGCCGCGTCGCCACGTCGAAGACCCGACAGCGACCCGACAGCCCCCCGCCAGCGATCCGACAGGCCCCCGCCGGCCCACCCGACGGGGTGTCCGGACGCGCCGCGCGCCCGCACGACCGGAGCCTAGCGCGTCAGGCGCCCGCCTGCACGACCCCCCGCCGGATCTGGTCGAGCTCGATCGATTCGAACAGCGCCTTGAAGTTACCCTCGCCGAAGCCCTCGTCGCCCTTCCGCTGGATGATCTCGAAGAAGATCGGGCCGATGACCGTCTTGGTGAAGATCTGCAGCAGCAGGCCGCCGGTGGGGCCGCCGTCGAGCAGCACCCGGTTCGTTGCCATCCGCGCCACGTCCTGGCCGTGGCCGGGCAGCCGGGTGTCGATCAGCTCGTAGTAGGTGTCCGGCGTGTCGAGGAAGGACACGCCCGTGGCGCGCAGGCGCTCCACCGTCGCGAAGATGTCGTCGGTGCCGAGCGCGATGTGCTGGATCCCCTCGCCGTGGTACTGCTCGAGGTACTCCTGGATCTGGCCGCCGCCGGTGCCGGTGCCTTCCTCGTTGATCGGGATGCGGATCTTCCCGCAGGGCGAGGTCATCGCCTTGGACCTCACGCCGGTGACCTTGCCCTCGATGTCGAAGTAGCGGACCTCGCGGAACTCGAACAGCCGCTCGTAGAACGACGACCACTCCGCCATGCGGCCGCGGTGCACGTTGTGCGTCAGGTGGTCGACGTAGGTCAGGCCCGCGCCCGGATGCTCGATGCCGGCATCGCCGATCGGCTCGAAGTCGACGTCGTAGATCGAGATGTCGCCGACGCCGCCGCTGCGGCCGTTCTTGCCGCGCCAGCGGTCGACCAGGTAGATCAGCGAGTCGCCGATGCCCTTGATCGCCGGGATGTTCAGCTCCATCGGGCCCGAGCGCGAGTCGAAGCCCCAGGCGCCGAGATCCAGTGCCCGCTTGTACGCGGCGCCCGCGTCCTGCACGCGGAACGCGATCGCGCAGATCGACGGGCCGTGGATCCGCGCGAAGCGCTGCGCGAACGAGTCGGGCTCGGCGTTCACGATGAAGTTGACCTGCCCCTGCCGGTACAGCGTCACGCGCTTGGTCCGGTGGCGCGCGACGGCCTTGAAGCCCATCTGCTCGAAGACCGCGCCCAGCGCGGCGGGGTCGGGGGCGGCGTACTCGATGAACTCGAAGCCGTCGGTGCCCATCGGGTTGGACCAGGCGGAGCGGGTGTCGGTGGCGGTGGTCATGACGGTCTCCTCGGCGCCCGCGCAACGGGGCGCGGGCTTGGGGTGGGATGCGGGAATTCTAGGGACGATGGCGGGTCATCGGATTGCGAACGGATGCCTCGGGTCGCAACAAAGTCAGCAGAACATTGCTCGAGAGGATCGACAAGAGGCAGGATTCTCCGCAGCCTGCCGTCGAGCCGAGGCGCCTCGCACAGCCGGGCCTACACTGACGCCCGTCCCGGGCGCCGGCGGTCCGCCTCCGATGCCGCCGCATTCGACCCCGGGCGAGGAGATACCCTGATGCGACGCGTCGTCGTGATCGGCGCCGGATTCAGCGGCGTCGCGCTCGCCGTGCACCTCAGCCGAGCGGCCGAGGCCCCGCGCGAGATCGTCCTGGTCGATCCCCGCGGCGAGGCCGGCCCGGGCTTCGCCCATGCCTCCGCGCATCCCGACCACCGCCTGAACGCGCCGGCGCCGCTGCACACGATCTACCCGGACGCGCCGCTGCACTTCGTCGACTGGGTACGCGAGCAGGGCCTGCCGACGTCGGATCCGCAGGCGATCGCTGCCAACGGCGCGCTCTACGTCCGCCGTCGCGACTTCGGCCGTTACATGGCGGGCGAGCTCGCCCGCCACGCGCGGCACAACCCCGGCGGCACGCGGATCGACGTCATCCGGGACCGGGCGGTCGGTGTCGCGCCGACCGGCTCGGGCCTGCGCGTGCAGCTCGAGGGCGGCGGTCGGCTCGACGCCGAGCGCTGCGTGATCGCGGTCGGATGGAACGCCGCCGACGTGCCGCCGCCCTGGCGCGGCGTGGTCGGACATCCGGGCTGGATCGCCGACCCGTGGGACGCGGATCGCCTCGCCCGGATCCCGCGGACGGCCCGCGTCCTGCTGCTGGGCACGGGACTGACCGCGTCGGATGCGTTCGCGACGCTGGCGGCCCAGGGCCACCAGGGGCCGGTGATCGCGCTGTCGCGGCGCGGCCGTCGGCCCGCCGGCCAGAATCCGTTTCCGTCGCGGATCGTTTCGGTCTGGGGCATGCTGTGCGATCCCCGGCCGGCGTTTGTCGCGCGGCATGGCGTGCCTGCGACGGTCCGGGAGGCACTGCGCGCGCTGCGGACCGACCTCGTCGCGCTGGATCCCGCCGAGGCCAGCTGGCACGCGGCGTTCGACGAGGTCCGCGACGCGGCGGCGCAGGTCTGGCCGGCGTTCCCGCCACATGAACAGCGCCGCTTCGTCCGGCACCTGAAGAGCCGTTACGACCCGCTGCGCTTCCGCAATCCTCCACAGATCGAGCGGATCGTCGAGTCGGGGGTCGAACGCGGGCAGCTGCGCTTCGCGGCGGCGCGCGTGCGCGGCGTCCGCGCCGACGGGGCCGAGATCGTCGCGGACCTCGAGCCCGGATGCGGGGAGGCCGCCCCGACTGTTCGCGTCGATGCGGTGATCCACTGCACCGGGCCCGGACCGCGTCCGAGCGGCTCGGGCAACCCGATGTGGACGCGGCTGATCGCCGACGGCCTCGCGCGCGATCATCCCTGCGGGCTCGGCGTCGACGTCGATGCCGGCTGCCGCGTCCTCGGCGCCGACGGGCGTGCCGCCGATGGCCTGTTCTGCATCGGGCCGCCGACGCTCGGCGCCTTCGGCGAGTCCACCGCGGTGCCGTTCATCGCGCGTCAGGTGATCGACCTGGTGGGCGGGCTGCGGCGCGACGGCGGCGGCGCGGACCGCCCCGCCCCGCGTGATGCACCGCAAGGTTGCTTGCCCTAAGCCCCGATGGAACAATCGTTTCGGCCGCGTCCAGACGGCCGTACGAGGAGGAGAAGACATGTCCGTTCGAACGCTCACCCGGGCTTCGTCCGTGCTCGCGGCGATCACGGCCTTCATGCTCGCCACCGGGGGCGCCGCGGCGAATCCGCCCAAGGGCAGTCCCGAACACGCCGCCGCCGCGACCCAGCGCGTCAATGCCGCGTTCTTCAAGGCCAACGCGGCCCGTACCCCCGACTGGCCGAGCTACGGCCTGGACTACGCCGAGACCCGCTTCTCGAAGCTCGACCAGATCAACGCGTCCAACGTCAAGGGCCTCGGGCTCGTCTGGTCGTACAACCTCGAATCGAACCGTGGCGTGCAGGCCACCCCGGTCGTCGTCGACGGGATCATGTACGTGACCGCGTCTTGGAGCGTGGTCCACGCGATCGACGTCCGGACCGGCAAGCGACTGTGGACCCATGATCCGAAGGTGCCGAAGTCGTTCGGCTCGAAGGGCTGCTGCGACGTGGTGAATCGCGGCGTCGCGGTCCACGAGGGCAAGGTCTTCGCCGCGTCGTACGACGGCCGGCTGATCGCGCTCGACGCGGCCAGCGGCAAGGTCGTGTGGGAGAAGGACACGATCGAGAACCGCAACTTCTCCTACACCGTCACCGGCGCGCCGCGGGTCTACAAGGGCAAGGTCATCATCGGCAACGGCGGTGCCGAATACGGCGTGCGCGGCTATCTGACCGCCTACGACGCCCATAGCGGCCAGCAGAAGTGGCGCTGGTACTCGGTGCCCGGGGACCCGTCCAGGCCGTTCGAGGACGAGTCGATGCGCAAGGCGGCCAAGACCTGGGATCCGAGCGGGAAGTACTGGGAGGCCGGTGGCGGCGGCACGATGTGGGACACCATGGCCTTCGATCCCGAGCTGAACCTCATGTACGTGGGGACCGGCAACGGATCGCCGTGGGCGCGCTCGAAGCGCAGCCCT
>JBIIPQ010000407.1:0-4145 GCA_044342535.1 Burkholderiaceae bacterium
GGTGAAGCATGTGGCCGGCCTGCTCGACGCTCGCGCGTTCCAGCCTGGGGATCGCGCGCAGCCGCTCGCGGTACTCGTCGGTCTCGATGAAGCGGTGCCACTCGCTGCGATCGGTCGCGGCCACCAGCAGCACCGGCGCCTCGATCCGGCGCCAGGTGGCGACGATCTCGTCGACGCGATACAGGTAGGGGTTGACGAGCTTGTGCGCGGCATCGCCGAGCAGCGCGTAGCGGCCCGCATCGGTGCGCGCGGACCAGTGTCCGGCGAGCCATAGCGCCTTGTCCATCGGCAGCCGCGGATTGGTCTGCACCAGCCGTGCGGCCACCGCCTCGGGCGACTCGTAGTCGCGCATGCGGGCCGGTGTCTTCAGCTCGTCGAGCCAGTCGCGCAGCCGGTCGGGCGCCTGCGTCGCGTCGGTCGCGCGCATGCCGAAGCCCTCGAGGTTCACGAGCCGGCGGACCCGCGCGGGCCGAACGCCCGCGTAGATCGTGGAGACGTTGCCGCCCATGCTGTGGCCGACGAGGTCGACCGCGCACTCGGGCAGCAGTGCGTCGAGCACGGCGTCGAGGTCGCCGAGGTAGTCGGGGAACCAGTAGCAGTCGGCCTGGTCCGGACCCGCAGTCAGTCCGAAGCCGCGCCAGTCGGGCGCGAGCACCAGACGCTCGCGCGCCAGGCAGTCGACGACGAACTGGAAGGAGGCCGAGACGTCCATCCAGCCGTGCACCATGACCAGCGGCGGGGCCGCCGGATCGCCCCAGCTGCGGACGTGGTGCCGCAGGCCGCGCGCCTCGACGAAGGTCGAGCGCGCGGCATGTCGAGGTCGGTAGGGCTCGGTCATGTTCGGGGGTGCGCCAAGCCCTTGATTATACGGGCCGACGCCCCCGCGACCGAGCGCCGCCCCGCGCGCTTCGCCGGGATTCCGACGGGTGGGCGCGCAGGGCGTGCGGCCGCGGCGCGGCGTTGCGCCGACGCCGCGGGCGATACGGGCCCGTGCAGGCCTGCGGTCAGGAGGCCAGCCGCAGGGGCACGAAGACCCGTGCGTCGTTGCGCTGGATGAGCAGCGCGACCTCGTCGCCCGCGGCACTCACTCGGTCGCGCAGCTGCGCGACCGTGCTCACCGCCGTGCCGTTGACCGACAGGATCCGGTCGCCGGGTCGGATCCCGGCCTGTGCCGCGGGCCCGCCCGAGGCTTCGACCAGCAGGCCCGCCGGCTGCCCGGGGCCGCCCTCCCCGGCGCGCAGCTCGCGCACCGCGAGGCCGAGCCGCGCCGCCGGCTGCGGAGCGCCCGGCGGCTGCGCGTCGCCGGCGGTCGTGACCTTCGCGGGCGTGAAGGTGCCCGCGACGATCGGCAGCGTCTTCGCGCCGCGGTCGCGCAGCACCTCGAGCGAGGCCCGCTGGCCGGGCTTCATCTCGGCCACGCGCGCCGGCAGCTCGGCCGAGCGGTCGATCGGCCGCCCGTCGAGCGCGACGATCACGTCGCCGGTGCGCAGCCCCGCGGCGGCGGCCGGGCTGCCGGGCTCGACGGCGGTCACCAGCGCGCCGCGCGGCGTCTCCATGCCGAAGGCGCGCGCCAGCGACTGGTCCAACTCCTGGATCGACACGCCGAACCGGCCCCGCTCGACGCGTCCGGTGGCCACCAGCTGGCCCTGCACCCGCGTGGCGACGTCGATCGGTATCGCGAAGGACAGGCCCTGGAAGCCGCCGGTGCGCGAGTAGATCTGCGAGTTGATGCCGATCACCTCGCCCCGCGCATCGAACAGCGGGCCGCCGGAGTTGCCCGGGTTCACCGCGACGTCGGTCTGCAGGAACGGCACGTAGGTGTCGTCGGGCAGGCTGCGCGACTTGGCGCTGACGATGCCGGCGGTCACGGTGTTCTCGAAGCCGTAGGGCGAGCCGATCGCCAGCACCGGCTCGCCGACCTTCACCCTCGACGGGTCGCCGAGCTTTACGGTGGGCAGGTTGCGCGCCTCGATGCGCAGCACCGCGACGTCGGTCTGCGGATCGGCGCCCACCAGCTTCGCACGGAACTCGCGCCGATCGGTCAGCCGCACGACGATCTCCTCGGCGCCCTCGACGACGTGCGCGTTGGTGAGGATCAGGCCGTCGGCCGAGACGACGAAGCCCGAGCCGAGGCCGCGCACCGCCGGGGTCTCGCCGCGCGGCCCCTGCTGGGCACCGGGGGGGCCGAAGCGGCGCAGGAACTCGCGCAGCGCCTCGTCGGGCAAGGGCTCCGCACCCGGGCCGCTGCGGGCAGCGCGGCCGGTGACCGAGACGTTGACCACCGCCGGCCCGTAGCGCTCGACGATGTCCGAGAAGTCGACGCTGCCGCGCACGGATGGCGCGAGCACCGGCTGCGCGGACGGGACGGCGGGCGCACCCGGCAGGGCTGGAGCGGCCTGGGCGACGACGGCGGCCGGGGTCGGGCGGGTGGCGGTGGCCGCCGCGGCCGACGCACCGGGGGCGTAGTGGACACCCGCGGCGGCGAAGGCCGCGACGAGCGATGCGGCGAGCGCGCCGCGCGCGAACGGGAATCGGGTCATGACGGCTCCTGGTCCGTGTCGGGTCCGATGCGGCCCCGGTGCGACGCAGGATCGCGCGCCAGACTTAAGGGCGAATTAAGGACTCGAGGGCGAGTCGGCGCGGGCCCGAGCAGGACCCGGGTGCGGCCCGGGCGCGGCAAAGCGCACCTCGGCGCGCAGCCCGCCGCCGGCGCGGTTCGCCAGGCTCGCCCGCGCGCCGTGGCGCTCGGCGATCCGGCGCACGATCGCCAGCCCCAGCCCGCTGCCGACCCCGGTGGCCGCCTGCCCGCGCCGGAAACGCTCGAAGACCGCGTCGAGTTCGGCGGGCGGCAGTCCCGGTCCGCGGTCCTCGACCGCGAGCGTGCCGTCGGCGCCGACCGACACGTCGACCGAGGTGCCGGGTGGCGCGTGGCGCAGCGCGTTGTCGACGAGGTTGTCGAGCAGGACGCGCAGCGCGTCGCCATCGCCGGTGAGTGCGAACGGCTCGCCGCGTGCAAGCCCGAGATCCACGCCCCGGGCCTCGGCGGCCGCGGCCGCGTCGGCAACCGCCGCCCGCGCGATGGCGGCCAGGTCGACGCGATCGGGCGCGGGCGCCGGCCCGCCCGGCTCCTGGCGGGCGAGCGTCAGCAGCTGCTCGACCAGCCGGTTCGCGCGGCGCAGGCCGCGCCGCAGCTCGGCGAGCGCGGCGATGCGCGCGGCGCTGTCGTGGGCCCCCTCGGCCCGCTCGGCGAGCTGCGCCTGCAGCGTCAGCGCCGCCAGCGGCGTGCGCAGCGCGTGCGCGGCGTCGGCGACGAAGCCGCGCTGCGCATCGATCGCCTCGCCCAGCCGGCCGAGCAGCCCGTTGAGCGAGTGCACCAGCGGGCGCAGCTCGTCGTCCAGACCGTCCTCGGCGAAGGGCGCGAGGGTGGCGGCGCCGCGCGCGCCGGCCTCGCCCGCGAGCCGGCGCAGCGGGGCCAGTCCGCGGCCCAGCCCCACCCAGAGCAGCAGCCCGAGGAGCGGAAACAGCACGAGCATCGGCGCGACCGTGGAGACCGCGGCGCGCAGCACCAGCGCATCGCGCGCGGCCTGCGGCTGCGCGACCTGCACCACGCTGCCGCCGACCGGCACCGCGTACACCCGCCAGCCCTCGCCGGCCGGGCCGCGCACGTCGTGGAAGCCGGGCGGCACGAGGCCCGGCAGCGTCGGATAGGCGTGCGACGCGTAGATCCTCAGCCCCGAGGTGTCCCAGATCTGGATCACCACGTCGCGCTCGACCTGCAGGCCCTCGAGACGCGGCGGTGGCATAGGTCCGAGCGCGCGCGCCGGTACGGCGCCCGCGATCCGCGCCATCTGCTCGTCGAGCAGCTCGCCGGTGGACTCCCGTGCGCGCACGCCGACCGCGGCAGCGGCCGCGAGCAGTCCGATCGCGAGGCCCGCGCCGGTCCAGGCGAGGAGGCGCCGGCGCAGCGAGCTCACGGGGCGTCCGCCATCGTCCAGCCCACGCCGCGTACGTTGCGCACCACGCCCGTCCCGAGCTTGCGGCGCAGCGCATGCAGGTGGACTTCGACGGCGTTGCTGCCCACGCCCTCGTTCCAGCCGTACAGCTTCTCCTCGAGCTGCGTGCGCGACAGCACCGCGCCCGGCCGG
>JBIIPQ010000042.1:0-19643 GCA_044342535.1 Burkholderiaceae bacterium
CAGGAAGACGAACACCACCAGCACGACGATGATCGCCGCCTCGAGGATGGTCTTGAGCACCTCGTTGATCGAGGCCGACACGAATCGCGTGGTGTCGTAGGGAATGAGGTAGCCGACGTCCTCGGGGAAGCGGTCGCGCTGCAGCTCGGCCATCCGCTTCTTGACCGCGGCGCCGGTGTCGAGCGCATTGGCACCCGACTGCAGGAACACGCCGAGCGCGACCGCGGGCTTGCCGTTCACGAAGCTGCTGGCGTCGTAGCTCTGCGCGCCGAGCTCGATGCGGGCCACGTCCTTCAGGCGCAGCACGCCGCTGGCGCCGCCCGAGCGCAGCACGATCTCGCCGAACTGCTCGGGCTCGACCAGCCGGCCCTGGGCGGTGACGGTGTAGGTGAGCTGCTGGCCGGGCAGAGCGGGCTCGGCGCCGATCTTGCCGGCGGCGAACTGCGCGTTCTGCGCGGCGATCGCCTGCGCGACGTCGGTGGTGGTGATGCCGAGCTGCGCCATGCGGTCCGGACGCAGCCAGACCCGCATCGCGTAGTCGCGGGCGCTGAAGTTGATGACGTCGGCGACGCCCTTGATACGCTTGATGTCGTCGAGGACGTTGAGCGTCGCGTAGTTCGACAGGAACAGCGTGTCCTTCGAGCCCTTCGGCGAGTTCAGCGCGATGACGACCAGGAAGTTCTGCGAGCGCTTGGCGACGATGACGCCGTTGCGCCGCACCTCGTCCGGCAGCCGCGGCGTGGCGAGCTGCACGCGGTTGTTGACGTTGAAGGTGGCCTTGTCGGTGTCGGTGCCGACCTCGAAGGTCGCGGTGATGGTCACCGTGCCGTTGGAGGCCGACGACGAGTTGAAGTACAGCATGCCCTCGATGCCCGAGAGCTGCTCCTCGATCGGCGCAGCGACCGTGCGCGCGAGCGTCTCGGCCGAGGCGCCCGGGTAGGTGGCGGTGATCGTGACCGTGGGCGGCGCGATCTCCGGATACTGCGCCACCGGCAGGATCATCGCCGAGACCAGGCCGGCGAGCACGATGACCACCGACAGCACGGTCGCGAAGACCGGCCGCTCGATGAAGAAACGCGACAGCGGGACACGCGTCACGAGCCGGCCCCGCCCGCCTTCGGCTCGGCCTTGGCCGGCGGCGCGCTGCCGCCCGGCGCGCCCTTAGCGTCGCCGGCCGGGGGCGCACCCGGCGCGCCCGGCGCACCGGCCGCGCCCGCGACCTGCGGCGCCACCGGTGCGCCCGGCCGCAGCTTCATCAGGTTGTCGACGATGACGCGATCACCCTCGGCCAGGCCTTCCTGGATCGCCCAGCCCGCGCCGCTCCAGGCGCCGGCCTTCACCGGGCGCGGCGTGGCCGCGTTCTGCGGCCCCACGACCCACACGAAGCGGCCCTGGTCGTTGGTCATCACCGCCGCCTGCGGCACGACGACCGCGTCCTGCTCGCCGATCTTCACCCGTGCCCGGACGAACTGCCCGGGCAGGACGGCGAGCTGCGGGTTCGCGAACGCGGCTCGCATCTGCACGGTGCCGGTGCGCGCATCGACGCTGGTACCCGAGAAGTTGAGCGTGCCCTCGACCGGGTAGGCCCGGCCGTCGGGCAGCACCAGCGTGACCGCCGCGTTGCCCGCCTGGGCGCGCAGCCGCTGCCACTCCGGCTCGGAGAACGAGAAGCGCACCCAGATCGGATCGGTCACCGCCAGCCTGACCAGCAGGCTGTCGGTGCTCGGGTTCACCAGGCTGCCGACCGAGCGCTCGAGGCGCCCGGCGAGCCCGGCGATCGGGGCGTTCACGCGGGTGTACGACAGGTTCAGCTCGGCCTCGCGGATGCGGGCCTGCGCGACCAGCCGCGAGGCCTCGATGCGGGCGACCGCCGAGCGCGCGTCGTCGGCCTCCTTCTGGCTGATCGCACGCTGCTCGGCGAGCGGTCCGGCGCGGGCGGCCTCGCGGCGCGCCTGCTCGAGGTTCGCGGTCTCCTGCGCGAGCGCGGCGCGCGCCTGCTCGAGCGCGATCTCGAAGGGCGCCGGGTCGATGCGGAACAGCGGCGCACCGGCCTTGACCCCCTCGCCCTCGCGAAAGAGCTGCTGCTGCAGCACGCCGGTCACGCGGGCGCGGACCTCGACCTCGCGCGAACCCTCGGTCTGGCCGACCGCTTCGATGGTGATCGGCAGCTTGCGTGGCGTGGCGTCGACGACCGTCACCGGCATCGCGGGCGGCGGCCCGCCGGTGCCCGGCGCACCGCCAGGCCCCTTGGCCCCTCCTGCCCCGGCCGCCCCGGCGGCGGGGGCGCCGCCCGGAGCGCCCGCGCCCCGCTCGCCGCAGCCCGCGGTCCCCAGCGCCAGGACGGCGAGGGCGGCGGCCGCGAGCCGCGGGGCCGGCCGGGTGACTCGCGCGCGGGCGGCGGGGAGGGCGCTCGGTCGGCCGGACGGCGCGGCGGCCGTCGTGCCGGAGGCTGCGACGGAGCGGGTCGACGGACCCGGATCAAGCTGGGGCATGGGGCTGACCTGGAAAGGAGGCGGAGCAGGAACGCAGCGAGACAGTCGGCGCGCGCTCGCGCGGACCGGACCGAGGAGGGGGGCGGCCCGCGCGGCATGCGCTCCGGGTACGGCGGGTACGGGGGGAGGGGGAGGGGCTCGTGAAAGCGTCCGGCCACGAAGTCCATTCTAGCTGCACCGCCGCAAGCTCGCGTGGTGAAGCTGGAGGCCGCGCCGATTGCGGTACCCTTGCCGCAGGCCCGCCACGACGGGTCCGGATGGAGACATGTTCGACCGACATTTCCGACATTGGCCGCCGGGCACGCCTCGGGCGCTCTCGATACCGGCCACCACGCTGAGCTTCAACCTCCGTGTCAGCGCCGCGCGCTTCCCGGACAAGACCGCGCTCTTCTACTACGGCCGCCGGATTCCGTACGCGACGCTCGAGCGCGAGGTCGACCTGGTCGCCGGCTGGCTGCAGCGGGTCGCGGGCGTGCGGCGCGGCGACCGGGTCGTGCTCGACGTGCAGAACAGCCCGCAGTTCGTGATCGGCTACTACGCCATCCTGCGGGCCGACGCCGCGGTCGTGCCGGTCAACCCGATGCCGCGCACCGACGAGCTGCGCTACCTGTGCGAGGACAGCGGCGCGCGCGTCGCGATCCTCGGCCAGGAGCTGCTCGATGCCTGGCGCCCGCTGCTCGGGGTCGCGCTCGACCACGCCGTCGTCGGCGCCTACTCCGACTACCTGCCGGCGACGCCCGAGCCCGCGCTCGCCGACATCGTCCTGCCCGAGGCGGTCGTCGCCGCGCGTCGCCCCATCGCTGCGGCGGACGCGGCCGCGGGCGTCGCCGCCTGGTCGGACGCGCTCGCCGCCGGCGACGCGCCCGCGCCGCAGCAGGCCGGCCCCGACGACCTCGCCGTGCTGCCCTACACCTCGGGCACCACCGGCCATCCGAAGGGCTGCATCCACACCCACCGGACGGTGATGAGCACCACGGTGATCGGCGCCGCCTGGTCGGGCGCCTCGCCCGATCTCGTGCAGCTCGCGGTGCTGCCGATGTTCCACGTGACCGGCATGCAGGGCGGCATGAACGCGCCGATCTTCCAGGGCGTGACCATCGTGCTGATGTCGCGCTGGGACCGCGAGGCCTGCGTGCGGCTGATCGAGCACTGCCGGATCACGAACATCACCGGCATCACCGCGATGATCGTCGACCTGCTGAACACGCCCGGGCTCGAGTCGCGCGACCTGTCCTCGCTGATGCGCATCGGCGGCGGCGGCGCCGCCATGCCCGACGCGGTCGCGCAGCGCCTCGAGCGGCTGATCGGCCTGCCGTTCATCGAAGGCTACGGCCTGACCGAGACGATCGCGCCGACGCACACCAACCCGATGCACCGCCCGAAGCGCCAGTGCGCGGGCATCCCGGTCTTCAACACCGACGCGCGCGTGCTCGACGTCGAGACCGGCGCCGAATGCGGGCCGGGCGCGACCGGCGAGATCGTGGTCAGCGGCCCGCAGGTCTTCAGGGGCTACTGGAACAATCCCGACGCCGATGCGTCGGTGTTCCTCGAGCTCGACGGCAAGCGCTTCTTTCGCACCGGCGACCTCGGGCACCACGACGAGGACGGCTACTTCTTCATCACCGATCGGCTCAAGCGGATGATCAACGCGTCCGGCTTCAAGGTCTGGCCGGCGGAGGTCGAGGCGATGCTGTTCGCCCATCCCGACGTGTCCGAGGCCTGCGTGATCGCCAGTCGCGACGACAAGCGCGGCGAGACGGTGAAGGCGGTGATCGTGCCGCGCCCGCATGCCCGCGACCGCGTCGCGACCGAGGGCGGCGCGGCCGCGTTCGCCGACGAGATCGTCGTGTGGTCGCGCGAGAAGATGGCCGCCTACAAGGTGCCGCGGCGCGTCGAGTTCGTGGAGTCGCTGCCGAAGACCGGCACCGGCAAGGTATTCTGGAGAACGCTGCAGGAGGCAGAGGACAAGAAATGGACCTGAACTATTCGACCGAGGAAGCGGCTTTCCGCGACGACGTGCGCGGCTGGCTCGAGGACAACCTGCCCGAGGACCTGCGCCGCAAGACGGCCGCCGGCGACCACCTCGACAAGGACGATCTGCTGCGCTGGCACAAGATCCTGGCCAAGAAGGGCTGGGTCGCGCCGGCCTGGCCCGAAGAGTGGGGCGGCCCGGGCTGGAACGTCACCCAGCGCTACATCTTCGAGGAGGAGTGCGGCCTGGCCGGCACGCCGCCGATCATTGCCTTCGGCGTGACGATGTGCGCGCAGGTGCTGCTGAAGTTCGGCTCCCCCGAACAGAAGCAGCGCCACCTGCCTGGCATCTACAACGGCGACGTGTTCTGGGTCCAGGGCTACTCCGAGCCGGGCTCGGGCTCGGACCTCGCGTCGCTCAAGACGCGCGCCGACCGCCGCGGCGACACCTACGTCGTCAACGGCCAGAAGATCTGGACCACGCTCGGCCAGTACGGCGACTGGATCTTCTGCCTGGTGCGCACCGACTTCGAGTCGAAGATCCGCCAGGAAGGCATCAGCTTCCTGCTGATCGACATGAAGACGCCCGGCATCACCGTGCGCCCGCTGATCCTGATGGACGGTGGCCACGAGGTGAACGAGGTGTTCTTCGACAACGTCGAGGTCCCGGCCGAGAACCTCGTGCACGAGGAAGGCAAGGGCTGGACGGTGGCCAAGTACCTGCTCGGTCACGAGCGGCTCAACACCGGGCGCATCGGCGGCTCCAAGCGCGAGCTGGTGAGGCTCAAGGCCTTCGCCGCCGAGCAGACCGACGGCCACGGCCGCCGCCTGATCGACGATCCGCGCTTTCGCGACAAGTTCACGCGCGTCGAGGTCGAGCTGATGGCGCTCGAGATCACCAACCTGCGCTTCCTCGACGCGATGCGCGGCGGCAAGCCGCCGGGCGCCGACGTGTCGATGCTCAAGATCCGCGGCACCGAGATCCAGCAGGCGCTGACCGAGCTGATGATGCAGGCCGCGGGTCCGATGGCCGCGCCGTTCAAGCCGACCGGACCGCAGGCCGCCGTCGACTTCGACGACGCGCTCGCGCACCTCGCGCCGCGCTACGCCAACTACCGCAAGACCAGCATCTACGCCGGGTCCAACGAGATCCAGCGCAACATCATCGCCAAGGCGACCCTGGGGCTCTGACATGGATTTCGAACTCAGCGAAGAGCAGCGGCAACTGGCCGACTCGGTCGGGCGGTACCTCGCCGACCATTACGACTTCGAGAGCCGCAAGAAGATCATCCACTCCGACAGCGGCTCGAGCGACGCGGTGTGGACGCAGCTGGCCGAGCTCGGCGTGCTGTCGATCCCGTTCTCCGAGGCCGCCGGCGGCTTCGGCGGCGGCGCCATCGACATGATGAGCGCGATGCAGTCCATCGGGCAGGCGCTGGTCGTCGAGCCGGTGCTCGCCAGCGTGCTGGCCGGGCGCCTGATCGATCGCGCGGGCAGCGCCTCGCAGCGCTCGGAGATCCTGCCGCAGGTGGTCGACGGCAGCCGCCGGCTCGCCTTCGCGCACACCGAGGACGGCGGGCGCTACCGGCTGGACCACGTGTCGGCGACGGCCGCGAAGGCCGGCGACGGCTGGGTGCTGAACGGCCTGAAGCGGGTCGTGCTCGGCGCGCCGCAGGCCGACCTGATGGTGGTGTCGGCCCGCACCTCGGGCTCGCCCGACGATGCACACGGCATCTCGCTGTTCATCGTCGCGGCCGATGCCCGCGGCGTGACCACGACGCCGTACCGGAACATCGACAACCAGCGTGCGGCCGACGTGAAGCTCGACGGCGTGCAGGTGCGGGCCGATGCGATGGTCGGCGCCGAGGGCGGGGCGCTCGCGGCGATCGAGGAGGCGGTGGACTTCGCGACCGCGCTGCAGTGCGCCGAGGCGGTCGGTGCGATGCAGTTCGCCAACGACACGACGCTCGAGTACCTGAAGACGCGCAAGCAGTTCGGTGCGCCGATCGGCACCTTCCAGGTCCTGCAGCACCGGATGGTCGAGATGTTCGTGACCGTCGAGCAGGCCCGGTCGATGACCTACCTGGTGTGCTCGCGCGTGGACTCGGCCACCGACGCGACCGAGCGGGCGCGCATCGTGTCGGCGGCGAAGATCAAGGTCGCCGATGCGTGCCGCCAGATCTCGCAGGAGTCGGTCCAGCTGCATGGCGGCATGGGCATGACCGAGGAGATGAAGGTCTCGCACACCTTCCGCCGCCTCACCATGATCGCCCAGCAGTTCGGCGACGCGGACCACCACCTGGACCGCTTCGCGGCCCTCGACCGGTAGACGGTCCCGCGGCCCTGCACGGCCCGATCCCGCTGAAAGGCGGGGCCGGGCCGCTTCGTTTCAGGGTCGTTTCGGCCGAGGCGCCGAGCAGGGCCGCCTCGTTTCAGGGTCGAGCCACGGCTTCGGCCTCGCGCCGGGCGCGGATCCAGTCGGGGCCGCAGCGCAGGCGGGCCGCGACCGGCGAGGCTGCATCGATCGCCCGCCAGAACGGAATGACCCGATCGAGCGGCGTGCCGTCCTGCAGGTCGTCCCAGGCGGCCTCGGCGACGATTCGCAGGAAGAGCGCGGTGGTCACCGGGCAGGTCGCGTCGGCATCGTGGGCACGGGCGAGCGCGTCGCGCAGCGCGCGCACCTCGAGCGTGCCGCCCTCCGGAATGGCGAGGATGCGGTCGGCCAGCAGGCCCGGCGTCGGCACCAAGAGCGTGCGCCCGGCGGGCACGCCGGCGAAGGCGGCCTCGAGCACCACCCGGCGGGGGGCCGCGCCGTCGCGCAGGCGCGAGCGCCAGTCGGTCGGCGACGCGGGCGCGGCCCGGCGCTTGCGCACCGGCCCGCGGTCCGGCGGGTCACGGCGCACGGAACGAGGCCGCGATCATCGCGGCGCCGGCGAGCGCGACCACCACCAGCACCACCTGCCGGAACCGTGCCGCATCGAGCCCGAGGTAGACCCGCGAACCGATCCACGAGGGCAGCAGCAGCGCCGGTACCACGACGGCGAGCCCGCCCAGCATGTCGAGGCGGACCGTGCCCGAGACGAGCATCGCCGCGAGGGTCGCGCTGAGCGCGATGAGGTTGAAGTTCTGCACGACCGCGCGCTGCGCATCGCGCTCCAGGCCGCGCAGCGTGCACCAGAGGGCCGGGACCGCTCCGGTGATGCCGCCGAGCCCGCCCATCGCGCCGCCGACCGCGCCCGCGAGCAGGTCGCCCGCGCGCCCGAAGCGCGTCACCGAGGGCAGGCGACGCGCGAACAGCATGCCGCTGCAGCAGGCCAGCAGCGCGATGCCCAGCACCAGCTTGAAGCGAGCGGGGTCGAGCGTGGGCAGCAGCAGCACGCCGAGCGGCACGCCGAGCGCGCCGCCGGCGAGGAAGGGCCAGAGCAGCGGCAGGTGCAGGCCGCGGCGCACCGTCGCCGCGTTGAACAGCTGGCCGCTCAGGCCGCCGCAGACCGCCATGGCCGCGGCCAGCCGCGGCTCGATCGTCCAGGCCCAGATCGACAGCGCGACCATGCTGAACGCGAAGCCGGAGATGCCCTGCACGAAGCCGGCGACGGCGGCCCCGATGGCGAGGACGAGGAGTTCGGGCATGGGGTCGGCCGGGGCGTGCCCGGCCCTCAGGCGACCTTCGGCAGCACCGTCGTCCGATACGCGTGCGTGATCGCGCGCCCGGTCGCCGGGTCCTCGAGCCGCATGCGGAACGCGGTGGAGGCCCGCACGCCGCCGATCGCGCCGAGCGTGCCGCAGGAGATCACCAGACCCTCGGGGGCGGCCTTGCCGTCGAGGAAGCGCGCGAGCAGGTCGGGGGCCGGCACCAGCGAGGCGAGCGTGCCCTCCTGGTAGGCGATCTCGCGGCCGTCCTCCTCGATCCACGACTGCAGGCGCAGCGTGTCGAGACGGGCGAGCACGGTGTCCAGCGCCCAGGCCTCGCGCGCGAGCGGCTTGGCGCACATCTGCTTGGACAGCGCGACCGAGTAGGTCTCCGCGTCGCGATCGGTGTGGTCGGAGCCCACGGTGAGCCACAGGCGGCCCGCGTGCGACAGCAGCACCGGCTCGACCTCGCCCGAGCTGCCCGCACCGACGCATTCGATGGTGTCGGACTGGGTGAGCGTGGCCGCGGCGACGCGGTAGAAGAGCGGCACCGTCGAGGGCCGCGGCACGCCGATCGCGGCCAGCTCCTCGATGTGGTGGTCGACCGCGGCGCGGTCGCGACCGGCCCAGCCGGCGATGACCAGGGCGGTCGGCTCGAAGGCGGCCTGCTTCGGGCCGTCGGTGTCGTGCAGCGTGAATCGGAGCATGGTCGCGGCTCGTGTGGAGGGTCGGTGGCGAGGATCGGGGTGCGCGGGCCCGGTGTCGAGCCCGCGTGTCAGAACGCGGCGAGCTCGGTGTTGAGCCGGTCGGTGACCAGCATGCAGCCGGGCGCGTGGGTCACGCAGACCTCGGGTCGTGCCGCGATGAGGGCGGCCTGCGGCGTCACCCCGCAGGCCCAGAAGACCGGCACCTCGCCCGGCAGGATGTCGACCGCGTCGCCGTAGTCGGGCCGCGAGAGGTCGGCGATGCCGATGGCCGCGGGGTCGCCGAAGTGCACCGGCGCGCCGTGCACCGACGGGAAGCGCGAGGTGACCTGCACCGCGCGGATCGCGTGCGCCGGGGTCATCGGCCGCATCGACACCACCAGCGGGCCTGCGAAGCGGCCGGCGGGCGAGGTCGGGATCGAGGTGCGGTACATCGCGACGTTGCGGCCCTCGGCGACATGGCGCAGCGGGATGCCGTCGTCGAGCAGCGCCTGCTCGAACGAGAACGAGCAGCCGAGCACGAAGCCGACCCAGTCGTCGCGCCACAGCGTGCGCAGGTCGTCGACCTCGCCCTCGAGCACGCCCTCGCGCCACACGCGGTAGCGCGGCACGTCGGTGCGCAGGTCGATGTCCTCGCCGAGCTCGCGTGCGATGGGATCGCCGGGCTCGGTGACCGCCAGCAGCGGGCAGGGCTTGGGGTTGCGCTGGCAGAAGCGCATGAAGTCGCCGGCGAGCGACTGCGGCAGCACCACCAGGTTGCCCTGCACGCGGCCGGGGGCGAGGCCCACGGTGTGCGCATGATGGCGGCCGGCGCGGATCGCAGCGCGCAGGGCTCGCGCGTCGGTGCGCTCGAGCGCCGACAGGCCCGCGGACAGGTCGGCCGCGAGCGGACGTTCAGGCGGTGCGTTCATGGCTTGTCTACAGGACGGGCATCGATTGTTGACTGAACCGCGGCGTGGCACGACCATTGCACGGGTCGACAGGCGTTGCCGTGGCCGCTTCAATGCACCACGTACGGCAATCACGCACACACATGGAGCACATCGGATGAATCGGATCGGACGGACCGCAGCAGCTTGGACGGCCATGGCGGCCGTCGCCACCGCCACATTCTGCGCTCCCGCGCTCGCGCAGGACAACCCGAAGCTGCGCGTGATGGGCATGCCCCTCGCCACCGGCAAGATCCAGAAGGACAAGGAGCAGCCGTTCTTCGAGAACTTCGCGAAGGTGACCGGCATCCCGATCGACATGGACTACAAGCCGCTGGACAGCACCGGCGTCAAGGAGTTCGAGCAGCTGCGCGTGATGAAGTCGGGCCTCTTCGACATCGTCGGCCTGCGCCTCGGGCAGGTCTCGCGCGACGAGCCGACCATCCTCGGCCTCGACCTGGTCGGCCTGAACACCGACTACAAGGTCGCGCGCAAGGTGGTCGACGCCTACAAGGACGCGGTCGACCTGCGCCTGCAGGACCGCTTCAACACCAAGCTGCTCGGCGTCTGGCCGTTCGGTCCGCAGATCATCTTCTGCAAGCCGGCCATCGCCTCGCTCGAGGACCTCAAGGGCAAGAAGGTCCGGATCCTCGACGGCGTGATGGCCAAGTTCATGGAGAAGATCGGTGCGACGCCGGTGACCATGGCCTTCGGCGAGGTCTCGCAGGGCCTGAAGCTCGGCACGATCGACTGCGCCGTCACCGGCCCGAGCTCGGCGAACTCGGCCGGCTGGCCCGAGAGCGCCACGCATGTCTACCCGCTCGGCCTGCAGGTCGCGGTGCAGGGCTACGGCATCAACATGACGGCCTGGAAGAAGCTGCCGCCGGACCAGCAGGGCAAGCTGCGGGTCGCCATGGAGAAGCTGACCGACGACATCTGGAAGTACTCCGAGGAGCTGTGGGCCGACGGCATGCGCTGCAACGCCGGCCAGGATCCGTGCACCACCGGCAAGAAGTACGCGCTCAAGACGGTCAAGCCCACGGCCAAGGACCTCGAGCTGATGAAGTCGGCGCTCAAGGACATCGCGCTGCCGGCCTGGAGCGAGCTCTGCGAGAAGAGCAACCCGGGCTGCACCGACACCTGGAAGCGCGTGGTCGGACCCGTGGTCGGGCTGAAGTGAGCGAGCGTTCGTGAGCGGCCCGCGCGCATCGGCAGGTTGTCCGTCATGAAGCGGCTCGAGACATTCGGCGCCTGGCTCTTCGGGGCCGTCTTCGTGATCCTGTCCTTCGCGGTGGCCCTCGAGGTCACGATGCGCAAGGTGCTCAACGTGTCGCTGCAGGGCGTGGACGAGCTCGGCGGCTATGCGCTGGCGGTCGGCGCGGGGCTGGCGTTCTCGCTGGCCCTGGTCGGCCGCTCGCACATCCGCATCGACCTCGTCCACGAGCGGCTGCCGCGCGCGCTCAGGCTGGTGCTCAACGTGGTGGCGGTGGCCTCGCTCGCAGCCTGCGCCCTCGCGCTGCCGGTGCTCGCCTGGTTCGCGCTGTCCGATTCCATCGAGATGAACAGCACCGCGCAGACGCCGTGGGCCACGCCGCTGCGCTGGCCGCAGGGCGTGTGGTTCGTCGTGCTGTCGATCTTCGCGCTGGTGGCGCTCGGCTCGCTGGCGCGGCTGCTCGGCTTCGCGTTCGGCGGTCAGTTCGACCGCGTGGACCGGGAGTACGGGCCGCGTGGCACGAAGGAGGAGCTCCAGGAAGAGCTCGCCGACATCGAGGCGCGCGGCGCCGCGGCCGCCGCCGGCGTGCCGCTCGACGGAGGCCGCTCGTGAGCGCCGAGATGGCGGGGATCGTCGGGTTCCTGACGATGGTGGGGCTGATGCTGCTCGGCCTGCCGATCGCCTCGGTGATGCTGGGCGTGGGCCTGGTGGGCGGCATGCTCGCCTTCGGCGACGCGTTCTTCGTCTCCACCGCATCGATCGCCTGGGGCACGCTGTCGGAGAACGGGCTCACCGCGATCCCGCTCTTCGTGCTGCTCGGCGAGCTGCTGCTGAGGAGCGGCATGGCCGACGGCATGTACCGCGCGTTCGCCGCCTGGTTCGGGCGCCTGCCCGGCGGGCTGCTGCACACCAACATCGGCTGCTGCGCGCTGTTCGCGGCGACCTCGGGCTCGTCGGTGGCCACTGCGGCCACCATCGGCACGGTCGCGCTGCCCTCGCTGCGCCGCCACGGCTACAACATGCCGGACGCGCTGGGGTCGCTTGCGGCCGGTGGCACGCTCGGCATCCTGATCCCGCCGTCGGTGAACATGATCATCTACGGCTCGATGACCAACACCTCGGTCGGCAAGCTGTTCATCGCGGGCATCATCCCTGGGCTGCTGATGGCCGGCTCGTTCATGCTCTACATCTTCGTCAAGGCGGTGATCACCAAGGAGGAGAACCGCCACGAGAAGGTGCCGCTCTCGGTCAAGCTCGCCGCGCTGCGCGACGTGGCCGCGCCGCTGTTCATCTTCGGCACGGTGATGGGCACGCTGTACGCGGGCATCGCCACCGCGACCGAGTCGGCCGCGATCGGCGTGGTCGCGGCCCTGGTGCTGATCGCGGGCTCGGGCAAGCTCTCGCGCGAGCTGCTGAGCGGCTGCTTCCTGTCGAGCGCCCGGACCACCGGGATGATCCTGCTGGTGGTGCTGGCCGCCTTCGTGCTGAACCTCGCGCTGTCGCTCACCGGCGTGGGCGAGGCGCTCACCAAGTGGGTGACGAGCTTCGGCCTGTCGCAGTGGCAGATGCTGGTGGCGTTCATCGGCTTCTATCTCGTGCTCGGCATGTTCATGGACACGCTGTCGATGATGGTCGCCACCATCCCGCTGTCGTTCCCGGTCGCGACTTCGCTCGGCGTCGACCCGATCTGGTTCGGCATCTTCATCGTGATCATGTGCGAGCTCGGGCTGATCACGCCGCCGGTGGGCATGAACCTGTTCGTCGTGCAGGGCATCCGCCCCGATCGCGGCGGGCTCGAGGACGTGATCCGCGGCGCGCTGCCCTACGCGGCGATCATGATCGTCTTCACGCTGCTGCTGATCGCGTTCCCGCAGATCGTGCTCTGGCTGCCGGCGAACATGTAGCGGCGGCGCGGGCGAGCGGCCGGGAGCGAGCCGCGGATGGCGGCGGGCGGCGAACCGAAGTCGCTTCAGCCGCCCGCGCGCTTGACCTTCCAGCCCGCCTGCTCGAGCTTCGCCACCACGGTGTCGCGGTGGTCGCCCTGGATCTCGATCACGCCGTCCTTCGCGGTGCCGCCGCTGCCGCAGGCGGCCTTGAGCGTGCGCCCGAGGGCGGCGAGCGCCACCGCGTCGAGCGGCAGCCCGCGCACCACGGTCACCGTCTTGCCGTTGCGCCCGCCGGTCTCGCGGGTCACGCGCGCGATGCCGTCCCCGGCGGGCGCCGCCTTGGCGGCGGCCTTGCAGCGGCAGTCGGCGAGCGCCTGCCGGCAGTCCGGGCAGGTGCGCCCGTGCTCGGTCGAGTAGACCAGCCCGCCGAGGCTGGCGAGGCCGTTGGCGCGCTTCATCGCGAACGCCTCAGCGCTTGTCCATCAGCCGCACGCCGCCGGCAGCGAGCTGGCGGCCCGCGTCGACGAGGATGTGCTGGCCGGTCATCTTCGGCTGCTGCAGCATCCACACGATCGATTCGGCGACGTCGTCGGCCGACAGCGTCGACTGCAGCGCAGTGACCTGCGAGACGGTCTTGCGCACGGTGTCGAAGCGCTCCTGGCCGAGGCCGCGGATGTGCCAGTCGGTCTCGACGAAGCCCGGTCGCACGGCGTTGACGCGGACCTCGGGGGCGAGCGCGCGCGCCAGGTTCATCGTGATGTTGTCGAGCGCAGCCTTGCTCGCGCTGTAGGCGGGCGAGGAGCCGGTGCCGTCGAGCGCCGACGACGAGGACACGTTGACCACCGCGCCGCGCCCGGTGCGCAGCATCGGCGCGCAGGCGCGGGTCATCTGCCAGGTGCCGATCACGTTGACCGCGTAGATCGCGTGGAAGTCGTCGGCGGTGACGGCGTCGAGGTCGCCGGCCGGCGCGAAGCGCGTGGTGCCGGCGTTGTTGACCAGCCCGTCGAGTCCGGGGCCGAAGGCGTCCGCGACCGCGGCCGCCGCGCGGCGGCAGTCGTCGTCGGAGGCCACGTCGGCGGCGATCGCGACGGCACGTGCACCGCGCGCCTCGCAGGCGGCGACGGTCTCGCGCGCGGCGTCCGCGCTCTTGGAGTAGACGATCGCGATCGAGGCGCCGGGGACGGCGAGCCGCAGTGCGGTGGCGCGGCCGATGCCGGTGGCGCCGCCGGTGACGAGCCAGGTGCTCATGGGAGGGTCTCCTCGTTGTGGTCGTGTCGTCGGGTGAACATCAGGTCCCGGACGCCGTGGCCCAGGCGCAGGCCGCGCTGCTCGAACTTGGTGAGCGGGCGCCACGCGGGGCGCGGCGCGAAGCCCTCGGCGGTGTTGGCGAGCGCGGGCTCGGCCGACAGCACCTCGAGCATCTGCGCGGCGTAGGGCTCCCAGTCGGTCGCGCAGTGCAGGTAGCCGCCGGGCGCCAGGCGTCCGACGAGCGCGGCCACGAAGGCGGGCTGGATCAGCCGGCGCTTGTGGTGGCGGGACTTCGGCCACGGGTCCGGGAAGTACACGTGCACGCCGGCGAGCGAGGCGGGCGCGATGCGGTCGCGCAGCACCTCCACCGCGTCGTGCTGCATCACCCGCAGGTTGGCCAGGCCGCGGGCCTCGATCGTGCGAAGCAGGCTGCCGACGCCCGGCGTGTAGACCTCGATGCCGATGAAGTCGGTGTCGGGCCGCGCGGCGGCGATCTCGGCGGTGCTGTGGCCCATGCCGAAGCCGATCTCCAGCACCACCGGCGCCTGCCGGCCGAAGAGGGCGGCGAAGTCGAGCGGGCCCGCGCCGTCGGGCACGGCATAGCGCGGCATCAGCGAGGCGTGCGCCTCGCGCTGCGCGTCGGACACGTGACCGCCGCGCCGCATCACGAAGCTGCGGATGTGCTCGGTGCGGCGCGAGGCGGCGTCGGGGGCCTGCACGGACGCGGCGGCATCGGCCTGCGGGTCCGGGCGCGCATCGGCGCGGACGCGGGGATCGGGCGCGCCGTCGTGAGGCGCGGTCTCGGGCAACGAGGACATCGGAGCGGACGCGGCGGTCAGCCGGCCCGGGCCGGACCGATCATCCCGCCGGTGGGCGAGGACGGGCTCGCGCCGTACAGTTTCCTGGGCATGCGCCCGGCCAGCCACGCATGGCGGCCGGCCTCGACCGCGAGGCGCATCGCGCGCGCCATGCGGATCGGGTCGCCGGCGGCGGCGACCGCGGTGTTCATCAGCACGCCGGCGCAGCCGAGTTCCATCGCGATCGCGGCGTCCGACGCAGTGCCGACGCCCGCGTCGACGATGACCGGCACCGTGGCCTTCTCCAGGATCAGCTGCAGGTTCCACGGGTTCAGGATGCCCATGCCCGAGCCGATCAGCGAGGCGAGCGGCATCACCGCGACGCAGCCGATCGATTCCAGCACGCGGGCCTGGATCGGGTCGTCGCTGCAGTAGACCATCACCTCGAAGCCTTCCTTCACCAGCACCTCGGCGGCCTTCACCGTCTCGGGCATGTTCGGATAGAGGTTCTGCGGATCGCCGAGCACCTCGAGCTTGACCAGCGTGTGGCCGTCGAGGAGCTCCCGCGCCAGGCGCAGCGTGCGGATCGCGTCGTCGGCGCTGTAGCAGCCGGCGGTGTTGGGCAGCAGCGTGTAGCGCGAGGGCGGCAGCGCGTCGAGCAGGCTGGGTGCGGCCTTGTCCTGGCCGATGTTCGTGCGGCGGATGGCGACCGTGACGATCTGCGCGCCGCTCTCGTCGACCGCGCGGCGGGTCTCGTCGAAGTCCTTGTACTTGCCGGTCCCGAGCAGCAGGCGCGACGCGAAGGTGCGCGTGCCGACGACCAGCGGATCGGCGGGGAAGGGGGTAGACGTCATCCGGCTATTCTAGCCCTCGCGCCCGGCCCGCCCGCCGGCCGCGCCGCTCACTGCGGGGCCGTGCCGCCCAGCCCCGCCGGCAGCGTGAGCTCGCCGCTCGAGGAAAAGGACACGGCGCCGAAGCCGGGGCCGGCGAGCCGGCCGCGCACGCGGTAGTCGACGCGGCTGCGGTCGCCGGTGGCGAAGCCCAGGGCCTGGCGCACCATCGCCGAGACCGGTACCGAGACCGGGACCTCGAGCACCGCCTCGCCGAAGCGCGGCACGCTGCCGCGTGCGTCGCTCACGCCGGTGGCCAGCCGGCTGCCGCGCACGTCGAGCTCGATCGACACGCCGTCGTAGTCGAGCGCCTGCTCGTTCGGGTTCTGCACCCGCAGCTTGACCAGGAAGCGGCCTTCCATGCCCTGGCCGGCGAGCGGCTCGAGCCCGACGACGTTGACGTTCAGCGGCTGCCCGAAGGGCAGGCCCGCGCAGGCCGACAGCAGCGCGGTGACCGGCAGAAGGGGCAGGAGGGCCAGCAGGGTGCGGCGGGACGCGATCGGGTGTCGGGGCGGGGGGGTCTGCATCGTCGCGGGCCCTCAGCCGCCGCCCACTGCGACCACGATCTCCAGGCGGTCGCCGTCGGCGAGCCGCGCCTGCGCGTGCTGCGAGCGGGGCACGATCTCGCCGTTGCGCTCGACCGCGACCCGTTTGCCCGCGAGCGCCATCTGCTCGAGCAGCATCGAGACGGTGGTGCCCTCGGCGAAGGGCTGCGGCGTGCCGTTGACGATCACCTGCATGGCCCGGATTCTAACCGCCGCCCGGCTAAGCCATGCGAAGATGCCGCCGAATCCGGGAGGAGCGAAGGATGGTCGGCATGACGGCCGCAGGGCAGGGGCACGGTACGCGGGGCGGGAAGGCCGATGGCTCGCCGCGCGCTTCGGCCCGCGCACATCGCGCCGCGGTCGGCGCGGTGCTCGCCGTGCTGCTCGCGGCCGCCGGCTGCGGCAACACCGAGGTGACGCTGAACGCCACGCCCGACGATGCGCCGCAGACGATCGTGCTGACCGCGGCCGCCGCTGCATCGGGTACGCAGGCCAAGCTGTCCTGGACCACCCCGAACGAGAAGTTCTCCTATCGCGTGGACCGCAACGGCAAGGCCGTGGCGTCGGTCTCCGAGCGCACCTGGACCGACACCGCGCTCGCCGCCGGGCAGCGCTACTGCTGGAAGGTCTACGGCCTGAGCGGCTTCGGCTGGCAGGCACGCAGCAACGAGGCCTGCCTCGGCACCGACCCGGCGAGCAAGGAGTGGCGCCTCGAGACGCTGGCCGCCGGGCGCTGGCCGGCGATCGCGGCGGACGCCTCGGGCGAGCTGCATGTCTGCTGGGCCGGCGTGGCCGGCACCGGCATCTCCTACCTGCGGGTCGGGCCGGGGCGCACGCCCGAGACCGTCGATGCCGACGGTCAGTCGCAGTGCAGCCTCGCGGTCGATGCCAACGGGGTCGTCCACGTCGCCTACACCAGCCGCGTCGGGCTGCGCCATGCGAAGCGCGAGGCCGGCGCCTGGACCAGCGCGACCGTCGACCCGCAGGGCCTGGCCGGCGGGCGGCGCTTCGACGGTCCGGCGATCGCGCTGTCGCCGGCCGGCGTGCCGCGCATCGCCTACCGCCGCACGGTCTCGGGCACGGTGTCGCTGGCGGTCGCCACGCGCGCCGATCCGGCCAGCGGCTGGACGATCGATCCGACCGGGATCGAGGGGCTGGTCGGCCCGCGCTCGCTCGCGGTGGACACCGGCGGCACGAGCCGCCTCGCCACCACCGACGAGCTCGGCCAGTCGGTGAGCGCCTGGCGGCGCGAGACGAGCGGCTGGGTGCGCGAGACCGCGCAGTCGCTCGCGCCGACCGCGGGCGACGGTCCGCCGATCGCCCTCGATGGGACCGGCAATGCGCGGCTGGCCTGGTGGCAGCGCGATGCGCCCGCGACCACGGGCGCGGTCGCGCTCGAGTGGTACGAGACCGGCGCTCCCGGCACCACGGGCTGGACCGCGGAGACGGTCGCGACGCTCGAGGGCCGGGGCACCCGCGTCGCGATCTCGGTGGCCGGCGGCATGCGGCGGGTCGCCGTCGTCGATGCCACGGGCACCGTGCGCCTCTACACGCGTGGTGCCAAAGAGTGGACTGGCGAGACCTTCCCGACCCAGGGAGGCGCGGCCGCGTCGCTCGACTTCGTCGTCGGCACCGACCAGCAACTGCGCATCGTCTTCGACCGCGCGGTCGAGGGCAGCGGCAGTGTCGTGCTCGCGAGCCGCAAGCCGTAGCAGGCTGTTGAATATCACTGTCCCGCGATCGTAGACCGAGCCTGCGTGGGGATAGGCATTTCGATCGCTCTCGCAAGGCTGGCCGCAGGGGCAGCACGCGCGATGGGCAACACCGGGATCGGCAGGCGCGGCAGCGCGTGCTCGGCCTGAACGAGCGAACGGCGCGCCTCGTCGGACAGCCATCCCATGGCCGTCTCCTCGCTCGCGTTCGCAGCGTGTTCAGCGAGCCGGCTCGGCGAAGAACGCCAGCAGCGCCTGCGACACGAACTCCGGCTGCTCCTCGGTCACCCAGTGTCCGCTGTCGGGTACCAGGCCGCCGCGGACGTCCTCGGCCACGCGCTGCAGCGACTGCAGCGTCTCCAGGCCGCGCCCGAAGCTGCGGTCGCCGCCGAGTGCGAGCACCGGCATCTTGAGCCTGCCGTGCAGTTCGAGCCACGCACGGTTGTCGTCGGCGTCCTGGGGCAGCGCCCGGTAGTAGCCGAACATCGCGCGCATCGCACCGGGCCTGCGGTAGCAGCGCAGGTACTCGTCGCGGTCTGCACGCGGGATGCAGGTCGGCAGGTAGCCGTAGTGCTCGAACAGCCAGTCGAGGATCAGGTGCTCGCGCTCGTGGAACAGCGCCTCGGGCAGGTCGAGCGTGCGGAACAGCGCGTGGTGCCAGCGTCGGCCGCCCTGCGAGAAATCGTGTCCGTCGCCGGGGATCGCGACGTCGAGGATCGCGAGCCGGCGCACGGCGTCGGGCTGGGCACAGGCGAGCGCGAAGGCGGTCGGGCCGCCCCAGTCGTGACCGACGAGGAAGAAGCGATCGATCCCCAGATGCTCGTGCACGAGCCGCCAGACGTCGGCCGCGACGGTCTTCTTGTCGTAGCCGCCGGGCGGCCGCGAGGTGTCGCCGAGTCCGCGCAGGTCGGGCGCGATCACCCGGTAGCGCGGCGCGAGCCGAGGGATCACGTGCCGCCACTCGTGCGACGTCTGTGGCACGCCGTGCAGCAGCACGACGACGTCGTCGGCGTCGCCGACGTCGCGGTAGTGCACCAGCATGTCGCCGAGGTCGGCGTAGCGTCCGGTCGGGGAATCCACGGGGTGTCTCCTGAGGTCTCGAGGGCCGGCGGGCCGTCCCGCGGGCGCGGGGCGTGTCAGCGATACGCGCCCTTGGCCGCGCTGTCCTCGTACGACTGGATCTTCGTGCCCCGATAGAGGATCTTCGCGTTGCGCGCGGCGATGTCGCGGTGCAGCTGCAGCATCTCGGGCTGCATGTCCTCGAGCGGCCGCGGTTCGTGCCCGAAGCTGTTGTAGCGGTCGACGCCGCGCACCAGGGTCGCGCTGTCCTCGCCGTGCAGCTGCCGCACGGAGGTGGGGATGTAGCGGATGGCGAAACCGATCCGCCGGTTGTCCGACGCGTTGGGCGGCGAGCCATGCACGATGCGCACGTGGTGCAGCGACATCTCGCCCGGACTCAGGTCCAGCCTCACGGCCGTGCTCTCGTCGATGTCGACAGCGACCTCCTGCCCGCGGGTCAGCAGGTTGTTGTCGTCGAAGGAATCGCGGTGCGCTATCTGATCCATCCGGTGTGTACCCGGGATCACCGACATCGCACCGCTCGCCGCGTTGCTCTCGCTGAACGCC
>JBIIPQ010000385.1:0-4350 GCA_044342535.1 Burkholderiaceae bacterium
GTCGGGCGAGGACAAGCCCCAGTAGGTCGAGTCCTGGTGCCACGACACGAACGCCGGGGTGCGCGCCTCCTTGATGAAGAAGTTCGTGTTCCAGCAGAGCAGATCGGGGCCGTACAGGTCCTCGATCGCATCGACGATGGGCTGAAGGTGCACCACGTCGGACAGGAACTTGAACAGCAGATGCGACTTGTGGCGCTGGTCGCCGCGCAGGACGGCGCCCTGCCTGCGCTCGAAGTTCTCGATCCTGTCACGGATCTCGAGGGCCTGCGCCTCGCTCATCACGCGCACGCGCGGCACGAAGCCGTCGCGCTCGAACTGATCGATCTGCGTCTGGGAGAGCATCTTGGGCATGTTCCGTTTCCTGTTCCTGTTTACCTGTCCATCGTCGAGGGCAGCCAGAGGGCGATCTGCGGAAACGCGATCAGCAGGCCGAGCGCGACGATCTGCAGTCCGAGGTAGGGCCAGATCGAACTGAAGATGTCGGACAGCGTGATGCCGGCCGGCGCCACGCCCTTCAGGTAGAACGCGGCGGGACCGAAGGGCGGCGAGATGTACGAGATCTGCATGTTCATGCAGAACAGGACACCGAGCCAGACCGGATCGAAGCCCAGCTTGACCGCCACCGGCACGAAGATCGGCGCCGTCAGCAGCAGGATGCCGATCCAGTCGATGAAGCATCCGAGCACGATCCACACCAGTTGCATCAGCAGGATCACGCCGAGCGGGCCAAGGGGCAAGGCCGTCAGCACGTCCTGGATCATCGTGGTGCCGCCGGCCAGCGTGTAGACACCGATCAGCGCCGACGAGCCGAAGAACAGCCAGTACAGCATCGTGGTGGTCTTGGTGGTCTCGGTGATCGCGTGACGCACCGCGCCCCAGGTGAGCCGCCTGCGAATCGCCGCCGCGATCGCGGCGCCCGCCACCCCGACACCGCCGGCTTCCGTCGGGGTCGCCCAGCCGAGGTAGAGCGAACCCAGCACCATGAACACCACGAACGCCGGGAGCGCCAGCTTGCCGAGCAGCCTGATCTTGTCGCCCAGCGGCAGGTCGGATTCGGAAGTGGCCGACGCGGGCGCGAGCTCCGGCTTGAACTTGCAGACGACGATGATGTAGGTGATGTACATCGCTGCCAGCATCAGCCCGGGCACGATACCGGCCATGTAGAGCTGGCCGATCGACACGCCGGCGGTCAGGCCGTACATGATGAAGACCACCGACGGCGGGATCAGCGTGGCGAGCCCGCCGCCCGCGCAGATGCAGCCGAGCGCGAGCTGCTTGCTGTAGCCCCGCGCGAGCATGGCCGGCAGCGCCACGATGCCGATGGTGACCACCTCGGCGCCCAGCACGCCGACCATCGCGGCCATCAGGGTGCTGGTGATGATGACCGCCACCGCCAGCCCGCCGGGCACCTTGCCCGCCCAGGCGCTCACCACCTTGAAGATGTCTTCGGCGATGCCCGATCGTTCGAGCAGGCAGGCCATGAAGACGAACAGCGGCACCGAGATGAGGACGTTGTTGCCCAGCAGCGTGAAGACCCGCGTGACGACCAGGATGAGCCCCGGCGGTCCGTAGAGGAAGAAGCCGAACACCACGCCGATGGCGCCGGCCGCGAACGCGAGCGGCAAGCCGATCAGCAGCAGCCCGACGAACGACACCGCCATCAGCACCGAGGTCAGCTCGATGCTCACAGCGCCCCCTGCTCGGCGACCGCCTCGGCACGACGCGTTTCGACCACCCCGATGTCGCGCAGCGTGTTGGCGAGGATCTGGAGCAGCAGCAGCACGCCGGCCAGCGGAATGCAGGCCTTGAGCGGCCAGATCGGCGGATTCCAGGGCGTGCCGGTGGTCTCGCCCTGCAGGAACGAGGTGAACGCCATCTGCCCGCCGATCACGACGAGCGTGAGCGCATAGCCGATCAGGAACGGCAGGGCGATCAGGTCGAGACGCTTCTTGGCCCGCTCCGACAGGTAGCCGAAGAGGGCGTCGATCCGCACGTGCCGGCGATGCAGGGCCGCATAGCCGCCGGCCAGCAGGTAGGCGGCCGCCGACGCGTAGACGGTGCCCTCGTTGACCCAGACGGTCGCCACGTTGAACCCGCCGCGGGACACGACCTCGTACATGATCGACAGCGACACGAACACGATCACCGGCCCGAGCAGCCATCCGACGCCCTCGTTGAGGGCGTCGATGCGATCACACAAGGCGGTCAGGCCGGATTTCGCGGGGCGAGAGGGCTCCGCGGAGCCGGGTGCCGTCATGACTTGATGCCGATGGCCCGGAGCCAGGCGAGCTGCGAGTCGTAGGCCCGCTTTGCCAGCGGCGTCTTCTTGGACCAGTCTTCCCAGGTCTTGATCGCCAATTCGCGGATCTTCACCATGTCCGCGTCGCTCCAGGTCGACACCGTGCCGTTCTTGGCGCGGATGTTGGTCACCGCTTCGGTGTCTTCGACCGCGATGCGCTGGATCTGATCCCAGGTCCACTCGCGCACGCAGCTGGAGACGATCTGCTTCAGGTCCGCGGGCAGCGCGTTCCACTTGGCCAGATTCACCGAGAACTCCTGCACCGGCATCGAGTGCCCCGTGCGTACCGAGGTCTTGGCGATCTCGAAGAAGCCCATCCGGAAGTTCATGGACTCGGTGCCCCAGTCGGCGGCATCGACGACGCCCTTGTCGAGCGCCGAATACACCTCGCCGCCCGGCACCACCACCACCGAGGCGCCGAGCTTGGTGATGATCTCGGCGAACATGCCCTGCGGCGAGCGCACCTTCATGCCCTTGAAGGCATCCGGGCCGGGCAGGGGCTTCTTGGAGACCATGGCCTCCGAACCCCACCACGACACGCCTACCGGGTAGACGCCGAAGCGCGAATAGGCCTCGCGCATCATCTCCAGCCCGCCCCGGTGATAGAACCAGGCCTCGGCCTGCCACGGGTGCGTGTAGGCGAAGTTCAGGTCGCCGAGCACCGCGAAGCCGGCGTCCTTGCCGGTCCAGTACAGCGGTGCCGACGAGTGCGCATCGAGCACGCCCGAGCCCACCGCATCGAGCGTCTCGAACACCCCCACCACCGCAGCGGCCGGAAACGGCTGGATCTCGATGCGGCCGCCGGTGGCGTCGCCGATGCGCTTGCACAGCGACTCGAAGGACTTGTAGGTGGTCTCGGCGGCATTCCACATCGACTGGCAGCGCCAGCGGATCTTGGTCTGCGCCTTGACGATCGCGGGAGCTGCCAGGCCTGCGCCGGCGGCGGTCGAAGCGATGAACGAGCGACGAGACAGGTTACCCACGGTGCTCCTCCTGGTGATGTTTTTGTAAGATATCAATCGATCGTACAAGTGACCATTTTGACCGTCAAGCCTCTCCCGAGAGCGCCCGCGACCGGGATTCGGCAGGTCGGAGCAACGCCGTGGACCCCGCGACATGAACGCCCGAACCCCTGCAGCGGCGCCGCTCGCCACAACCGGCATCGCCCGCCCGCGCACGAGACGTGCGCCGCGTCCGCCGTCGCTGTCAGAGCAGGCGCGCGCGCGCCTCGAAGAGATGATCGTAACCCTGCAGCTCGAGCCGGGGAGCCTCTGGAGCGAGGGCGAGCTGGCCACGCTCACGGGCATGGGTCGGACACCGGTGCGCGAAGCCCTCAAGCGCCTGGAGGCCGAACACCTGGTCTGCATCCTGCAGCGGCACGGCGTGCAGATCACCGAGATCGATCCCGTGCAGCAGCTGTACATGCTCGAGACGCGGCGCGAGCTCGAGCGGCTGGCCGCCCGGCAGGCGGCGCGCCGACGCTCGGTGGAGCAGGCGCGGCTGTGCGTCGAGCTCGCCGCCCGGATCCGCAGCGCCGGTCGCGACGGCGACGTCGTGGCGTTCATGAGGCTCCACAGGCAGGCGGTTGCCGTCATCCTGGGCGCCGCCGACAACCGCTTTCTCGCCGCGGCGCTGTCGCCGTTCCACGCGCTGTCGCGACGGTTCTATTTTCAGCACCACCGAAATGCCCGCGATCTGGTTCGCGCGTGCAATCATCATGCCGCCATGCTCAGGGCGACCGCCGCCGGCGACAGCGAGCGTGCCGCGAAGGCGGCCGATGCGGTGCTCGACTACGTCGAGCGGCTCACCCGGGCCACCCTGAGCGGACCCCGCTGAAGCCGGGCCGAGGCGACGAGAGGAGCACACCATGACCCCGAATCCCTACGAGACCGACCTCGACCGCAATCCAGCCAACTTCGTGCCGCTCACGCCGCTGACTTTCCTCGAACGCGCGGCCAGCGTCCATCCCGACCGCATCGCCCTCGTTCACGGCAGCCTGCGGCAGACGTGGCGCGACACCTATGCGCGCTGCCGGCGTCTGGCCGGCGCGC
>JBIIPQ010000110.1:0-11419 GCA_044342535.1 Burkholderiaceae bacterium
AAGGGGGACACGGTGTCGGTGATGCTGCCCAACACGCCGGCGATGTACGAGGCGCACTTCGGCGTGCCGATGTGCGGGGCGGTGCTCAACACGCTCAACACCCGGCTCGACGCCGAGTCGATCGCGTTCATGCTGCGTCACTGCGAAGCCAGGGTGCTGCTCACCGACTGCGAGTACTCCGCGACGGTGGCTCGCGCGCTGGTGATGCTCGAGCACAAGCCGCTGGTGGTGGACGTCGACGATCCGCTCTTCGAGGGTGGCGAGCGTCTGGGCGAACTCGACTACGAAACCCTGCTGTCGCGCGGCAGCCCCGACGGGGTCTGGCCGTGGCCGGATGACGAGTGGCAGGCGATCAGCCTGAACTACACCTCGGGCACCACCGGCGACCCGAAGGGCGTGGTCTGCCACCACCGCGGCGCATACCTCAACGCGGTGGGCAACCTCCTCGCCTGGGGCATGCCGCCGCATTCGACCTACCTGTGGACGCTGCCGATGTTCCACGGCAACGGCTGGTGCTTTCCCTGGACCATGGCCGCCAACGCCGGGACCAACGTGTGCCTGCGGCGGATCGACGCCGTGCCCGTTCTCGATGCGATCCGCGAGCACCGTGTCACGCACTACTGCGGCGCGCCGATCGTGCAGCAGATGCTGATCAACGCGCCTGCCGAGGCGCGCGCCGGCATCACGCACCCGGTCGCGGTGATGGTGGCCGGTGCCGCCCCACCGGCCGCGGTGCTCGAGGGCATGCAGCGCATGGGGTTCTCCATCACGCACGTCTACGGACTGACCGAGACCTACGGTCCTGCCGCGGTCTGCGCCCGGCAGGCCCACTGGGACGGGCTGCCGATCGATCAGCAGGCCGTGCTCAACAGCCGGCAGGGCGTGCGCTATCCGGTGCAGGAGGCGGTCGCGGTGCTCGACCCGGACACGCTGCAGCCCGTGCCCGCCGATGGCCAGACGCTGGGCGAGGTCATGTTCCGCGGCAACATCACGATGAAGGGCTACCTGAAGAACCCCCGCGCCACGCGCGAGGCCTTCGCCGGCGGCTGGTTCCACACCGGCGATCTGGCGGTGATGCATCCGGACGGCTATCTGAAGATCCGCGACCGCAGCAAGGACATCATCATCTCGGGCGGCGAGAACATCTCCTCGCTGGAGGTCGAGGATGTGCTGTATCGCCACCCCGCCGTGCTCGCCTGCGGCGTGGTGGCCATGCCGCACCCCAGGTGGGGCGAGGCGCCGTGCGCGTTCGTCGAGCTCAAGCCCGACGCTCGGGTGACCGAAGACGAGCTCATCGCCCATTGCCGCGATCAGCTCGCGCACTTCAAGGCGCCGAGGAAGGTCGTCTTCGGCGTGGTTCCCAAGACATCGACCGGAAAGATCCAGAAATTCGCCCTGCGCGAGATCGCGCGCTCGGCTTCGGCCATCGAGTGAACGGAGATCGTCATGCCTAAACTGGGTCCGCACGACCTGCCCCTGTTGCCCACCCAGGGCGTCGGCTCGCACGCCTCGCCTTCCTGGCTGATCAGCGCGCGCCGCGCCTACAAGACCGGCGAGGCGGGGCCGGCTGACCTGCAGGAGGCGCTCGAGGATGCGGTGCGCATCGCGGTGGCCGACCAGACGCACGCTGGCATCGACATCCTCACCGACGGCGAGATGGGGCGGCAGCGCTTCCTGTGGAACGTGGTCGAGCGCCTGTCGGGTCTGCGCGTGGTGCCGGCGCAGCGCAAGCTCGGCGTGATCAGCTACGACAGCGCACCCCACTTCGAGACGGTCGAGCGGGTGACCGCGCCCGAGGGCCTGGGGCTGGTGGCCGAGTGGCTGTTCCTGAGGTCGATCACCGACCGTCCGGCCAAGATCTGCTGCCCCGGACCGCTCACGCTCGCACTGCCGATCCGCGTGGCAAGCGGCTATCCGGCCGGCGACGAGATGGCGCTGCTGCACGACCTGGCCGATCTGGTCAACGCCGAGCTGCGCGCGCTGGTGGCCGCGGGCGCCGACTTCATACAGATCGACGAGCCCTCGGCGGCCGGCGGATCGCGCGAGGTGCCGGTGGCCGATGCGGTCAAGCTCTTCAACCGTACGGTCGAGGGCGTCGACGCCAAGATCGCGCTGCACTTGTGCTTCGGCAACAACCAGGGCCGACCCGGCATGAAGCGCAGCTACAGGCCGCTGTTTCCGGCCATGCTCGATGCGCGCGCCGACCAGTTCGCGCTCGAGTTCGCCAACCGCGAGATGGCCGAGATCGGTCTGTGGCGCGAGCTGGCCACGGAGCGCGAGCTCGCCGCCGGCGTGATCGACGTGAAGTCGATGTACGTCGAAAGCGCCGAGGACGTCGCCGAGCGGGTGCGCGAAGTGCTCAGGTACGTGCCGGCCCAGAGGCTTTGGCTGACCTGCGACTGCGGCTTCTCGGCCACCTCGCGTCCGCTGGCTCAGCGCAAGCTGGCCGCGCTGGCGGACGCGGCCGCCATCGTGCGTCGCGAGTTGGGTGCCTGACCGGCCGGCAGCGCCAGGGCCGACGCCGATTCGTGCACACTTCGGGTTCCAACGTGCCGTCGGAGGGAGGAGATCGATGAATACGGTCAAGAGTGCGCTGGCTCAAAAGGGCGGCACGCTGATCCACGTCCGCTCCAGTGACATGGTCGTCGAGGCCCTGCTCAAGATGCGTGACAACCGCGTCCGTTCGGTGCTGGTCATCGACGACGGCGTGCTGGCGGGCATCGTGACCCAGGGTGACTGCGCCATCAGGGTGCTGCTGCCGGGACTCGACGCGACGCAGACGCCGGTGAGCCAGGTGATGACGCGCGACCCGGTCACGGTCAAGCCCGCCGACCCGCTGGAGGGTTGCATGACCATGATGGCCTCGCGAGGCTTCCGGCACCTGCCCGTGCTCGACGCCGGCAAGGTCGTGGGCGTGATCTCGATCGGCGACGTCGTGAAGGACGTCATCCGGGACCTGGAGCTCAACGTGGGCGATCTGACGCGCTACATCATGACCGACGGCCCCGGGGGCTGATCGACGAGCGCGGGGCAGCGAGGTCGTCGAATGCGACGTCCCGCGGGTCCGCACGACGCGCGATCGCCCTGTCGGATGCACCCGGGTGTGAACGCAGCCGGGCTGCGAGCGGCGGCGGGTCGCGATCCTGGCCTGGATTCCGGGCTCGGGCCTGACGGCGGACACGGCGCGCAGCCGCCGCCCCGGCTGCAGCGCTGGCGCGTCTTGGCCGAGGCGCTCGCGCCTCACGTGCTCGGTCGCCCCCGGTGACCGCCGCGGGCCTCCTCAGGCCCCGTGTCCGCGGCCCGCGGTCGCCTCCTCGACCGACACGATCCGCCGAGCGCGCACGTCCCAGAGGATGCAGCGCAGCGCCGCCGGCACCTCGCGGAGCGTCAGCCGGCGCACCTCGGTGAAGTGCTCGGCGCACTCCGAGTGGCAGCGCGCGAGGCGGTGGTTGGGGATGGCGGCCGACAGGTGGTGCACGTGGTGGTACGCGATGTCGGCGGTGACCCAGTTCAGCCACGCGGGCAGCACCAGCATGCTGGTGCCGTGCACGACCGCGTCGTCCGGATCCAAGCCGGCGGTCTCGCTCGCGTACGAGTGCTCGAAGTTGTGCTGGACGGTGAACAGCACGATCGCGGCGCCGCCGGCGAGCGCGGTCGCGGCGAGGTGGATGCCCAGGAAGGTGGCCGGCCCGATCGCCCAGGACATCGCCGCCCAGGTCGAGAGCACCGCGACGTTGTTCCACGTCATGTGCCGGAACTCCTTCGGCGAGCTCCAGGCGGTCGTCCGGAAGCGCGCCCGCAGCGTCGCGAGCGGCACCCCGGGCTCGGCGATCCGGCCGCGCACCAGGTGCGCGACCAGCCGCGCGGTGCCCTTCAGCCAGTTCACGCGCGGATTGACGGCCAGGTACATCAGCCCCGCGAGCGGCGCGTTCGCGATGTGTCGGGCGAGCCGGTAGCGGCGACGCCCGCGCTCGCCGAGCGCGAAGTAAGCGTCGATCGTGGTGACCCCCAAGGGGCCGCCATAGCGCGACCAGTCGCCGTTGGTCGCGTGGTGGTGGGCGTGGTGCCGCGACCAGACGTACTGGGGCATGCCGGCGATGACGCCCAGCGCGAAGCCGACCCCGCTGTTGAGCGCCGTGCTCGCGAACAGGCTGCGGTGCCCGCAGTCGTGCATCAGGACGAAGACGCGCAGCATCAGCAGGGCGATCGCCACGGTCGCGAAGAGCGCGACCCAGGGATTCCCGCCCGCGCTGGCGACGACGATCCACGCGAGCGCGAGCGGCACGAGCGTCGTCGCGACCTGCACGAGCCCCGTGGCGTTGCAGGCGAGCGCGTACGGCTGGACGGCGGCGCGGCGCAGTGCTTTCGGACAGGCGTGCCCGGTCGGTGTCCGTGCGTCGGGCGGCGCGGAATCGGCGCGCATGGATCGGGGTCTCCGCTGTCGGCAACCCGCAGGTGCGCCGATCTCCGGCACGGATCGGCCGGATCGGTCGACACTATGGGCCAGCTTGGCCTTCATGGCGAGCGCCGACCCGCGGGCGGGAAGGGGGTTTGCATCGATGGCACCGCGGTTCGGGCGGCTCCGGCCCTGCTCCGTCTCGCCCGGCCTCGACCGGGCAGGCCGCCGACGATCCGGCGATGGCGGCGCGCGGTTCGGCCGAGCAGATCGAGGGGATAGGAAGTCCGAACGCCCTCGCAAGGCTGGCCGCAGGGGCAGCAAGCGCAATGGGCAGGGGGCCGCACGACGCGAAGGCGCTCTTTCGGATGCACGCTGGTGTGAACGCAGCCGGGCTGCGAGCAGCGGCGGGTCGCGATCCTGGCCTGGATCCCGGGCTCGGGCCTGACGGCGGAGACGGCGCGCAGCCGCCGCTCCGGCTGCAGCGCTGGCGCGCCAGCCCCTGGCGCGCGCCGCGGATGGCGCGCGCTTCTCAGCCGGCGGCGAACGCGTGGCCCGCGTGGCTCGCCTCGCTTCCCCGCCCCCGGGGCGGCGGCCAGGGGTCCAACCTCAGGTGGGCGAGGATCTTCTCGATCGCCACCCGTTGCAGAATGGACGATCCGGAGGGTCATGGTAGTTTCCTGCGAGGGATCGGACGCTCGATGGATGAGATGGTTGCCCTCCGGCGCGCCTCCCGGAACGTCTTCATTTCACGGCCGACCACCAGCACCATGACCGTACGGGGTATCAGCCATCTGACCTTCGTCGTCCGCGATCTCGACCGGACCGCACGGCTGCTGACCGAAGGTCTGGGCGCCCGGGAGGTCTACGACAGTGCCGGCCGCAACTTCTCGCTGTCGCGCGAGAAGTTCTTCCTGCTCGGGGGTACGTGGCTCGCCTTCATGGAGGGCGAACCGAGCGGACGGTCCTACCGTCACGTGGCCTTCGAGGTCGCAGAGGAGGACCTGCCCGCCTTCGAACGCCGCCTCTCGGCGCTCGCCGTCGAGATCCGGCCGCCGCGCCCGCGCGTCGAGGGCGAAGGGCGCTCGCTGTACTTCTACGACTACGACAACAACCTCTTCGAGCTGCACACCGGCACGCTGGCGCAGCGGCTCGAACGGTACTCGGGCTGAAAGTCGAAGTCCGTGCGTAATTCGCGATCCGGACGGGGGGGCGGCATCGGGCCGGCGATGCTCGTCGTTACGATCTAGGTTCCACGCCGTGGCACACCTCGGAGCAACCATGGAAGCGATCAATCTTCAGCAGAAACTCGATGCGTTCGACGACTACTTCTCCCCGAGAACGGTCGGGCAGTTCAACGGCCACGACCTCATGGTGGTGAAGGTCAAGGGCCCCTTCGTCTGGCACACGCACGACGAGACGGACGACTTCTTTCTCGTTCTGAAGGGCTCCATCACGATCAAGATGAGAGACCGCGACGTGACGCTTCGTGCAGGCGAGCTCTTCGTCGTCCCCAAGGGTGCGGAGCACTGCCCCGTCGCCGAGGAAGAGGCCCACATCCTCCTGATCGAGCCCACCGGGACGCCGAACACCGGCGATCCCGATTCCGCAGCGCCACGGGTGCTTGTCTGACGTTCGTCCGGACTCGATTCGAGCGGATGTGCCACGCCGCAGCCAGGCATCAACGCGTTGTCTCGGGCCGCCGGCAAGCCCTGCTGGGACGATGTCTTCAGCGGCAATCAAGCAGACTCGGACAACCTGGTATCGACGCGAACACCGCCCTGGCCCACCGCCTCGATCGGTTCGCGATTCCCGTGGCAGACGTGAGCAATTCGGGGAGCGTTGTCATCGGCGATCGGTCAGCGCTGCACGCCTGACCGATACCGCCTTGAAGAAGGTGTACCCGAACATGCCGTCCGGCGCCGTGGTCCGTTCGAGCGCCGCGATGCCGCGTTCGAACTGTCCTGCATCGAGCAGGCCGGCGGCGAGCGCGTCGCGGCGTACGCCCGCGACCATTGCGGTGAAGGTGCGCCGGGTGAATCCCTCGACCCAGGCCGGCCTGCTCGCGTCAGCGTACACGTCTCGACGGGACACACGAACGTCGCACAGACCGGCCTCGTCCAGCAGGTGATGCAACTCTCTGCCGATCATCGCGTTGCCACCGTTGCGACCTTGCAATGTGACTTGGCTGTCGATCACGGCGCGTGCATCGGCGCTCTCCGGATGCATCAGCACGGAACCGTGGTCGCCTTCGATCACGGTGAGGGTGCCGTTGGGACGCAGGACGTCTGCGAGTGCCCTCAGCGCCCGAACCGGATCACCGAGATGCTCCAGGACGAAGCAGACGAACACGTGATCGAACTGTGCGGGAGGAAAGGGCAGCTCGAATATGTCCGCCGGCAGCAGCACGACGTTCCGCAGGCCTGCATCGCCCACGGCGGCCCGTGCCCGCTGCAGCGACGCGTCGGATCGGTCGATACAGGTGAAGTT
Organism: Burkholderiaceae bacterium; assembly: GCA_044342535.1. Taxonomy (GTDB): domain Bacteria; phylum Pseudomonadota; class Gammaproteobacteria; order Burkholderiales; family Burkholderiaceae_E; genus UBA4615. The sequence continues at coordinate 6,887 of JBIIPQ010000110.1, forward strand.
CGCGGCTGGGCTGCGACGCGCGAGCTCGACGGTCTGTGCACCGATGCCGCAGCCGGCCTCGAGCACGTGTTCGCCTGCTCCGTAAGCGGTGTCGTGGTGAAGCAGCTCGGCCAGTGTTGCCGCCTGGTCGGCGAGTCGGCGGGCCTCGCCCTCGTCGTAGCCGTGAACGTAGGACATCTTTCGTCAAGCCGCTGAGGAAGAATCGCAAGTATGCCGGCAATCACCGAGGGCGGTCTTGAACGCGATTGCGCGGGCGGCTTTCCGCATCGCTGACGCCAACGCAGACCGAAGGGGCTCGGACCTTTGGTCGATGGCTGACCCGGCGGACTCCACCTGTCACCCTGCGGCACCTTTCTGGGCCGGTTTCGCTCTCTCGTGGACATTCGTCTCTCCGGCATCGCGGTCCGCCAATTGCCGGAAGTCCGCAGGGGCCTGTCCGATACCGCTTGAGATCGCCAGCACCGCCCGTTCCGGAAAGGCGTCTCTATGGGCGATGATGACGGCTTGTCGACTGCAGGAACGCCACCGTGAGCTCGGGTCTGATCGCACTGCTGGATGATGTGGCCGCTCTTGCCAAACTGGCGGCAGCCTCGCTGGACGATGTCGCTGCACAAGCGGCCAAGGCGAGTTCGAAGGCGGCGTCGAAAGCCGCTGGCATCGTCATCGACGACGCAGCGGTCACGCCGCGTTACGTGGTGGGGTTTGCTGCCGACCGCGAACTGCCCATCATCGGCAAGATCGCCGCCGGGTCGCTGAAGAACAAGCTGCTCTTCCTGCTGCCGGGCGCGTTGCTGCTGGGCTTCTTCGCGCCCTGGGCGATCACGCCGCTGCTGATGCTGGGCGGGGCGTTTCTATGCCTCGAGGGCTGGCACAAGGTGGCTGACCTGTTGGGCCAGGGCCGGCAGGGCGCTGCTGCCGATGCCGATGGCTTGTCCGACAGCGACGAAGTCAAGGCGCCTCAGGACCTGGAGAACGAACGCATCGGCAGCGCCATCCGCACCGATTTCATCTTGTCGGCCGAGATCATGGCCATCACCTTGGCCACGCTCACCGGCTTGACCGTGTGGGTGCAAGCGGTGGTGCTGGGGCTGGTGGGCCTGGGCATGACGGTCGGGGTCTACGGCGCGGTTGCGCTCATCGTGAAGGCTGACGATTTCGGCGCCTTGCTGGCCCGCACGGGCAATGGGACCGTGCGGGCCGTGGGCCGCGGCATCGTGCTGGGCATGCCGGTGTTTCTGAAGGTGCTCAGCACCGTGGGCATGGTGGCGATGCTCTGGGTGGGCGGCCACATCGTCATCCATGGCGCGCATGAATTGGGCCTCGAGGCGCCGGAGCTGTGGGTTCAAGACCTCACTGACGCTGCCCGTGCAGCCACGCCGCTGGCCCCGGGTCTGGTCGCCTGGGTGGTGCGGGCCGCCATCGATGCAGTGCTGGGTCTTGCCGTGGGCGCGCTGGTCGCACCCATCGCCAGCAGAATCATCGGGCCCACGTTCGGACAACTGAAGTCGCTGTGGCCGGGCAAGACCCCCTGATGGGGAACGGCCTCCGCGACCTGATCGGAGGCGCTACGGCGGCGCTGGCGCGGCCATTGGTCGGACCCCGCCGACGGCAGGATAGAATCGTTTTCGGCGGCCGCGCGAATGCGCCCGACACCACAGCGCGCCGCGGCCAGCCCGCAGGCCGCGATCCAGGAGACGACGATGGACGAGCCCGTGCCCGAAGGCACCTACCTGCCGAAGGCCGCGACGGTCTCGCAGCGCATCCGGGAGCGGGTGCAGCGCGCCGGGCGCCGCTTCCATGCAAACGACAACATCGCTGAGTTCATCGACGGCGCCGAGGAGCTGGCCGCGCTCGAGGAAGAGGTCGCCGGCCACATCGAGGCGATGCTCCAGAGCCTGGTCATCGACACCGCGAACGACCACAACAGCGAAGGCACGGCGCGGCGCGTGGCGCGCATGTACCTCGACGAGGTGTTCAAGGGGCGCTACGTGCCGATGCCCCGCGTCACCGAGTTCCCGAACGCCGAGCGCCTGAACGAGCTGATGATCATCGGCCCGATGACGGTCCGCAGCGCCTGCTCGCATCATCTCGTGCCCATCATCGGCAAGCTGTGGATCGGGGTGCTGCCGACCGCCGGCTCGCGGCTGATCGGCCTGTCCAAGTACGCGCGGATCGCCGACTGGATGATGAGCCGTCCGCAGATCCAGGAGGAGGCGGTGATCCAGCTCGCCGATCTGCTCGAGGCGCGGCTGCAGCCGGCGGGGCTGGCGCTGGTGCTCGAGGCCGACCACTTCTGCATGCAGTGGCGCGGCGTGAAGGACGCCGAGCCGCACATGACCAACAGCGTGATGCGGGGCGCGTTCCTCGAGAACGCGTCGCTGCGCCGGGAGTTCCTGCAGCTGATGCGGCCCTGATCCGGGCCCGGCGGAATCCGGGCGCGGCCCGCAGGGCGTCCGGCTTTGCTAGAATGCGCCCCTGCCGCGGGTGTAGTTCAATGGTAGAACGGCGGCTTCCCAAGCCTCAGACACGAGTTCGATCCTCGTCACCCGCTCCAGTTCCTGCGCCGCTGCCTAGACTGCACGAGGACCCGCGGATCCTCGTCGTCGACAAGCCTCCGGGCCTGCTCGTGCATCGAACGGCGCTCGACGCGCACGAGCACGACTCGGTCGTCGACCGGCTCGAGCGAGAGACCGGCCGCCGACCGTGGCCTGTGCACCGCCTCGACAAGGGCACCTCGGGCGCGCTGGTGCTGGCGCTCGATGCAGAGGCCGCACGCACGCTCGGTGCGGCCTTCGAGTCGGGCGGCGTCGCCAAGCGCTACCTCGCGCTGGTGCGCGGCTGGCCCGCTGATGCGGGCCGCATCGACCATCCGCTGGCCCGCGATCCGGAGCGACCGTCGGCCGGACAGCCGATGCGCGCCGCGGTCACGCGCTTCGCGGTGCTGCGGCGCTTCGACTGGCCGTTCGCGGTCGACGGGCGTCACCCGAGCGAACGCTACGCGCTCGTCGAGGCCTGGCCCGAGACGGGGCGACGCCACCAGATCCGTCGGCACTTCAAGCACCTCGGGCATCCGCTGATCGGCGACGCCACCCACGGCAAGGGACCGCACAACCGCGCGGTCGCGGCCTGGCTGGGCGTGGCCCGGCTGTGGCTGCACGCAGCGCGGATCGAGCTGCCGCATCCGGACGACGGCCGTGCGCTGCGCGTCGAGGCGCCGCCGGGGCACGCGTGGGTGAGGCTGCTCGGCGGCGGCGACCCGGCGTGGCCGCTCGCGAGGGGTACGATGCGCCGGACGTGCGTCGGACCGGTGTCCGGCGGCGATGCGCCGGAGGCGCCATGCTGAATCCCTGGGCCGTTCCGCTGATGATGTCGAGCGCCAACGTGATCGCGATGCGCACGTGGATGATGATCCCGGCGGGCGGTCAGAGCAGCGACTGGCAGCGCCGCGAGGCGCAGCGCATGGTGGGCGAGAAGGTCGATGCGGTCCGCGAGTCGCAGGCCGAGGCGGTGTCGCTGGCGATGCGGATGTGGTTCACGCCCTGGGCGGTATGGGGCCCGATCGCGGGCCCGGACATGCACCGGGCCGTGGCGGCGGCGACCGATCCGATCGTCGCGCCCTTCACGCGACGGGCCGATGCCAACCTGCGCCGGCTCCAGGCACGCGCGACGGCGCCGCTGCTCGCCCCGGCGGCGACGCTCGCCGCGCTCGTCGCGCCGCCGAAGCGGACCCGCCGCCGCGCGAAGTGAGCGTGGCGGCTCAGCCTGCCTCGGGCGGGGGCGGGTAGGCGCGCCAGAGCTGCGAATCGTCCAGGCCGCCCTGGCCCCGGCCCGACAGCGACAGGAACTGCTGCATCGCGGCCGCAGCCATCGGCAGCGGGAACTTCAGATCCCGTCCGGTGTCGAGCACCAGGCCCAGGTCCTTCACGAAGATGTCGACTGCGCTCTTGGTCGGAGGCGTCTCCTCGAGCGCGCGCGGGCCGCGGTCGTTCATCATCCAGCTCATCGCCGCGCTGTTGCCGTAGACCTCGAGCAGCTTCTCCGGGTCGAGGTGGGCGCGACGGCCGAGCGCGAGCGCCTCGCCGAGCACCGCCAGATGCACGCCGCACAGCAGCTGGTTGATCGTCTTGACGGTGGAGCCCGCGCCGAGCGTGTCGCCGAAGTCGTAGACGAATCGGCCCATCGCGTCGAGCATGGGCGTGACGCGGGCGACCGCCTCGCGCGGGCCGGACATCATGATCGACAGCGTGCCGTCGCCCGAGCGCAGCACGCCGCCGGACACCGGCGCATCGACCACCGGCAGCCCGCGCTCGGCCATCCGCACACCGAAGGCGGCGATGAAGGCGGCCGACACGGTGGCGCACTGCACGAGCGGCGTGCCGGGCGCCATGCCGTGGGCGGCGCCATCGGCGCCGAGCACCGCCGCCTCGACCTGCGCGGCGTTGACGACGAACGTGACGACCGCGTCCGCGCCCGTCGCCGCCTCGCGTGCGGTGGCCGCCGCGCGGCCGCCTGCCGCGACCAGATCGGCGCGTG
>JBIIPQ010000408.1:0-4133 GCA_044342535.1 Burkholderiaceae bacterium
AGCCCGGGGTCACGCCTCGGCTCAGTGCGCCTGCTCCCAGTTCGGGCCCGCCCCCACCTCGGCCAGCAGCGGCACGGCCAGCGGCAGCACGCCCGCCATCTGCCTGGGCAGCTCCGCGCGGACCACCTCGAGCTCGTGCTCGGGCACCTCGAGCACCAGCTCGTCGTGCACCTGCAGCACGAGCCGCGACACGAGGCCGGCCGCATCGAGCCAGCCCTGCACCGCGATCATCGCGAGCTTGACGATGTCGGCCGCCGTGCCCTGCAGCGGCGCGTTGATCGCCTGGCGCTCGGCGCCGCCGCGGCGCGGGCCGTTCGGGGAGTTGATCTCGGGCAGCCACAGCCGGCGCCCGAGCACCGTCTCGACGTAGCCCTGCGCCTTGGCCTGCGCGCGCGTGCCGTCCATGTAGCGCTTGACGCCGGGATAGCGCGCGAAATAGCGCTCGATCCAGTTGCGCGCCGCGTCGCGCTCGATGCCGAGCTGGGCGGCCAGGCCGAAGGCGCTCATCCCGTAGATGAGGCCGAAGTTGATCGTCTTCGCGTAGCGGCGCTGCTCGGCGGAGACCTCGGCCGGCGGCACGCCGAACACCTCGGAGGCGGTCGCGCGGTGCACGTCGAGCCCCTCGCCGAAAGCGCGCAGCAGGTTCTCGTCGCCGGACAGGTGGGCCATGATCCGCAGCTCGATCTGCGAGTAGTCGGCCGACACGATCAGGCTGCCCGCAGGGGCGACGAAGGCCTCGCGGATGCGCCGGCCCTCGGCGGTGCGGATCGGGATGTTCTGCAGATTCGGCTCGTTCGAGCTCAGCCGCCCGGTGATCGCGACGGCCTGCGAATAGCTGGTGTGCACGCGGCCGGTCCGCGGGTTCACCATCTTCGGCAGCTTGTCGGTGTAGGTGGACTTGAGCTTCGAGCAGCCGCGGTACTCGAGCAGGATCTTGGGCAGCGGATAGTCCTCGGCGAGCTTGGCGAGCACGTCCTCGTCGGTGGACGGCGCTCCGCTCATCGTCTTCTTGGTGACCGGCAGCTTGAGCTTGTCGAACAGGATCTCGCCGAGCTGCTTGGGCGAGCCGAGGTTGAAGGGCTGGCCGGCCGCCTCGTGTGCCCGCCGCTCGAGCTCCACCATCCGGGCCCCGAGCTCGTCGGACTGGCGCGCGAGCGCGGCCGCGTCGACCCGCACGCCGTGGCGCTCCATGCGCTGCAGCACCACCGAGGTCGGCATCTCGATGCGTCGGTAGATGTCCTCGAGCCTCGGATCGGCGGCCACCTGCGGATACATCGTCGCATGCAGCTGCATCGTGACCTCGGCGTCCTCGGCCGCGTACTCGGTGGCACGGTCGATCGCCACCTGCTCGAAGCCGATCTGCTTGACGCCCTTGCCCGCCACCTCCTCGTAGGTGATGGTGCGCCGCCCGAGATGACGCTCGGCGAGCGCGTCCATGCCGTGCGTGCGGTGCGCCTCGATCACGTAGGACTGCAGCATCGTGTCGTGCTCGATGCCGCGCAGCACGATGCCGTGGTTCTGCAGCACGTGGGCGTCGTACTTCAGGTTCTGTCCGACCTTGCAGCGCTCCGGGCTCTCGAGCCAGCCGCGCAGCCGTTCGAGCACGCGCTCGCGGTCGAGCTGGTCGGGCGCGCCGGCGTACCGGTGGGCGAGCGGCACGTAGCAGGCGCGGTATGGCTCGACGGCGAACGACAGGCCGACGATCTCGGCAGCCATCGGGTCGAGCGAGGTGGTCTCGGTGTCGAAGGCGACCAGGGGCGCGGCCTCGATGACGGTGATCCAGCGCTCGAGCGCGGGCTCGTCGACGACACATTCGTACTCGACCGGATGCGCGGCGGCGGCGGGTACGGCGACGCCCGGGTCGGATGCGGCCTCGGACGCGGCCTCGGCCTCGGCTCCGGCCCCGGCCTGCGGGCCGGACGCGCTCTGCGGTCCGGCGCCGGCCGCCCGCGCGGCGGCCGGGGCGGATGCCGAGGCGCCGCCGCGCTCGCGCGCCTCGTCGATCATCGACTTCATCTCCCAGCGCTCGAACAACGTGCGCAGGGCCGGCGGATCCTCGGGCTGCAGCACCAGGCTGGCTTCGATCGACTCGAAGTGCCCGGCGAGCTCGCAGTCGGTCTTGATCGTCACCAGCGCACGCGCGGTCGGCAGCCATCCGAGTGCTGCGCGCAGGTTCTCGCCGACCACGCCGCCGATCTTCGCGGCCGCGGCCATCACGCCCTCGAGCGTGTCGTGCTCGGCCAGCCACTTGCACGCGGTCTTGGGGCCGACCTTCGCGACGCCGGGCACGTTGTCGACCGTGTCCCCGACCAGCGACAGGTAGTCGACGATCCGCTCGGGCGGCACGCCGAACTTCGCGATCACGCCCTCGCGGTCCATCGGCTGCGGCGCCTCGCCCTGGCGCGTCATGGTGTCGACCAGCGTGACATGCGGATTGACGAGCTGCGCGAGGTCCTTGTCGCCGGTGGCCACCAGCGTGCGCATGCCGCGGCGCCAGGCCTGCTCGGTCAGCGTGCCGATCACGTCGTCGGCCTCGATGCCCGGCACGTGCAGCAGCGGCCAGCCCATCGCACGGACGAACGCGTGGATCGGCGCGATCTGGGCGCGCAGGTCATCCGGGGTGGCGGCGCGATTCGCCTTGTACTGGTCGTACATCGCGTCGCGGAAGGTCGGCCCGGGTGCATCGAACACCACGGCCGCATACCGCACGTCGCCCGCCAGTTTGCGGTCGGCCCGCAGCCGCCGTAGCATCGACACGACTCCTCGGATCGCGCCGGTGGGCTCGCCCGAGCGCGTGCGCAGGTCGGGCAGTGCATGAAAGGCGCGGTACAGGTAGCTCGACCCGTCAACCAGCAGAAGCGTGGGTTCAGACATGACGATCCGGAAGAAGGTGCCCCAGCTGCGGGCGATCGGGCAGCCCGAACGCTCGACGGCGGTCAAGGCGAGAGAGTCGTGGCACGTCCTCGGGATTATTTCAGAGTTCGTCGAGGCCACCGAGAAGCTCGCCGACGTCCGCCCCGCGGTGTCGATCTTCGGCAGCGCGCGGATCAAGGAAGGCACGTTCTGGTACGAGCGTACCGTCGAGGTCGCGCGGCTGCTGTCCGATTCGGGCTTCGCGGTCATCTCGGGCGGCGGGCCGGGCATCATGGAGGCCGCCAACAAGGGCGCCTTCGACGGCAAATCGGCCTCGGTCGGGCTGAACATCCAGCTGCCCTTCGAGTCCAGCGGCAACCCCTACCAGGACATCTCGCTCACCTTCCGTCACTTCTTCGCGCGCAAGGTGGCCTTCGCCAAGTACGCGAGCGCCTTCATCGCGACACCCGGCGGCTTCGGCACGCTCGACGAGCTGATGGAGGTGCTGACCCTGATCCAGACCAAGATGGGCCGCAAGATCCCGGTGATCCTGATGGGCACCGAGTTCTGGAAGGGGCTGATCGATTGGATGAAGGGCACGCTGGCCGACGAGGGCATGATCTCCCCGGACGACATGAACCTGATCCGCGTGATCGACGATCCGCAGGGCGTGGTCGATGCGATCTTCGATTTCTACCAGGCGCGCGGCTTCTACGCGACCACCCAGGACCGCGAGAACAACCTGTACCTGTGAGGCGCCGAGGGTCGCGTCGGCGCCGCTGCTAGAATCGGGCGGCCCGGCGCACGTCGCGCCTTCCGCGCCGTCCCCGCGACGCCGCCCCCCCCCCCGATCCGTCTCCATGGCCGTCTTCACCCCCGTCGCGCGCGCGCAGCTCGAGGCCTGGCTCGCCGCCCGCCCGGTGGGCCGCCTGCATGGGTTCGCCGGCATCGCCGAGGGCATCGAGAACACCAACTACTTCGTCGAGACCGACGCGGGCCGCTGGGTGCTGACGCTCTTCGAGCGCATCCCCCCCGAACGGCTGCCGTTCCACCTCGACCTGCTGCGCCACCTCGCGGCCCGCGGCGTGCCCTGCCCCGACCCGGTCGCGGACCTCGCGGGCGGGCTGTGGGCGCCGCTCGCCGGGCGGCCGGCCGCCCTCGTCACGCGCTTGGCCGGCCGCGGCGTCGAGCGCCCGGCGCTCGCGCACTGCGCACCGGTGGGCGATCTGCTCGCACGCATGCATGTCGCGGTCGCCGACTTCCCCGGCACGCAGCCGAAC
>JBIIPQ010000409.1:0-4126 GCA_044342535.1 Burkholderiaceae bacterium
GGTGGACCTACGGCGCACTGGCCAACCACCTGTCGTCGTTCGCGGGCAGCGCATCGCGGCCCGACGTCAACGCGACGTTCGTGCAGCCCTTCGTCAGCTACACGACGCCGGACGCATGGACGTTCGCGCTGAACACCGAGAGCACCTACGACTGGGAGCGCGGACGGTGGTCAGTGCCGGTCAATGCGCTCGCCTCGAAGGTCACGCGGATCGGCGACCAGCTGGTCAGCATCGGCGGCGGCCTGCGGTACTGGGCGGAGTCTCCGGACGGCGCGCCGCAGGGCTGGGGGCTGCGGCTGGTGGTGACGCTGCTCTTCCCGAAGTGACGCCACCGGCCGGGGGGCGCCGATCGCGTCAGGACCGCGCTGCGGTCACCGCCGACGACAGGTCCTCGTCGCCGCGCGCCTGCAGCGCCTGCACGACACCGTCGACGTCGCGAGCCTCCCGGTTCTGGCTGAGCTTGCGCTTGCCCTCGAAGCGCAGCACCTCGACCTCGATGCCGCCGATCATCGTCAGCATCCGCTCCATGTAGTCGCGCGGCGCGTCGGCCATCTTCCAGGGCTTGGGTTCGGTCGACTCGTGCTTGCGCGTGAGCCGCCCCAGCACGCCGCGCAGGAACTTCTCGTCCTCGACGATGCGCAGCACGCCGTGGGCGTGCACCACCTCGTAGTTCCAGGTCGGCACCTGCTGGTGGGTCTCGTGCTTGCTCGGATACCAGTTGGGCGACACGTAGCCCTGCACGCCGCGGAACACCACCATCACCGGCGTGCCGTCCGGGATCTGCGTCCACAGCGGATTGGCCCGCGCCACATGGGCGGTCAGCGTGCCGTGCTCGCCGCGCGTCGCATCGAGCTCGAAGGGGATGTGGTCGGCATCCAGCCCGCGGGCGGAGTGCGTCACCAGCATGCCGAGCGGATGCGCCCGCACGATGCGGTGGAGCTCGTCGAGCCGGGTCTCGGCGAAGTGGGCGGGCAGGTACATGGTGGTCGGCGCCGCGCGGCCCTCAGGCCGCCAGCCGCTTCTCCAGCGCCGCCTTCGTCTCCTGCAGATGGTGCGGGAGCCCCTGCGCGAGCATCTTGAACAGCTCCTCGTGCAGCTCGAACTCGCGCGTCCACTGGCCCTTGTCGATCGCGGTGATCTTGTCGAAGTCGCCGCGGCCGAACTCCAGGCCGCGCCAGTCTAGGTCCTCGTAGCGCGGGCTGGTGCCGAACACATGCTCGCTGCCACCGGCCTTGCCCTCGAGGCGGCCGATCATCCACTGCAGCACGCGCATGTTCTCGCTGTAGCCGGGCCACACGAACTTGCCCTGCTCGTCGGTGCGGAACCAGTTCACGCAGAAGATCGCCGGCAGCTTCGCCTTGGCGGCCTGGAGCTTGTGTCCGAGGTCGAGCCAGTGGCGGAAGTAGTCGGCCATGTTGTAGCCGCAGAAGGGCAGCATCGCGAACGGGTCGCGGCGCACGATGCCCTGCGCGCCGGCCTGCGCCGCGGTGGTCTCCGAGCCCATGGTCGCGGCCATGTAGACGCCCTCGACCCAGTTGCGGGCCTCGGTCACCAGCGGCACGGTGGTCGAGCGGCGGCCGCCGAAGATGAACGCGTCGATCGGCACGCCGCGCGGGTCGTCCCAGGCCGGGTCGATGACCGGATTCTGCGAGGCGGCGACGGTGAAGCGCGCGTTCGGGTGCGCGGCCTTGCGGCCGGCGCGGCCGTCCTCGGGCGTCCAGTCCTTGCCCTGCCAGTCGACCAGATGCGCGGGCGCCTCGCGGGTCATGCCTTCCCACCAGACGTCGCCGTCGTCGGTCAGCGCGACGTTGGTGAAGATCACCTTCGACTTCAGCGACGCCATGCAGTTGAAGTTGGTCTTCTCGTTCGTGCCCGGGGCCACGCCGAAGTAGCCGGCCTCGGGGTTGATCGCGTAGAGCCGGCCGTCGGCGTTCGGCTTGATCCAGGCGATGTCGTCGCCGATGGTGGTGACCTTCCAGCCGGCCATGCCCGCGGGCGGGATCAGCATCGCGAAGTTGGTCTTGCCGCAGGCCGACGGGAATGCCGCCGCCACGTGGTACTTGCGGCCCTCGGGCGAGGTCACGCCCAGGATCAGCATGTGCTCGGCGAGCCAGCCGATGCCGCCGGCGGCGACGTCCTGGCGGCCCATGTTCGAGGCGATGCGCAGCGCGAAGCACTTCTTGCCGAGCAGCGCGTTGCCGCCGTAGCCCGAGCCATACGACCAGATCTCGCGGGTCTCGGGGTAGTGGACGATGTACTTGGTCTTGTTGCACGGCCAGGCCACGTCCTTCTGGCCGGCCTCGAGCGGCGCGCCGACGGTGTGGACACACGGCACGTAGCCGCCGTCCTCGCCGAGCACGTCGAACACCTCGCGGCCCATGCGCGTCATCGTGCGCATGCTCACCACCACGTACGGGCTGTCGGTGATCTCGATGCCGATGTGCGCGATCGGCGAGCCGATCGGGCCCATCGAGAACGGGATCACGTACATCGTGCGGCCGCGCATGCAGCCGTCGAACAGCGGGCGCAGCGTGTCGCGCATCTCGGCCGGCTCGGCCCAGTTGTTCGTCGGGCCGGCGTCTTCCTTGCGCTGCGAGCAGATGAAGGTGCGGTCCTCGACGCGCGCCACGTCGGTCGGGTCCGACCAGGCGAGGAACGAATCCGGGCGCTTGGCCGGGTTCAGGCGCCTGAGCGTCCCGGCGGCGACCATCTCGTCGCACAGCCGGTCGTATTCCTGCTGCGAGCCGTCGGCCCAGACGATGCGGTCCGGGCGGGTGAGCGCGGCGATGGAAGCGACCCACTGGACCAGGCCCGGGTGCCTGACGTAGTCCGGGGCGGCCACGCCGGCCTGCACGGCCGGGGCGACGTACGGATGGTTCATGTCGTGATGCTCCGAAGGTGAGAAATCGTTCCGCGCGCCGGGCGCTGGGGGCGGCGCGCACGAAGCGCGACGCGTTCAGGGGCCGCGAGCGAGATCGATCGCTCAAGCAGGGCCGGTCCGGCGCAGTCCGCGGCGGCGTCCGCCGGGTAGGCGGGCGTCGTGCAGGCCAGCGTCGCCTCGTCGGTCATCGTCACAGGTGCGGCCGTGCAACGGTCTTCAGGGAGGAACCTTTGAGTTTACACCCGCGGTGCCGGGCGACATCCATGCCCATTCCCGGCGCGGAAGGCAAAAGTGCCATACCCTCGGCGGCCCCCGGTTGATGGAAGTCACGGCGGCACGGCGAGCGCGACCCCCGCCCCGTAGAGTGGTGACGACTGCCACGTCCCATGTCGGTCCTCGTCCTCCACGCCCATCCGAACACGCCGCCCTCGCGCGTCAACGCCGCCCTCGCCGCGGCCGCGAGGTCAGTGCCGGGCGTGACGGTGCACGACCTGTACGAGGCCTACCCGCACTTCTTCGTCGACGTGCGCCGCGAGCAGGCCCGGGTCGAGGCGCACGACACCCTGGTCTTCCAGCACCCGATGTACTGGTACTCGGCGCCGCCGCTCCTCAAGCAGTGGTGGGACACCGTGCTCGAGGAGGGCTGGGCCTACGGGCGGGACGCCTGCGCCACCCTCGGCAAGACCTGGACCCACGCGCTGACCACCGCCGGCTCGGCACACGCCTACAGCCGCACGGTCGACCCCGCCGACGAGCCGACGGGCCGCGCCAACCTCTTCCCGCTCGACGACTACGTCAAGCCATGGCTGCAGTCGGCGCGGCTGTGCGGCATGCGCTGGCGCCCGCCGTTCACCGTGCACGAGGCCGAGAAGCTCGACGACGCCGGCCTGGCCGGTGCCTGCGACCGCTATCGCTTCTTCCTCGCCGCGCTGGTCGGGCGCCCGGAGGCCTGAGGTGCACGGCACCGGCTTCCTGCTGCCCGCACTGGTGTACCTGGCGGCGGCGCTGGTCATGGTGCCGCTGTTCAAGCGCATCGGGCTGGGCACGGTGCTCGGCTACCTGTTCGCGGGCGTGGCGATCGGCCCGTGGGGGCTGGGGCTGGTCACCGACTTCGCCATGGTCACGCAGGTCGCCGAGCTCGGCGTCGTGATGCTGCTGTTCCTGGTCGGCCTCGAGCTCGAGCCCAAGCGCCTGTGGGCGCTGCGCCAGGCGATCTTCGGCCTGGGGCTGCTGCAGGTGGTGCTC
>JBIIPQ010000411.1:0-4119 GCA_044342535.1 Burkholderiaceae bacterium
CGTTCATGCTGGCCCACGGCGAGTCGAAGGTGCTGGTGGTACCCAAGACCTTCCGCGGCTTCGACCACGAGGCGATGGCGCGCGGCCTGCAGCCCGCGCTGCCGGCGCTGCAGCGGGTGGTGGTCATCGATGGTGGCGGCCCCGACGACTTCGACGCGCTGCTCACCACGCCGCAGTGGGAGCGCGACCCCGACGCCGCACGGATCCTGTCGGCGAACCGTCCGTCGCCGGACGACGTCACCCAGCTCATCTACACCTCCGGCACCACCGGCGAGCCCAAGGGCGTGATGCACTCGGCCAACACGCTGATGGCCAACATCCTGCCGTACGCGGCGCGCCTGCACCTAGGCGAGGACGACGTGGTGCTGATGGCCTCGCCGATGGCGCACCAGACCGGCTTCATGTACGGGCTGATGATGCCGGTGATGCTGCGCTGCCGGGCGGTGCTGCAGGACATCTGGCAGCCGGCGCGCGCCGTCGCGCTGGTTCGCGAGGAGTCGGTGTCGTTCACGATGGCCTCGACGCCCTTCCTCGGCGACCTCGCACGCACCGTCGACGAGACCGGCCTCGCGGTGCCCACGCTGCGCACCTTCCTGTGCGCGGGCGCGCCGATCCCGGGGCCGCTGGTCGAGCAGGCCCGGCGCGTGCTCGGCACGAAGATCGTCTCGGCGTGGGGCATGAGCGAGAACGGCGCGATGACGACGACGCTGCCCGAGGACGACGATGCGCGCTCCTGCACGACCGACGGCTGCGCGCTGCCGGGCGCGGAGGTCCGGATCGCCGACACCGAGGGCCGCACGCTGCCCGCGGGCGAGACCGGCCGGCTGCTGGTGCGCTCGGCGTCGAACTTCGGCGGCTACCTGAAGCGGCCGCAGTGGAACAACACCGACGCCGACGGCTGGTTCGACACCGGCGACCTCGCGCGCGTCGATGCCGGCGGCTACATCCGCATCGATGGGCGCAGCAAGGACGTGATCATCCGCGGCGGCGAGAACATCCCGGTGGTCGAGGTCGAGGCCCTGCTCTACCGGCATCCGGCCGTCGCGCAGGTGGCGATCGTGGCCTACCCCGACGAGCGGCTGGGCGAGCGCGCCTGCGCGATCGTCGTGCCCAAGGCCGGACAGACCCTCGACTTCGCCGGCATGCTCGCCTTCCTCGAGGCGCAGAAGGTCGCGCGCCAGTACATGCCGGAGCGGCTCGTCGTGCGCGACGCGATGCCGACCACGCCCTCGGGCAAGATCCAGAAGTTCCGGCTGCGCGAGATGCTGCGCGAGGGCGCGCTGTGAGCGCGCCGGGCCGGCGCGATCGGCCGGCCCGACCTCAGTCCTCGACGGTCAGCGCCAGGCTCTCCTTGATCTCCTCCATCACCACGTAGCTCTTGCTCTCGCGCGCCCCGGGCAGCCCGAGCAGCATGTCGCCGAGCAGCCGTCGGTAGGCATTCATCTCGGGGATGCGCGCCTTGATCAGGTAGTCGAAGTCGCCCGACACCAGGTGGCACTCGAGCACGTTGGGCAGCTTGAGCACCTCGCGCTTGAACTCCTCGAAGATCTGCCCGGACTTCGCCGACAGCCGGATCTCGACGAACACCAGCAGCGACTGGCCGAGCGCCTGCGGCGAGAGCCGTGCGTGGTAGCCGGTGATGAACCCGTCGCGCTCGAGCCGCTTGACCCGCTCGCTGCACGGCGTGGCCGACAGCCCGATCCGCTCGGCGAGGTCGGTGATCGAGATGCGCCCGTCGTCCTGCAGGGTGCGCAGGATCCTGCGGTCGATGCGGTCGATCGGGCGCGGCGCACCCTCGGTCCTGGATTTCAGCTCATTTCTCCTGCTCAACGCCATTCTGGCAGAGGTAGTCTCTATTTAGTACAGATATTTTGGTTACATGCACTGGTAGAACAGCCGTAGATTGGAGGATATCGCTTCGGAGGTTTCCATGCGCGTTCTCGTTCTCGGCAGTGGCGTGATCGGCGTGACCAGCGCCTGGTACCTGGCCCGTCGGGGCCACGAAGTGACGGTCGTCGACCGCCAGCCCGGCGCGGCGCTGGAGACCAGCTTCGCGAACGCCGGCCAGGTCTCGCCCGGCTATTCGACGCCCTGGGCGGCGCCCGGCATCCCGCTCAAGGCGATCAAGTGGCTGTTCCAGAAGGACGCACCGCTGTCGATCCGCCCGGACGGCACGCTGTTCCAGCTGCGCTGGCTGGCCGAGATGCTGGCCCACTGCACCGAGGACCGCTACGCGGTGAACAAGGAGCGGATGCTGCGCCTGTCCGAGTACAGCCGCGACTGCCTCAAGGCGCTGCGCGGCGAGCTCGGCCTGGCCTACGAGGGTCGTCAGCTCGGCACGCTGCAGGTGTTCCGCACCGACGCGCAGATGGCCGCCATCGACAAGGACGTGCGGGTGCTGCGCGAGCAGGGCGTGCCCTTCGAGCTGCTCGGCCGCGACGAGCTCGCGCGCGTCGAGCCGGCGCTCGCCGCGGTCAAGGCCACGCTGGTGGGCGGGCTGCGCCTGCCCGGCGACGAGACCGGCGACTGCCAGCTGTTCACCACGCGTCTCGCCGAGGCCGCTCGCGCGGCCGGCGTGACCTTCCTCTACGGCACCACCATCGACCGCATCGAGCGCCGCGCCGACACGATCGCCGGGGTCTGGGTGCGCGGCCCGCAAGGCCGCCGCCAGCTCGCCGCCGACCAGTACGTGCTCGCGCTGGGCAGCTACTCGCGCGAGCTGCTGTCGCCGCTCGGGCTGGACCTGCCGGTGTATCCGCTCAAAGGCTACTCGCTCACCGTACCGATCACCGACCCCGACGCGGCGCCGGTCTCGACCGTCATGGACGAGACCTACAAGGTCGCGATCACCCGCTTCGACGACCGCATCCGCGTCGGCGGCATGGCCGAGGTCGCAGGCTTCGACCTGCGCCTGAACCCGCGCCGGCGTGCGACGCTCGAGCGCGTCGTCGCAGGCCTGTTCCCGAACGGCGGCGACGTGCGCGCGGCCAGCTTCTGGACCGGGCTGCGGCCGATGACCCCCGACGGCACGCCGGTGGTCGGCGCCACCGGCCTCGCCAACCTCTGGCTGAACACCGGACATGGCACCCTCGGATGGACGATGGCCTGCGGCTCCGGCAGGCTGATCGCCGACCTGATCTCCCGGCGCCGGCCGGAGATCAGCGCCGGGGGCCTCGGCATCGATCGGTACGCGCGCGCCTCGGGCGCGGTGCCGGCACGGCCGCGGCGGGCGCCGCAGCCGGCGCACTGAGCGCGCGGCTCACGCGCGCAGGCGCTTACTCGGCGCGCGAGAGCAGCCGGATGTCGCCGTACCAGCCGCGTGCCGACAGCTTGGTGTTGTCGGTATCGCTCATCACGCCGACCGCGACGAGGCGGCCGGGCTTGCGGCCGAACGCGCGCTCGTAGTCGGCGACGATGTCACGACGGTAGCTGCGCCACTGGCCGACGCCCTGCGCGCCGGACTCGACCACGATCTTCTGGACACGCGAGGTGTGGGCGTTGGGCGTGACCACTTCGGTCTCGCTGGCATTGCACCAGACGTACATCAGCGTCGCGTACGGCATGTCCTGCCCCCCGAGCAGCTTCACGCGCTCGAAGAACATCTGCTCCTTGATCGGCAGCGAGGACACTTCGCCCTCGAAGGCGAGCACCACCCGCACCGGAGAATCGTCGCCGTGACGCTCGCGGATGTTCGCGGTCTCGAGGACGCGGTCGACGCGCCAGCGCCATTCGAGGATCGGACGCTCGCCCGGATCGACGTCGACACGGTGCCGCAGGCCGGAGATGGACTGCTCGGACAGCGCCTCGACGACCCGCACGCCGTCGACCTTCACGCTGCTGAACCGCGTCGGCTTCTTGGTCGGGTGGAAGATCCAGGTGGCCCACGGCCCCTTGGGATCGAGCCGGTCGATGCCCGAGAACGGCGCCAGCACGTCGGTCGGGGGCGCCGCGCGGGGGGCTGCGGACACGTCAGCCTGCGGTTCGCCGAGCCCAGGCGCGGCGCAGCCCGCGAGGGCTGCGGCGAGGGTCAGGACGGCGAGGACGGCGGTCTTCATCGAGTTCTCCCGGCGGTACCACGGCGCGTGAACGAGCGAGCGGATGCTAGCAGCCCGATCGCCG
>JBIIPQ010000410.1:0-4119 GCA_044342535.1 Burkholderiaceae bacterium
CGCAAGAATGTGTTCCACACGGATGGCCTCGCGAGTGCTGCAGAATTTTGCAAGTCTGCCCGACAAGACATCGACCGCTCCGATCAGCAGGGCTGTTTCGTTCGGCCGCGGGCCCATTTCGAGGAGACTGTCGAAATCGATGTGTTTCTCGAGCAGTCCTCGAAAATCGCTGAAAAGCGGACGCAGATTCTTGGTCGACGAGGCCAGCATCAGTCTTGCGACCGGCGAGGTCGGGCTGAACGACACGCTCGGAATTCGCCCGGCGCCTGTGAGGCGCGTCGACCCGACGACCATTCGGTTGAAGAGTTCTTCGGCTGGGGATGATGCCGCGTTCTCGCGCCAGAATTCGTAGAGCCGCTCCCAGGGTCGCTCATCGCCTAGCATCAGCGCGTACCACACCAGGGTTGCGCAGATGCAGCCACCGGACGTTCCCGAAAGGCTGACGAGTTCGAAGTCGTCGAGCGCGCCGTCTTCGAACAGCCCCCGAAAGACGCCGGCGGTAAACGCGGTTTGAGCGCCGCCGCCCTGACACGCGATTGCGATTCGAGGCTTGCTGGTGACCCGCTTTGCCGCCTGTTGCGGCCGCGCACGGGATTGTCTCGGGTTGCTGGTGGGCATGGTCCTGATCTTCGAACGGTTGTAGACAGGACCGATCTTATCCACCGACTGTGTCAGCCGGAGGCAAGGAGTGCGACCGGGGCGACGTTCGGGAGGACCCTCATTCGCCTGGACGATCGGGGTGGGGCGTGAGATGAGGGCAGAAGGACGGGCTCAGCATGTGTCGCCACGTCTCGGGCCGTCGCGCCGACCGATGCACGAAGAGTCTGCCGCCGACGCGAAACGAACCGCATCGTCCACGCGCGGCTCGATCAGCGCGCAGCGACGCCCTCGTCACCTGTCGCGTCATTTCCCTGCGGACCACGCCTCCTGCCTCGCCCCCTCGGCCGCGCCGAACTCCTCCCGGATCGCTGCCCCGTCCGCGTCGAGCGCCGGTGCCTCGGCGAACTCGCCCGCGTCCCATTCGACGCCCCACGGCGAGGCCGGTACCTCGACGCCGCGGCCGTGCACCGTCATCCGCCGCGTGCGCAGCTGCGGGTGCTCGATCAGGTCGTAGACAGAGTTCACGTTGCCGAACGCGGTCTGCGCTTCGGTGAGGCGGTCGACCAGCTCGGCGCCGGTCAGCGCGCCGAACACTTCGGCGACCGCGCCGTCGACGAACGCGCGGTTCGCGACGCGCGCCGCGTTGCCGGCGCAGCGCGGATCGTCGAGCAGCTCGGGGCGGCGCAGCACCAGGCGCACGAAGTCCGCCCACTCGCGCTCGTTCTGGATCGAGATCACGATGTCGCGCCCGTCGGCGCAGGTGAACGCGCCGTAGGGCGCGATCGAGGGGTGCGCGAGGCCGACGCGCTCGGGCGCCTTGCCGCCGTAGCGCGCCTGCAGGTACGGCACGCTCATCAGCTCGGCCGCGGAGCCGAACAGCGACACCTTGACCGCGGACCCGCGGCCGGTGCGCTCGCGCTGCATCAGCGCCTGCTGGATGCCGATCAGCGCGTTCATGCCTGCGGTGATGTCGCACAGCGACACGCCGATGCGGCCCCACTCGCCGGGCGCGCCGCTCACCGAGACCAGCCCGCTCTCGGCCTGCACCAGCAGGTCGTAGGCCTTCAGCCCGAAGAGGCGGCCGTCGTCGCCGTAGCCGCTGATGTCGCAGGTGACCAGCCGCGGCAGGCGCTCGCGCAGCGTCGCCGAGCCGATGCCCATCCGGTCGGTGGCGCCGGGCGCGAGGTTCTGGATGAACACGTCGGCCTTGGCGATCATGCGCTGCAGCAGCGCGAGCTCGCCTTCGGACTTCAGGTCGAGCGCGACCGACTCCTTGCCGCGGTTGATCCACACCCAGTACGACGACTCGCCGTGCACCGCGCGGTCGTAGCCGCGCGCGAAGTCGCCTTCCCGGCGCTCGACCTTGATCACGCGGGCCCCGGCGTCGGCGAGCCGGCTGCTGCAGTACGGCGCGGCCACCGCCTGCTCGAGCGCGACGACGAGCAGGCCGTCGAGGGGGCGACCCCGCGTCGCGGCGGGTCGGGGGGCGGGGCGGGGCATGGCGTCTCCAGCGGCGATCGAGCGCCCATTGTCGAAAGGCGGCCTGCCGCGCTGAATTGCTTTTGCGCGAATCCAGCATTGAACGCCCGGCAAGCCGACCGTTGCGGCGGCGGCAACGCAGCTTGAACGACTTTGGAATTGTCAGTGCACGGCCGTGGCGCGAGAGTCCGCCAACACGCCACGGCCCACGAGGAGACACCCATGCCGAAGCTCGCCCTAACCTCCGCCATCGCGCTCGCCGCTGCGCTGGCCTGCGGCAGCGCCGCCGCCCAGGAGCGCACCGTCAAGATCTACGGCTTCGGTGCCAAGAGCGGCGTCGTGCGCATCTTCGGCCTGAACAGCGAGGCCGCGATGAAGGCCGCGGCCGAGCAGGTCAACAAGGCCGGCGGCGTGACCCTCGGCGACGGCACCAAGGCCCGGATCGTCATCGAGTATTACGACGATCGCTGCAACGCGGAGGAAGGCATCAACGTGATGCGCCGGATCGCCGCGCAGCCCGACGCGTTCGTCGCGATCGGGCCGACCTGCAGCAATGTCGCCGAGCCGGTGTTCGGCATCCTGCAGAAGAAGGCCGGCGACGCCTCGGATTCGGGTCTGCAGTTCCCGCTCTACACCGACGTCGCCGCCAAGGGCGGCCTCGCATCGATCTCGCAGTGGTCGTTCCGCAACGTGCCGAACGAGTCGGCGATGTACAAGAGCCTGTTCGAGTGGATCAAGGCGACGCGCCCCGACATCAAGACCGTCTGGGGCGGCGTCGAGAAGGACTTCGCGCACAGCAACGCGACCTTCAACGCGATGAAGGGCCACGCCGAGAAGACCGGCTTCGAGGTCAAGGGCCAGAGCGAGTGGCTGCTCGCCGACACCAGTTTCTCGACGCAGGTGCGCGAGATGCGCCGCGGGGAGGCCGACCTGGTGATGGTCTCCGCGCATCCGTTCACCACCTGCGGCGTGCTCAAGGAGATGCAGCGCCAGGGCGTCAAGCCCAAGATGCTGGTCGGCCTGACCAGCTCGTCGAGCCTCGAGACGCTGCAGGGCTGCGCCGCGCAGGCCGAGGGGATCCTGATCCCGACCAGCTTCGCGCCGGTCAACCCCGATGCGAAGCGGGCTGCCGACCTGGTCGGTGCCGCGGGCGCCAGCATGGACCTGCACAACGCCGCCGCGTGGGAGAACGTCTTCACGCTGAAGGAGCAGATCGAGCGCGCCAAGATCATGGCGCGCCCGGACACGATCCAGGAAGACCGCCGCAAGATGCGCGAGGCGCTCGCGTCGATGCGGGAGACCACCGGGCTGCTCGGCAAGGTCGTGCGCACCGACGACCGCGAGGCCGACAAGCCGTTCCTGTTCGTGCGCGCCGAGAAGGGTGCATGGACGGTCGCGCACACGCCCAAGTGACGGTACGGCCATGAACGCGACCGATCTGGTCGACCTCGTGCAGTCGGTGGTCGACGGCGTGATGTTCGGTACGACCTACGCGCTGATCGGCATCGGCTTCACGCTGATCTTCGGCGTGATGCACAAGATCAACCTGTCGTACGCCGCGGCCTCTGTCGGCGCGGCCTACCTCAGCCTGATCCTCGTGAAGGTCGCGCCGACGCCGCTGGTGTACCTGGCCGCCGCGCTGCTGGGCGGCGTGCTGGGTGCATTGATCTACTACGTGTGCTTCCGCTTCCTGCCGCTGGACAAGCCGCTCGCCACGCTGATGTCCACGGTCGGGATGCTGCTGCTGCTCGAGGAGATCATCGTCCACGCGACCGACGGCATGCCGCAGAACTACCCGGCGATGTTCACGGGTGCGGTCTGGGACGTCGGTCCGTTCATGATCCGGGGCGACCTGATGTTCGTCTTCGTGCTCGGCTGCATCGCGATGGTCGGCCTGCGGCTGCTGCTGACCCACACGCGCCTGGGGCTCGCCACGCGTGCGGTCGCGCAGCAGCCGGTCGCCGCGCGGCTGTGCGGCATGAGCGTGGACCGCACCAACGCCAGCACCTTCGTGATCGCGGGGCTGCTCGGCGGCACCGC
>JBIIPQ010000412.1:0-4093 GCA_044342535.1 Burkholderiaceae bacterium
CGCTTCGGCGTGCCGTGCAAACCGACCGCACCGAACGGATACATGCGCGCGTTCGGGCGCCCGAACGCGCGCGACCGGTCAGTGCTTCACCACCTCGTCCGCACCGCTGGTCGGTGCGGCCGGCTTGACCGGCTCGGCCGCGGCGGCGGTGGCCGTAGCCACCTCCTCCTCGGCGAGCGGCGTCGGCGGACGCTCGAGCGCCACCTCCAGCACCCGGTCGATCCACTTGACCGGAACGATCTCGAGCTTGTTCTTCACGTTGTCCGGAATATCCGCCAGGTCCTTGACGTTCTCCTCCGGGATCAGCACGGTCTTGATGCCGCCGCGGTGGGCCGCCAGCAGCTTCTCCTTGAGGCCGCCGATGGGCAGCACCTCGCCGCGAAGCGTGATCTCGCCGGTCATCGCGACATCGGCCCGCACCGGGATGTCGGTGAGCACCGACACGAGCGCGAGCGTCATCGCGATGCCCGCGGACGGACCGTCCTTGGGCGTGGCGCCTTCGGGCACGTGGATGTGGATGTCCATTTTCTCGTGGAAGCCGGGCTTGATGCCGAGCCGCGCCTGCCGGCGCCGCACGACCGTCATGGCCGCCTTGATGGACTCCTGCATCACGTCGCCGAGCTTGCCGGTGAACGTGGTCTTGCCCTTGCCCGGCACCGCGACCGCCTCGATCGTCAGCAGTTCGCCGCCGACCTCGGTCCAGGCGAGACCGGTGACCTGGCCGACCTGGTTCTCCTTCTCGGCGATGCCGTAGGAGAAGCGCCGCACCCCGAGGAACTTGTCGAGGTTCTTCGGCGTGACCGCCACCTTCTTCTCGTCCTTCTTCAGCAGCAGGGTCTTGACGACCTTGCGGCAGATCTTGGAGAGCTCGCGCTCGAGCGAGCGCACGCCCGCCTCGCGCGTGAAGTAGCGGACGATGTCGCGGATCGCGGTCTCGGCAACCACCAGCTCGCCCGGCTTCAGGCCGTTGTTCTTCTGCTGCTTGGGCAGCAGGTAGCGCTGGGCGATGTTGACCTTTTCGTCCTCGGTGTAGCCGGCGAGACGGATCACCTCCATCCGGTCGAGCAGCGCCGGCGGGATGTTCAGCGAGTTGGCGGTCGCGACGAACATCACGTCGGACAGGTCGTAGTCGACCTCGACATAGTGGTCCACGAAGGTGTGGTTCTGCTCGGGATCGAGCACCTCGAGCAGCGCCGACGACGGATCGCCGCGGAAGTCCATGCCCATCTTGTCGACTTCGTCGAGCAGGAAGAGCGGATTGCGAACGCCGACCTTGCTCAGGCTCTGCAGGATCTTGCCCGGCATCGAGCCGATGTAGGTCCGGCGATGGCCGCGGATCTCGGCCTCGTCACGCACGCCACCGAGCGCCATCCGCACGAACTTGCGGTTCGTGGCGCGCGCGATCGACTGGCCGAGCGAGGTCTTGCCGACGCCCGGGGGGCCGACCAGGCACAGGATCGGGGCCTTGACCTTCTCGACGCGCTGCTGAACCGCGAGGTACTCCAGGATCCGTTCCTTGACCTTGTCGAGACCGTAGTGGTCTTCGTCGAGCACCGCCTCGGCCTTGGTGAGGTCGTTGTCGACCTTGCTCTTCTTCTTCCAGGGCAGCCCGACCAGCACGTCGATGTAGTTGCGCACGACGGTGGCCTCGGCCGACATCGGCGACATCAGCTTGAGCTTCTTGAGCTCGGCGTCGGCCTTCTTGCGGGCCTCGGCAGGCATGCGCGCGGACTTGATCTTCTTCTCGATCTCCTCCATGTCGGCGCCGTCCTCGCCCTCGCCCAGCTCCTTCTGGATGGCCTTGACCTGCTCGTTGAGGTAGTACTCGCGCTGCGACTTCTCCATCTGGCGCTTGACGCGCCCGCGGATGCGCTTCTCGACCTGGAGGATGTCGAGCTCGGTCTCGATCTGGGCCAGCAGCTTCTCGAGCCGCTCGCCGACCGACAAGGTCTCGAGGATGTGCTGCTTCTGCTCGATCTTGATCGGCAGGTGCGCCGCGATCGTGTCGGCCAGGCGGCCGGCGTCGTCGATGCCGTTGAGCGAGGTGAGGATCTCGGGCGGGATCTTCTTGTTCAGCTTCACGTACGAATCGAACTGGGCGAGGATCGCGCGGCGCAGCGCCTCGACCTCGGCACCCGGATCGGCACCGTCCTCGATCGGGGTCAGCTCGCAGGTGAAGTGCGCGCCGCTGTCGTCGATGCTCGAGATCCGGGCCCGTTGCGAGCCTTCGATCAGCACCTTCACGGTACCGTCGGGCAGCTTGAGCATCTGCAGGATGTTCGAGACGCAGCCGATCTCGTAGATGTCGGAGGCGACCGGGTCGTCCTTCGACGCGTTCTTCTGCGCGACCAGCATGATGCTCTTGCCGACTTCCATCGCGGCCTCGAGGGCCTTGATGGACTTCGGGCGACCCACGAACAGCGGGATCACCATGTGCGGGAACACCACCACGTCCCGCAAGGGGAGCAGCGGCAGCGACTGGGAGGCAGGAGTGGGATCGGACATTCGGAGTTTTCCTCTCGGGAGGCTGTGATCGGCATCTGCGGCCGATCCGCTTCGTTTCAAGCATACGCCCAATCAAAGGGGGCGCGCTTGCCGTCCACGGGACCGCAAGGGCCGACCAGGCGCCTTGTCCCGCACGACTCGATGCTGTGACGGAACGACGATCGGGGGAATCGGGGAAAGCCCGCAACCGCGGCGGCGGGACGGCTTAGGGGTGCCGACGGTCGGTCAGGCGATCGCGCGATGCCGTGCTCCGTCCGACGCAGACCGGATGGACGCCTCGCGCTGCAGGCCGGGGGGCTTTCGAAACCGACGCTCCGGCGAAAGCCGGTCGACGCCCTACTTCGAGCCCGACACCTTCGGCGCGTCGCCGTAGATGATCAGCGGCTTGCCCTCGGCCTCGATGGCGTTCTCCTCGACGACGACCTTCTGCACGTTCTGCATGCTGGGCAGTTCGTACATGATGTCGAGGAGCACGTGCTCGAGGATCGAGCGCAGCCCGCGCGCGCCGGTCTTGCGCTTGAGCGCCTTGCGGGCGATCGCCTGCAGTGCGGCCGGGCGGACCTCCAGCTCGGCGCCTTCCATCGAGAACAGCCGCTGGTACTGCTTGATCAGCGCGTTCTTGGGCTCGATCAGGATCTCGACGAGCGCGGCGTCGTTGAGTTCGTCCAGCGTGGCGACCACCGGCAGGCGGCCGACCAGCTCGGGGATGAGGCCGAACTTGATCAGGTCCTCGGGCTCGGCCTCGCGCAGGACCGCGCCCACGGCCCGCTCGGCCTGGGTACGCACCTCGGCGCCGAAGCCGATACCGCTCTTCTCGGAACGGCTGCGGATCACCTTCTCCAGGCCGTCGAAGGCACCGCCGCAGATGAACAGGATGTTCGTCGTGTCGATCTGCACGAAGTCCTGGTTCGGATGCTTGCGTCCGCCCTGCGGCGGCACCGAGGCGACCGTACCTTCGATGAGCTTGAGCAGCGCCTGCTGCACGCCCTCGCCCGACACGTCGCGCGTGATGCTCGGGTTGTCGGACTTGCGGCTGATCTTGTCGATCTCGTCGATGTAGACGATGCCGTTCTGGGCCTTCTCGACCTCGTAATTGCAGTTCTGCAGCAACTTCTGGATGATGTTCTCGACGTCCTCGCCGACGTAGCCCGCCTCGGTGAGCGTTGTGGCGTCGGCGATCACGAAGGGGACGTTCAGCAGCCGCGCGAGGGTCTGCGCCAGCAGCGTCTTGCCGCTGCCAGTCGGGCCGACCAGGAGGATGTTGCTCTTGGCGAGCTCGACATCGTCCTTCTTGCCCTTGTGGCGCAGACGCTTGTAGTGGTTGTAGACCGCGACCGAGAGGATCTTCTTCGCGTTGTCCTGACCGATGACGTACTGGTCGAGGATCGCGGCGATCTCGTGCGGCGTGGGCAGCCCGGACTTGACCGCGGCCTGGGTGTCGGCCTGCGTCTCGTCACGGATGATGTCGTTGCAGAGCTCGATGCACTCGTCGCAGATGAAGACCGAGGGGCCGGCGATCAGCTTGCGAACCTCGTGCTGGCTCTTTCCGCAGAACGAGCAGTACAGCAGCTTCTCGCTCGAACCCTTC
>JBIIPQ010000413.1:0-4079 GCA_044342535.1 Burkholderiaceae bacterium
GCAGACGTCGCGTCGGTAAGCGGCCGATGCGTCTGTCCTGATTTCGGCTGCCTCGCTCCTGCATCCTCTTGGGCACATCGAGGGCACAGGCCGCCTGCCTGTCGCCAGCCTACCGTGCTCGGGCGAGCTGGTACCGGGCGCATCCACCCACAGGTTCGGGCACACTCTGAGTCCACTAGGATCCGGCTCCCGACTATGGCCACTTCGTCTACCGTTCCGCGCATCCAATACCTGCGGGTGCAGAACTTCCGCGCATTGCGGAACATCGAGCTGAAGAACATTACGCCGCTGACCGTGCTGCTTGGCCCTAACGGCAGCGGCAAAACCACGCTCTTCGACGTATTCAACTTTCTTTCCGAATGCTTTCAGGGCGGCCTGCGTCAAGCCTGGGACAAGCGCGGCCGAGGGAAGGAACTCAAGACCCGTGGCGCTGACGGCCCAGTTGTCATCGAGATCAAGTACCGCGAGAGCACGTCCACACCGCTTATCACGTACCACCTGTCCATTGACGAAGGTGGCAAGGGGCCGGTGATCACCGAGGAATGGCTGGCCTGGACGCGCGGGAACCAGGGCCGTCCTTGGCGATTCTTGGACTACAAGTTGGGCAAGGGCGTGGTTGTCAGCGGCGAGCAGCCCGACAAGAACGACGAACGCCTAGAGGTACCGCTGCGCAGCCCTGACCTGATGGCCGTCAACACACTAGGCCAAATTGCACAGCACCCCCGAGTGGCCGCGCTGCGCGACTTCATCACTGACTGGTACGTGTCCTACCTGTCGGTGGACAACACGCGGTCGCAGTCCGAGGCAGGGCCGATGGAGCAGTTGTCCAAGACCGGCGACAACCTGCCTAATGTCATCCAATACCTGCAGGAGAGCCACCCCGAGCAGTTGCAGCGAATAACTGAGGTTCTTCGCAGGCGCATCCCGCGCCTGGAGCGCATCGATGCCACACCCATGCCGGACGGCCGCCTGCTGCTCGAGGTGAAGGACGCGCCGTTCGACAAGCCTGTGCTCTCGAAGTTCGCCTCTGACGGCACACTCAAGATGCTCGCCTACCTTACCGTGCTGTACGACCCAGAGCCTCCGCGCTTCATCGGTATCGAAGAGCCCGAGAACTTTCTGCACCCGCGCCTCCTACCCGAGTTGGGCGAAGAGTGCCGCCTCGCAGCCGAACGCACGCAGTTGCTCGTCACGACGCATTCACCATTCTTTTTGAACAGTTGCCGGCCCGAAGAGGTACGCATCCTTTTCCGCGACGACCTCGGCCACACCCAGGTTCGCACGGCGGCCGACATCGAGGGCATCCAGCATTTTGTCGCAGCCGGCGCGTCCCTCGGGCATCTGTGGATGGAAGGCCAGTTCGGGATGAGCGACCCGCTACGCAACCAGGGAGCACCGTGGACGATCGAAGGGGCACGACGTGGCGGTTGAGGTGCTGCACGTGCTTGTCGAAGAGCCATCTATGGAGGTCGCTCTTCAAGCGCTGCTGCCGCATCTTCTTCGCGAAGGCATTCGCGCTGAGCTTCGACAGTTCCAGTGCAAGAACGAATTGCTGAAGCAACTGCCGCAACGCCTTGCCGGCTATGCGAAGTGGCTGCCTGACACGGCAGCGGTGCTGGTAGTGGTCGATCGTGACGATGAGGACTGCGTCGTCTTGAAGGCCGAGCTCGATGCTACGGCCCGGGCCGCCGGGCTCGTCCCGCGCGGCGATGCCGGGCCCGGCAGTCCTTTCCAGCTGATTAATCGCATCGCTATCGAGGAACTGGAGGCTTGGTTCTTCGGCGACTGGCCTGCCGTATGCGAGGCCTATCCGAAGATGCCGGATACGCTGCCCAAACGCGCGGGCTTCCGAGACCCCGATGCGATAGCAGGAGGTACCTGGGAAGCGCTGGAGCGCGAGTTGCAGCGTAGAGGCTACTTCAAGCAGGGGCTGCGCAAGATGGAGTTGGCGCGTGAAGTTGCCGCGAGAATGGACCCTACGCGCAACCGGTCAGCCAGCTTCAATTGCCTGCGAGCAGCGTTGGCGCAGCTTTGAATTGGGCCCCACCTTACGGCGATGTCGCTCGATCCGCTGGCCGCGCTGGCCCTGACACGAGGAGGTTTCTCGAGCGCCGGTTGGTGCCGCGTACAGCGAGTGACCTTGCCTTGTAGGGGCATCTAGGCAGACATGCCGCGGTACACGACACAGTCGAGGCCCAGACGCTGGACTATGTCGCGGGGGTTCTCGCCCCAGTGCATGTCGAGGCCATGGGCGCCAACCCGCGCGACGCGGTCCTCGGTGTTCAGTGCCAGGGCGTTGACGACGAGGCCGTCGACGCTGCGGGCGCCGACACCGGCTCAGCCGAAGACCACCACCGCGGCCAGCCCCAGCACCTGCACCACCCCCAGCGCGGTCACCATCCGCGTGGTGAATCGGCGCTGGTCGGCCAGTGCGCCGGTGACGACGCGCTCCACCCGCTCGGTGCGCCGCTTCTGGGAGCCGAGCGCCGAGCGCAGCGACCAGCTCGTCACCTCGACATCCTGGCGCAGCTTGAGGTTGGCGGCGATGGCGGCGTCGGCGAGGCGCTCGTCCTGCATCCGGGCCTGGGCCGAGAGCGTGCGCACCGCGGCGACCAGTGCCTCGAGGTCGCTGCGGCACAGCGCGATGGCCTCGGCGGTCACATTCATCTGCGCTTCGGAGGTGTCGTGATGTGTCTGCGCGGCCTCGTCGAGACGGCGCTGGATGACGCTCAGCCCGTCGTGCAGCCATTCGTGCAGCTCGAGGCGCTGCTCGCCGAGCTGCCGGCGCTGGGCCTCGAGCTCGGCGCGCGTGGCGTCGGTGGTCTCGCGCTGGCGCTCCAGGCAGAGCTCGACGCGCTCGCCGAGCTCGGACATCCGCGCGTCGATCGCCGGGTCGAGCGGCGCCACGCGCAGGCGGTCGAAGGCACGTCCCAGCAGGGACTCGCGCTCCTCGGGGGGGCTCGAGGCGCGGGCCGCCACGAAGGCCTTCACGGCCTCGGCGCCACCGAATCGCTTCGCCTCGTTCATCTCGCTCAACACTGCGGCCATTCGCCTGACTCCTGGTACCCCGGCTGCGCCGGGAGCGGACTCCGGCCGATCCGGCGCGCCCGCACGCGACCGCCCCGATCGGGCGACCTCACGCCTTGAACGGTGCCGCCGCGACCCGCCGCGCTCCAATCGATGCGGTCGGACGGTCGACCACGGCCGTCGGCCGGTCTCAAGTCCGGAATTAGTGCCTCGCCACGCGACACGCGCCCGACGCAGCGCCACGGCACCCGGCCCGCCGGCCCGCCGGAACGCCGGAACGCCGGTTCGACGCGGCAGGCCGGCGGATGCGATGCTCGGGCCCACGAACCCCGAGGAGACTCCGCAATGGCGATCTACGAACTGCGCACCTACGACATCATCGTCGGCAAGATGGCCGACGTCGTCGGGCTCTACAAGGCCGAGGGCTACCCGGCGATCCAGAAGCATCCGGCACGGCTGATCGGCTACTTCACCGGCGACATCGGCGCGCTCAACCAGCTGGTGCACCTGTGGAAGTTCGAGGACGACGCGGACCGCCGGCTCTTCTGGAAGAACCTGTTCGCGGACCCGGACTTCATGGCCTTCGCCGCGAAGCTGCGTCCGTTGATCGCGCATCAGAACAACAAGCTGATGCTGTCGGCGCCGTGGGGGCCGACCCCCTGACCCACGCATGAGCCCACCGACGCGCCCCGCCTGGCCCGGCCTCGCGGTCCTGGGGCTCGGCGCGTCGATCGTGCCGCTGGACTTCGCGGTCAACGTCGCCTTCCCGGCGATCACCGCGGCCTTCTCGCTGCCGACGGACGCGATCCGCTGGGTGG
The DNA here is from genome assembly GCA_044342535.1 of Burkholderiaceae bacterium. Taxonomy (GTDB): domain Bacteria; phylum Pseudomonadota; class Gammaproteobacteria; order Burkholderiales; family Burkholderiaceae_E; genus UBA4615. Next base: position 3,846 of record JBIIPQ010000413.1, read on the forward strand.
CGGTCTGCTACGTGCTGGTCTACGGCAGCCTGATGCTGGGGTTCGGCGCGCTCGGCGACCGGATCGGCTACCTGCGGGTCTTCCGCGCGGGACTGGTGCTGGGGGCGCTGGCCTTTGCGCTGTGCGCGATGGCACCCGCCTTCGGCTGGCTGCTGGCGGCCCGTGCGGTGCAGGGCGTGTCGGTGGGCCTGACGCTGTCCTGCGCGCCGGCGCTGGCCACGCTGCTGGTCGACG
>JBIIPQ010000416.1:0-4059 GCA_044342535.1 Burkholderiaceae bacterium
TCATGCGGGTGGCGATGGGCCTGTCGCTGAACGAGATCGACCGCGAGGCGCGCGCGATCGAGTTCTACAACCTGCTGTCGACCTTCGACTTCATGAGCTCGACGCCGACGCTGTTCAACTCCGGCACGCAGCGCTCGCAGCTGTCGTCGTGCTACCTGACCACCGTCTCCGACGACCTCGATGGCATCTACGAGGCGATCAAGGAGAACGCGTTGCTGGCCAAGTACGCGGGCGGCCTGGGCAACGACTGGACGCCGGTGCGCGCGCTGGGCAGCCACATCAAGGGCACCAACGGCAAGAGCCAGGGCGTCGTGCCCTTCCTCAAGGTGGTCAACGACACGGCCGTCGCCGTCAACCAGGGCGGCAAGCGCAAGGGCGCGGTCTGCGCGTACCTCGAGTCCTGGCACCTCGACATCGAGGAGTTCCTCGAGCTGCGCAAGAACACCGGTGACGACCGCCGGCGCACGCACGACATGAACACTGCCAACTGGATCCCCGACCTGTTCATGAAGCGGGTGATGGAGAACCAGGACTGGACGCTGTTCTCGCCTGCCGACTGCCCCGACCTGCACGACAAGTACGGCCGGGCGTTCGAGGAGGCCTACGTCGGCTACGAGCAGAAGGCCGCGCGCGGCGAGCTCAAGCTGCACAAGAAGATCCAGGCGAGCGCGCTCTGGCGCAAGATGCTCTCGATGCTGTTCGAGACCGGGCATCCCTGGATCACCTTCAAGGACCCGTGCAACATCCGCTCGCCGCAGCAGCACGTCGGCGTCGTGCACAGCTCGAACCTGTGCACCGAGATCACGCTGAACACCGGCGACAGCGAGATCGCGGTGTGCAACCTGGGCTCGGTGAACCTGGTCGCCCACATGACCCAGGGTACCGACGGGCAGTGGACGCTCGACCACGACAAGCTCAAGCGCACGATCACGACCGCGATGCGGATGCTCGACAACGTGATCGACATCAACTACTACGCGGTCAACAAGGCGCGCAACTCGAACTTGAAGCACCGCCCGGTCGGCATGGGCATCATGGGCTTCCAGGATTGCCTGCACCTGATGCGCGTGCCGTTCGCGAGCGAGGGTGCGGTCGAGTTCGCCGACCGCTCGATGGAAGCCGTCTGCTACCACGCGTACTGGGCGTCGACCGAGCTCGCCGCCGAGCGCGGCCGCTATGCCAGCTTCAAGGGCTCGCTGTGGGACCGAGGCATCCTGCCGCAGGACTCGCTCGCGCTGCTGGCCGAGCAGCGCGGCGGGTACGTCGAGGTCGACATGTCCGAGACGATGGACTGGGCGGCCCTGCGCACCCGCATCGCCAAGCACGGCATGCGCAACTCCAACTGCATCGCCATCGCCCCGACTGCGACCATCTCGAACATCATCGGCGTGGGCGCGTGCATCGAGCCCACCTTCCAGAACCTCTACGTCAAGACGAACCTCTCGGGCGACTTCACGGTGGTCAACGACTACCTGGTGCGCGACCTCAAGCGGCTCGGCCTGTGGGACGAGGTGATGGTCGCCGACCTGAAGTTCTTCGACGGCAGCACCGCGCGCATCGACCGCATCCCGGCCGACCTGCGCGCGATCTACGCGACGGCCTTCGAGGTCGATCCGACCTGGCTGGTCGAGTGCGCGTCGCGCCGCCAGAAGTGGATCGACCAGGCGCAGTCGCTGAACATCTACATGGCGGGTGCCTCGGGCAAGAAGCTGCACGAGACCTACTCGCTCGCGTGGCTGCGCGGCCTGAAGACCACCTACTACCTGCGCACGCAGGGCGCGACGCACGCCGAGAAGAGCACGACCGACCGCGTCGGCCAGCTCAACGCGGTGTCGTCCGGCGGCGAGGCGGGCGGCAACTTCTCGTACAGCACGCAGTCATCCAAACCCATGGGCCCCGTGATGTCGGACGAGCCGATCGCGCCGCAGTTCTGCGCACTCGACGACCCCGAGTGCGAGGCCTGCCAGTGAACGATTGAACGGGCGTCCGCCGGACGCCGTCGCAGACGTGCAACAGGCACGCCGGCGACGGCCCCGACGGGCGATTTGACAAACCGGACAAACGGTGGTTTACGCAACGACTGTTGCATGAACGCCAACGAAATCGCCGGGAAGTCAAGTTGGTGAGTGCCAACCCGTTGCAAGCGCCCGACGTCCTCCGTAAGATTCCAAGCTGTGAATAACGGCGGAATCTCGCGTTGGTACAAGCAGTTATGCGATCCAACTAAAGCGAGACATTAGATGTTGTCCTGGGACGAACCGATTCCTGCCAAGCCGCTCCAGCCTGCCGCCGGCCCGTCGCCGCGGCTGGCCGCGATGCCCGTCCCGCGGTTTCCCGCCGCCACCTCCGTTCCGACCCCGACCTCCCTCGGCCTGACCGGCGCCGCCGTGCGGACCGCCACGCGCGTGTCCAACGACGAAGTCGCGCTGTCGCCCGCCGAAGAGGCGCTGCGCCTGCATTCGGGCACGCAGCTGTCCAAGGACACGCGCCGCGTGCGCGTCGAGGACAAGCGCATCATCAACGGCGCCGCCGACGTCAACCAGCTGGTGCCGTTCAAGTACAAGTGGGCGTGGGAGAAGTACCTCGCCGGCTGCGCGAACCACTGGATGCCGCAGGAGATCAACATGGAGCGCGACATTGCTCTGTGGAAGACTCCGGGTGGGCTGTCCGAGGACGAGCGCCGGCTGGTCAAGCGCAACCTCGGCTTCTTCGTGACCGCCGACTCGCTCGCGGCCAACAACATCGTGCTCGGCACGTACCGGCACATCAGCGCCCCGGAGTGCCGCCAGTTCCTGCTGCGCCAGGCGTTCGAGGAAGCGATCCACACGCACGCCTACCAGTACATCGTCGAGTCCCTCGGGCTCGACGAGGGCGAGGTGTTCAACGCGTACCACGAGGTCGCGTCGATCCGGGCGAAGGACGAGTTCCTGATCCCGTTCATCGACACGCTGACCAACCCCGACTTCGTCACCGGCACCCCTGCGAACGACCAGGCGCTGCTGCGCTCGCTGATCGTGTTCTCGTGCCTGATGGAAGGCCTCTTCTTCTACGTCGGCTTCGTGCAGATCCTCGCGCTCGGCCGGCAGAACAAGATGGTCGGTGCGGCCGAGCAGTACCAGTACATCCTGCGCGACGAGTCGATGCACTGCAATTTCGGCATCGACCTGGTCAACACGATCAAGCTCGAGAATCCGCACCTGTGGACGCCGACGTTCCGCGAGGAGATCGTCGGCCTGTTCCATCAGGCGGTGGAACTCGAGTACCGCTACGCGGAGGACACCATGCCCCGCGGCGTGCTCGGCCTCAATGCGTCGATGTTCAAGGAGTACCTCCGTTTCATCGCCAACCGGCGCGCGCAGCAGATCGGGCTCGACCCGCTGTTCCCGGGAGCGGAAAACCCGTTCCCGTGGATGAGCGAGATGCTCGACCTGAAGAAGGAGCAGAACTTCTTCGAGCGGCGCGTGACCGAGTACCAGACCGGCGGCGCGCTGAGCTGGGACTGAGGCGACGGATACCTGAAAACCGCGGATTGCCGCATTCGAGACTCGAGTTGACGGAGACTAAGCAGATACACCGGCCTTCTTCACGACACACGACGCCCTGCAGTCGCGCTCATTGCGCGTCGCCGCGCGCTGGGTCGCCGGTTCTGTTCCCGTCCATGAAGCTGCAGGCGCCGTGCCGCGAGGTACGGCGCCTTTTTCGTGTCGCGTGCAGGCCCGCGACACGAGCCACCGCATTCATTAGCGTAGGAAAACCTCTCTACGTTCTTGCGCCGATGAATAGCCCGCACCGAGGGCGGCCGCGTGCCGTGCCGGAACGGGTTTCCATGACCGCAACTTCATCCTGAGGAGTATCTCCATGGCAACCGCCAAGAAACCCGCCGCCAAGAAGCCCGCCGCCAAGAAAGTCGCCGCGAAGAAGCCGGCCGCCAAGAAGGTCGCGGCGAAGAAGCCGGCCGCCAAGAAGGTCGCCGCGAAGAAGCCGGCTGCCAAGAAGGTCGCGGCGAAGAAGCCGGCCGCCAAGAAAGCCGCGGCGAAGAAGCCGGCTGCCAAGAAGGCC
>JBIIPQ010000098.1:0-12461 GCA_044342535.1 Burkholderiaceae bacterium
CCGTTGAGAGGAACGTCTCGACGTTCCTCTTTTCTTTTCTGCCGCCGACGGGCCCGGCGCGTCAGCCGAGCGCCGCGATCCCGGCGCGTGCGATCTGGGCGTCCTCGCTCGACTTCACGCCCGAGACGCCGACCGCACCGACGACCTGGCCGCCGACGACGATCGGCACGCCGCCCTCGAGCATGCCGGCCATGACCGGCGCCGACAGGAACGACACACGTCCCTCGTTGATCATCTTCTCGTAGACGCCGCTGTCGCGACGTCCGAGCGCCGCGCAGCGCGCCTTCTCGGGGGCGATGTAAGCCGAGATCGGCGCGACGCTGTCGAGGCGCTTCATCGCGAGCAGGTGCCCGCCGTCGTCGCAGACGGCGATCGTGACCGCCCAGTTGTTCGTGCGGGCCTCGGCTTCGGCGGCTGCGAGCACGGTCGCGACATCATCGGCGGACAGCATGGTCTTGGTGAGCATCGTCATTCCTCGATAGAGCGTGGAGAAGGATGGGATCAGGTGCCGGCCGCCGGCAGCGGCGCGACGCCGGCGCGCGCGGCGGCATGGCCGCGCTCGACGTCGATCGCGCGCAGCAGCACGAGGCCGAGCACGAAGAAGCTGCCGGTCGCGAGGATCGCGAGCCGGTGGTTGCCGGCGGTCACCCAGGTGACCAGGCCGTAGACGAGCGGGCCGACGACCGCGGAGAGCCGGGTGGCCAGCGCCCACAGGCCGAAGAACTCGGCCAGATGCGCCGGGGGCGCGAGGTAGCCGACCATCGCCCGGCCGCAGGACTGGCTCGAGCCCATGCACAGACCCGCGAGCGCGGCGGCGACCCAGAACATCGCGACGCTGCGGGTCAGCCCGGCGATCGCGACCATGACGATCCAGCCCGCCAGCGTCCAGGCGAGCGCCTGCTTGTGACCGACGCGGTCCTGCGCATAGCCGAAGGCGAAGGCGCCGGCCGCCGCCGCGATGTTCACCAGGAACACCAGCATCATCGTGTCCTGCTGCGCGAAGCCCATCGCCTCCTCGGCATAGACCGCGGCCAGCGCGATCACGACCGAGATCCCGGCCTGGTAGGCCGCCCCGCACAGCATCAGCTGCCAGAAGTCGCGGTAGCGGCGCGCGCGGCCGAGCGTGTCGCGGACCCGGCGCAGCGCGGCGCCGATGCCTGCGCCCTGCGAGGCGGCAGCGGGGTTCGGCTGCGCACGCTCGCGCAGCACCAGGAAGGCCGGCAACGCGGCCGCGGCGAACACCGCCGCCACGATCAGCATCGTCGGCGGCACGAACTGCTCGGCGGTCTCGCCCCGGCCTTGCGCGCTCAGCACCCAGGCGAGCGACAGCCCGAGCGCCAGCATCCCGCCGAAGTAGCCGAAGCTCCAGCCCCAGCCCGAGACCTTTCCGAGCGTCTCGGGCCGTGCGAGCTCGGGCAGGAACGCGCCGGCGAGCGCCTCGCCGACCGCGAAGAACCAGTTGGACAGCGCGACGACCACCATGGCGAACGCGACGTCGCCCCGACCCGCGAATGCCAGCGCCGCGGTCGACACGATGCAGCCGACCGTCGCGACGAGCATCAGCGGCTTCTTGGACGCATGGAGGTCGGCCCAGGCGCCGATCGCCGGCATGGTCAGCGTGACCACGATGTTGGAGAGTGCCAGCGCCACGGTCCACGCCAGCGTCGCCCAGTCCGCGCGTTCGGCCACGACGCCGACGAAGTACGCGTTGAAGACGGCCGTCAGCACCACCGTGGTGTAGCCGGAGTTCGCGAAGTCGTACATCGCCCAGGCGCCGACCTCGCGGGGCGGCACGCCGGGGTTGAGCGCCGATCTGTCGAAGAGGGCCATGTCTCGGTCAGCCGATGGGCCTGCGGCGCGACCGGCCGCACGGCGGGCGTGAGTGTACGTCCTTCGCCGCGGCGGGCCGTCATCCCCCGACGGGGCGCCCGGCCGGCGGCCGGTTCAGCGCAGGCGACGCAGGGCCTGCCACAGCGTGCCGAGCAGCTCGTGCGCGGCCAGGTTCGCGACATCGGCGGCCTCGGCCGCAGGCAGCAGGTCGGACAGGCCGGGGGGGCCGCGCTGCCCGGCGAGCGGATCGTGCGGCGCGGGCAGGACGGTGAAGCCCGCCGACTCGAAGGCGGCCCGCGCCCGCCGCATGTGATGCGAGTGTGTCACCAGCACGATGTGCCGGACCCCGGCGGCCTCGAGGATCGCGGCTGCGTTCTCGGCATTCTCGATCGTGTCGCGCGAGCGGTCATCGCTCCAGCGGACCGGCACGCCGAGCTCCGTCTCGAGCGCGCGCCGCAGCAGCCCCGCCTCGGACTCGCGCGTCTGCCGCGGACGCCCGCCGCAGACCATCACCGGCAGCCCGGTGAGGCGCGCCGTCCTCGCACCGGCGACCGCCCGCTGCAGGCTGGGTGCACTCAGCCGCTCGCGGTCAGGGCCCGCCCCGCGGTCCGGCACGATGCCCCCGCCGAGCACGACCACGGCCTGGGGCGGATGGACCGCATCGCGCGCCGCGGCCCAGCCGGCTGCATCCAGCGGGCGCTGCCCGACCTCGACGAGGCGTGCGAGCGCCTCTGCGCCCAGCGGCGCGGCCAGCACCCAGGCGGCCGCGAACCCGGCGATGGCGAGCGCGCGCCCGGCCCGCGCATGACGCCGAGCAAGCCACAGGCCCGTGGCGACGACGATCAGCGGCGCCGCGGGCGGCACCAGCAGCCCGCGCAGCAGCAGTTTCAGTTCGAACGGGTCCAGCGGCAGATCCTCCGGCCGCACCTGCAGCCCGGGGGCGAGTGTACGGTCGGCTCGGCCGGTGGCCGCGCATAGAATGGGTGATGCTCGACGACCCGGACGCCCCGCCCCACCCCTTCGCGCAGCTCGAGCCGGGCCGCATCCTCGACACGCTCGAGGCCGCCGGCTGGCGAGGCGACGGCCGACTGCTCGCTCTCAACAGCTACGAGAACCGCGTCTACCAGGTGTGGCTGGAGGACGGCGGCAGCGTCGTCGTGAAGTTCTACCGCCCGCAGCGCTGGAGCGACGCCCAGATCCTCGAGGAGCATCGGTTCACCGAGGAGCTCGCCGGTCACGAGATTCCCGTGGTGCCGCCGATCGAGGCCGCCGGGACGACGCTGCACGTCCATGACGGCTGGCGCTTCGCGGTCTATCCGCGGCGCGGCGGGCGGGCGCCCGAGCTCGAGGACCCCGAGACACTCGCCTGGCTCGGTCGCTTCATCGGGCGCATCCACGCGGTCGGCGCGATCGCCCCGTTCCGCGAGCGGCCGGTGCTCGACATCCAGGCCTTCGGCCGCGAGCCGCGCGACTGGCTGCTCGCGCACGAGGCGCTGCCGCCCGACCTGCTGCCGGCGTGGAAGGCGGTGGTCGAGCAGTGCATCGACGCGGTCCAGGCCGCATTCGACCGCGTCGGCCCCCTTCGCGCGATCCGCCTGCACGGCGACTGCCATGCCGGCAACGTCCTCTGGACCGACGACGGCCCGCATTTCGTCGACTTCGACGACGCCCGCATGGGACCGGCGGTCCAGGACCTGTGGATGCTGCTGTCGGGCGACGCGCAGGACATGACACGCCAGCTCGTCGAGGTGCTCGACGGCTATCGCGACTTCATGGACTTCGACCGCCGCGAGCTGCAGCTGATCGAGCCGCTGCGCACGCTGCGGCTGATCCACTACAGCGCCTGGGTCGCCCGGCGCTGGACCGACCCCGCTTTCCCTGCGGCCTTCCCGTGGTTCGGGACCGCCCGGTACTGGCAGGACCGCATCCTCGAGCTGCGCGAGCAGGTCGCGGCGATGTCGGAGCCGGCGCTGCAGGTGCCCTGAGGGCCTGTCGCCCCCGGGCCCGCACGGCGTCGCCCGCCGCCCTCAGCCGCGGACGGTCTGCCTGAGCGCCTCGAGCGCGCCCGGATCCTCGATCGTCGTCAGATCGCCCGGGTCGCGGCCCTCGCAGACCGCCTGGATCGAGCGGCGCAATACCTTGCCCGAGCGCGTCTTCGGCAGCAGGTTCACGAAGTGCACGCGGGCCGGGCGCGCGACCGCGCCGAGCTGCCGGTCGACCACCGCCATCACCGCGCCCTCGAGCGCGCGGCGCTGCTCGGGCGTCTCGGCGAGCGCCGGGTCCTTGAGCACCGCGAACGCCACGGCCACCTGGCCCTTGAGCGCGTCGGCCACGCCGACCACCGCGCACTCCGCGATCGCGGCGTGGCTGGAGATCGACTCCTCGATCTCGCGCGTGCCCAGGCGGTGCCCGGCGACGTTGATCACGTCGTCGGTGCGCCCGAGGATGAAGTAGTAGCCGTCGTCGTCGCGGATGCCCCAGTCGAAGGTCGAGTAGACCTGGCGGCCGGGGATGCTGTCGAAGTAGGTGGCGACGAAGCGCTTGTCGTCGCCCCAGATCGTCTGCATGCAGCCCGGCGGCAGCGGCGGCACGATCGCGACCACGCCCTTCTCGTTGGCGCCGATCTCCTCGCCCGTCTGCTCGTGCAGCAGGCGCACGTCGTAGCCGTACATCGGCAGGCCCGGACTGCCGATCTTCGTCGGCGTCGCCTCGATGCCGTGGGCCACCGTCAGGATCGGCCAGCCGGTCTCGGTCTGCCAATAATTGTCGACGATCGGCCGCCCGATCGCGTCGGCGATCCATTTCGAGGTCGGCTCGTCGAGCGGCTCGCCAGCGAGGAACAGCGCCCGCAGGCTCGACACGTCGTAGCGGCTCAGCCAGGACGGATCCTGCTTCTTCAGCACGCGGATCGCGGTCGGCGCGGAGAACATCACCGTCACGCCGTAGCGCTCGACGAGCTGCCACAGGATGCCGGCATCGGGGCGAACCGGCGTGCCTTCGTAGAGGATCGTCGCCATGCCGCCGATCAGCGGGCCGTAGACGATGTACGAGTGCCCGACCACCCAGCCGATGTCGCTGGTGCAGAAATAGGTCTCGCCGGGGTTGCCTCGGAAGATGTGCTTCATCGAGGCGGCGAGCGCCACCGCGTAGCCGCCCACGTCGCGCTGCACGCCCTTGGGCTTGCCGGTGGTGCCCGAGGTGTAGAGGATGTAGCTGCTCTCGTTGGACTCCAGCCAGGTGACCGGTACCTGCGCATCCAGGTGCACGGCGCGCATCGCCGCGTAGTCCTCGTCGCGACCGGCCACCGGCTCGAAGGCTGCGAGCTTGCGGTCGACCATCAGCACCTTGCCCGGCTTGTGCGCAGACAGGCGGATCGCCTCGTCGAGCAGCGGCTTGTAGGGCACGACCTTGCCGCCGCGCGAGCCACCGTCGGCGCTGACGATCAGCGTGGGCGAGGCGTCCTCGATGCGGCTGGCGAGGCTCACCGACGCGAAGCCGCCGAAGACCACAGAATGGATCGCGCCGATGCGCGCGCAGGCGAGCATCGCGAAGGTCGCCTCCGGGATCATCGGCATGTAGATCAGCACACGGTCGCCCCGCCCCACGCCCAGGGCCAGCATCGTCGCCGCCATGCGCTGCACCTCGCGCTGGAGCTCGGCGAAGGTGTAGATGCGCTCCTCGTTCGTCTCGGTCGAGACGAACACCAGCGCGCGGGCATCGGCCTGCGTCGGCAGCCAGCGGTCGATCGCGTTGTGGCAGAGGTTGGTGGTGCCGCCGACGAACCATCGCGCGAAGGGCGGGCGGCTGTAGTCGAGCACCTCGGTGAAGGGCGTCCGCCATTCGATGCGGGCGGCTTCCTCGCCCCAGAATCCGGCCCGGTCCTCGATCGACCGGCGAAACACGCTGCGATAGTCCATGTCGCCTCCCTGACGCTCTCGACGCGCGGCAGTGTGTGGCGAGGGCCTTACGACCTGCTTACGCAGCCGAGGTGGCACGCGCACCGCGCGACGTGGATCAGTTTGCCAGCAATCGGACCGCCGGCCACGGCAGCGTGCACTGCCAGGCCGGCCCCCAGACACCCGCGAACGCACGCACGCTCAGGCCGCCGGCCGGGGCCGGCTCGGGCGGCGAGGCGAGCAGCGCGGCGAGCGCATCGCCAGGCCGCAGCGGATCGACCGGATGCAGGCACATCGAGACCCGAGCTGCGGCCGCGCCCGAGGCGGCGGCCTGCCGCCCCGCGGCCAGCAGCCCGAAGCGCAGCGCCAGGCGCAGCGCCGTGGCCACCGAGGCCGGCACGCACAGCCACGCCGTGTCGACGGATTCGACGAAGAGTGCGTCGGCCGCACGCACGCCGCGTCGCAGCCGCGCCGGCAGGTCGTCCAGGCCGGGCGAGTGCATCCGGATCAGCGCGGGCGGCGCCTCGGCCGAGGCACCGGCTCGGCCCGCCACCGCGGCCGCCGCGGCAAACCATCGCGGCAGCGGATCGGGGACGAGGCGCGTGACGGCGGGCGCCGCGGTGAACGCGGCGGGTGCGGCGGGTGCGGGGGAGTCGGAGCGTAAGGTGGAGGCCGAGGAAACACGAGCCACGGGCTCGAAGCGGGTCTGCGCCGGGTCGGGTGCGACCGGGACGGACGCCACCGCATCGGGCAAGGCGGCATCCGACAGCGCAGCATCCGCGGCAGGCGCCGCTTGATCCAGCATGGCGAAGGGCGCTGCAAGGGGCTCGGCGGCGACCGGCACCGGCACCGGCACCGGAACTGGCACTGGAACCGGCGCTGGCGCTGCCGCTTCGAGGCTCGAAGCGACCGCAGCCGCCGCCTCGGCCTGCGCGCGCTCGGCCAGGTCACGATCGCTTCGCAGCCGCTCTTCCAGCCAGTCTCGGAGCTCGCCGACGCCATCGCCCTTGACGACGAACCGATCCGCCCCCAGGGCCAGTGCCCGATCGCGCTGGGCGGCGTCGTCGGAGCCCGAAAGCATCGCGAACGGCAGTTCCCGCACGCGCTCGAGCATCGACGCGCGGACCCGCCGCAGGAGCTCGAACCCGTCGATGCCGGGCATGCTCAGATCGCTCAGGATCGCGGCGATCGAGCCGTCCAGGAGCAGCAGCTCCCACGCGCGCTCGCCGGACTCCGCCTGCTGGATGCGGAACCGGCCGGCCAGTCCGCGCACCAGCGAGGCGCGTACGAAGCGCGAGTCGTCGACGACCAGAACCGATCCGATCGAAGCGGTCGCGGCCTGCGGCGCGCCGGGCGCAGCGTCGTGTCGGGAGGAGGTTGCGTCCAAGAGGTCGCGATTCAGCGTGTCGGAGGTTTTGACAGTGCCGGAATTTTCTCCTAGGCTCGCCCACGATGCGACGCGGACGGTGCCCGATGGAACGTTTGACCCGCGCAACGGCGCTCGCCGTTGCAGCGGTCTGCGTGCTGTCCGGCCGGCCCGCGGCCGCCGAGGAAGTCCCCGCCGCGGCCCCGGCGACGGGCATGGCGACCATCGTCGCAGAGGCCGGTGCGGAGGTCGTCTTCAGGGCGCTGTCGCTGCTCGGGGTCAACTACCGGTTCGGCGGCAACAGCCCCGACACCGGCCTCGACTGCAGCGGACTCGTCCGGCTGGTCTTCAACGACACCCTCGGACTGCCGCTGCCGCGGAGAAGCGAGGAGATCAGCCGGGTCGGCGGGGCCATCGCGCCCACCGAGCTGCAGCCGGGCGACCTGGTCTTCTTCAACACGCTGCGCCGCGCCTTCTCCCACGTCGGCATCTACATCGGCAACAACCAGTTCGTGCACGCCCCTTCGAGCGGCGGCTCGATCCGCGTCGAGAGCCTCGGATCGGACTACTGGGTGCGGCGCTTCGACGGCGCACGTCGGCTGCTCGGTGCGGACGGCCCCGGGACCCTCGCCCGGGCTCCGGGTCCGACGCTCGCGTCGCCGGCCCCGGCCACGCTCGCCGCAGTAACGCCAGCGGCGGCGCTCGATCCGCTGCTGGCCACACTGGCTCCAGCGGGCCGCGACGCGACCGCCACTGCGACGATGCGGACGTCCGCCCCCGCCACGCCGGGCCTGCGCTCCAGCGTGCGTCCCGCCAGCGCCGGGCGCGCGGCCACCCGCGCCCGGCCGGTGGCCGTGCCCGTCCGTGCGAAGGGCGAGCCCGTCGCCGCGCGCAGCGGTCCTCGACAGCGCATCCCCGACTTCTACGTCAACTGATCGGTCGCGGCGCAGGCCGGATCAGGCGTTGCCGAGCGGCCGGGACGTCACGTCTGCGAGCATCCTCGTTCCGAGGGGCCCACGAAGCAGCAAGGCTGCACAGTCCGGCAGAAGACTGTGAATGCGAATCCATCGCATTTGCATTCGTGACGAGATAGCCATAGACTGCCCCCATCCCAACGCCCTTCGCCCTGCCCATGCCCCTGAACCCCGTCCGCCGTGCCCTCATCGCGGCCACCGCCGCCGCCGCCGTGCTGAGCGCACTGCCCGCCGCCGCGGCCGATGCCGTGCTGAACCTGTACTCCGCCCGGCACTACCAGACCGACGAGGCCCTCTACAGCGACTTCACCAAGCGCACCGGGATCCGGATCAACCGGATCGAGGCGGGTGACGAGGCGCTCCTCGAGCGCCTGCGCAGCGAGGGTGCCAACACACCGGCCGACGTGCTGCTGCTGGTCGATGCGGCCCGGCTGTGGCGCGCCCAGGTCGACGGGATGTTCCAGCCCGTTCGCTCGCAGTCGCTGGAGGCGCGCATCCCGGCGCACCTGCGCGGCAAGGACGACGGCAAGGGCGCCGAATGGTTCACGTTCTCGACCCGGGCCCGCGTCATCGTCTACAACAAGGCGACGGTCGGTCCCGACCAGGTCCGCAGTTACGAGGACCTCGCCGCCCCCGCCCTCAAGGGCAAGGTCTGCACGCGCTCCGGCACACATCCGTACATGCTGTCGCTGATCGGCGCGATGTCCGAGCACCTCGGCGAAGCCAAGGCCGAGACGTGGGCGCGTGGCGTCGTCACGAACTTCGCGCGCTCGCCGCGCGGCGGCGACACCGACCAGATCAAGGCCGTCGCCTCCGGCGAGTGCGGCGTCGCGCTCACCAACACCTACTACCTCGTGCGGATGATGCGGTCCGATGTCGCAGCCGACAAGGACGCGGTCTCGAAGATCGGGATGATCTGGCCGAACCAGCAGAGCTGGGGCACGCACGTCAACGTCTCCGGCGGCGGCGTGATGCGCAATGCGCCGAACCGCGTGGCGGCGGTGAAGTTCCTCGAGTACCTCGCGAGCGATTCGGCGCAAGCCTACCTCGCCGACGGCAACAACGAGTGGCCGGTCGTGCCGACGGCGCCGACCAGCAATCCGGTGCTGGCCTCGCTCGGCAAGTTCAAGGCCGACACGCTGCCGATCGCCTCGGTGGGCCGCGCACAGGTCACCGCGGCGAAGATCATCGACCGAGTCGGCTGGCGCTGAGGCGCTCCGGGCACGGGGCCGTCCCGCGGAGCGACCGCGCAGGGACCCGAGCAATGCCCGCCGGGCCACACGGGGCCCGACGGACGCGGTCGCTCAAGCGGCGGCGACGACCTTGATCTCGACGCGGTACTTCGGCGCGGCGAGCTTGGACTCGACGGTCGCTCGGGCCGGCGTGTGCCCGGCGGGCACCCAGGCGTCCCACATCGAGTTCATCGCGGCGAAATCGGCGATGTCCGCCAGGAAGATCTGGGCCGACAGGATCTTCGTCTTGTCGCTGCCGCACTCGGCGAGCAGGCGGTCGATCGCGTCGAGGATCTGCTTGGTCTGACCGGCCGTGTCCTGGCTCGGGTCCTCGGCGACCTGGCCGGCAAGGTAGACGGTGCCGTCGTGGACCACGGCTTCGGACATGCGGGGGCCGACGTGCAGGCGCTTGATGCTCATGGAGAGGACTCGCAGGTGAAGGGGCGCCCGCGTGGATCGGGCGACCCGGTTGGGAAACGGTCGGTTCCGGAGCTGCTCAGGTCTCGAGGAACGCTTCGACGATGCCGATCTGGTCGTCGGGAATGAAGGTCGGCGCATGGCCGACGCCGGCGACGTCCACACGATGGGCTCGCGGTCCGCGCCGCGTCATCTCGCCCGCCACCGCATCGGACAGCAGGTCGGAGTGCGCGCCGCGGACGATCCAGGTCGGGCAGGCGATGCGGTCGTAGAGCGGCCAAAGGTCGGGTGCCTCGCGCGGCATCGTGCGGAACGGTTCCGCGATCCGAGGGTCGTAGTGCAGCCGCCAGGCGCCGTCGCGCTGCACGACGGTGTGCTGCGTCAGCACCCGCCACTGCGCGTCGGTCAGCGGGCCGAAGTCGGCGGCGAGCCGCCGGACCGCGGTCTCGCCCTCCTCGAAGGACGCGAACACAGGATCCGCCCCCACGTAGTCGCGGATTCGGGAGAGCCCTTCGAGCGACAGGACCGGGCCCACGTCGTTCAGCAGCAGCCGCGAGATCGGCGCCCCGTCGAAGGCAGCCAGCGCCATGCCGATGAGCCCGCCCATCGAGGTGCCGACCCAGGCCACCGCCGGCACGTCGAGGCGCGCGACGAGGGTCACGCAGTCGGCGACGTATTGCGGCACCTGGTAGAGCATCGGCTCGGCGACGCGGTCCGAGGCGCCGCGGCCGATCATGTCCGGGCACACGACCCGGTGCTTCGATGCCAGCCTGCGCGCCAGCACGTCGAAGTCGCGGCCGCTGCGGGTCAACCCGTGAACGCACATGACGACGCTCGGATTCTCGGCCTCGCCCCACTGCCAGTAGGCCAGCCGATGCAGGCCACCGGGGTGGGCGCAGGTGACGGATCGCAGCTCGGGCTCGTCGGCGGGGTGCATGGGATCGGGCAGTCAGGCGGTCGGAAGGTAGGTCGGCGGGCCGTGGACGCGGCGTGGCGCTGCGGGTCGCGAGCCGGACGATAGAATCCGCGATGGTAGCAGCCCCCTTCTCCCCCATCCCTCAGAGGATCCTCCCCATGCTGGCAGGCAAGTTGGCTCTCGTCACCGGTTCCACCAGCGGCATCGGCCTGGGCATCGCCCGGGCCCTCGCCGCACAGGGCAGCGGCATCGTCCTCAACGGCTTCGGCGACGCGGGCGCGATCGAGGCACTGCGCGCGGGGCTCGCCGCCGAGTTCGGCGTCGCCGTCGCGTTCGAGGGGGGCGACCTCACCAAGCCGGCGGACATCGAGACGCTGATGAAGCGCTGCGAGGCGCTCGGCGGCGTGGACATCCTGGTCAACAATGCCGGCATCCAGCACACCGCGCCGGTGGAGAGCTTCCCGCCCGAGCGCTGGGATGCGGTGATCGCGCTGAACCTGACCGCCGCCTTCCACACGACGCGGTTCGCGCTCCCGACGATGAAGACCCGCAACTGGGGGCGAATCGTCAACATCGCATCGGCCCACGGGCTGGTTGCCTCGGCCGAGAAGTCGGCCTACGTCGCGGCCAAGCACGGCATCGTCGGCCTCACGAAGGTGGTCGCGCTGGAGACCGCGCAGACCGGCATCACCTGCAATGCCATCTGCCCGGGCTGGGTGCTCACGCCGCTGGTGCAGAAGCAGATCGATGCGCGGGCCGCCGAGCGCGGTCTGACGCAGGCCGCGGCAGTCGATACGCTGCTCGGCGAGAAGCAGCCGTCCAAGGCCTTCGTCACGCCCGAGCAGCTCGGGGCGCTCGCCGCCTTCCTGTGCTCGGCCGCCGCCGAGCAGGTTCGCGGTGCGGCCTGGACGATGGATGGAGGCTGGACCGCACAGTGACGCCGGGCGGGCCTCGCGGCGTCGTCATGGAGGCACCGCGACCCGCCAGTAGCGCGCCGGATCGTGCCGGCTGCGCACGATGCGCGGCGGCTCGCCGACGCGCAGCCGAAGCTGGATCGCACCGTCGGCGTCGCTGCGCAGCAGCGTGATGCCGCGGCGCTCGTAGCGCTCGACCACCTTCGGGTGGGGATGGCGGAAGCGGCTGCGATAGGCCGCCTGCACGATCGCCCAGCGCGGCGAGACCGCATCGACGAAGGCCTCGGTCGACGAGGTGGCGCTGCCGTGGTGCGGCACCAGCAGCACGTCGGCGGCGAGGCCTTGCGCGCCATGGACCTCGAGCAGCCGGCGCTCCTGGGCGGCCTCGATGTCGCCCGTCAGCAGCAGCGTGCCGGCCGGATGTCGCACACGAAGCACGCAGCTGACCGCATTCGTCGGCGAGCCCCTCGCGCGCTCCGGCGGATCCGCCGGGTGCAGCCATTCGAACTCGGCCTCCGCCCAGCGCCAGCGCTCGCCTCGCCGGCAGCGCAGCGCACGCGGGGCGGCTGTGACGATCGGGTGCGAGTCCGGCAGCGAGGACGCCATCCAGTCGGGCGGCATGGTCCGCAGCAGCGACAGCGCACCGCCCGAATGGTCGTCGTCGAGGTGCGAGACCACCAGCGCGTCGGGCCGCCGGACCCCCACCGAACGCAACCACGGCAGGATCACCCGTACGCCGGCATCGGACCGCGAGCCGCCGCCGGGTCCGGTGTCGTAGACCAGCGCCCGCTCGCCGACCTGAAGCACCGCGGCCGTCCCTTGTCCGACGTCGAGCGCGGTCAGCCACAGCTCGCCCTCGGGCGGCCGCGCCAGCGGCACGGTGGCGAGCGGCAGCATCGCCAGCGCGCCCCAGACA
>JBIIPQ010000415.1:0-4059 GCA_044342535.1 Burkholderiaceae bacterium
GATGACCTTCCAGCGGTTGTCCTGGCAGAAGTCGATGTCGAAGTCGGGCATCGACACGCGCTCGGGGTTCAGGAACCGCTCGAACAGCAGCGCGTACGGCAGCGGATCGAGGTCGGTGACGCCGAGCGCGAAGGCGACCAGCGAGCCTGCGCCCGAGCCGCGGCCGGGGCCCACCGGCACGCCGTTGGCCTTCGCCCAGTTGATGAAGTCGGCCACGATGAGGAAGTAGCCGGGAAATCCCATCTGGATGATGGTCTCGCACTCGGTACGCAGCCGCTCGACGTAGCGCGGGCGCTCGCGCTCGCGTGCGGCGGGGTCGGGGAAGCACTTGAGCAGCCGCGCCTCGAGACCATCGGCCGCGAGCCGGCGCAGGTAGTCCTCGATCGTCAGGCCGTCGGGCGTGGGGAAGTCGGGCAGGCGCGACTTGCCGAGCTCCATCGTCAGGCTGCAGCGGCGTGCGATCTCGACCGAGTTCGCGAGCGCCTCGGGCAGGTCGGCGAACAGGTCGGCCATCTCGGCCTGCGGCCGGAAGTACTGCGCCTCGGTGAAGCGGCGCACACGGCGCGGGTTGGCCAGCATCTCGCCGTCGGCGATGCAGACCCGCGCCTCGTGGGCGCGGTATTCGTCGCGGTTCAGGAACTGCACCGGATGGGTGGCCACCACCGGCATCCCGAGGCGCGCGGCGAGCGCGGCTGCCGCGCGCACCTGCGGCTCGGCTTCGGCGTGGCCGCTGCGCTGCAGCTCGACGTACCAGGCGTCGGGGAAGCGCCGCGCCCACTCGCGCGCGAGCGACTCGGCTGCGTCGACGCTGCCGGCGAGCAGCGCCTGCCCCACGTCGCCGGCCTGCGCGCCCGACAGCGCGATCAGGCCGTGGTGGCCGTCGGGGCCGTGCAGCAGTCCCTCGTCGAACCATTCGCGGCGGATCTCGCCGCGGCCCCGCCACTCGTTCTCGAGCCAGGCGCGCGACAGCAGGTCGCACAGGTTGAGATAGCCGGTGCGGTCGCGTACCAGCAGCAGCAGCCGGTGCGGCCGGTCCCGTTCGGCGTCGTTGGTGATCCAGGCATCGAGGCCGAGGATCGGCTTGACGCCCTTGCCGCGCGCGGCGCGGTAGAACTTGACCCAGCCGAACATGTTGGCCGAGTCGGTGAGGGCGAGCGCGCCCTGCGCGTCGGTGGCCGCGGCCGCGACGAGCGAATCGATGCGCACGATCGAGTCGCTGACCGAGTATTCCGAGTGGACCCGGAGATGGACGAATCGCGGCGCCGGCATCGCCGCATTCTACCGCCGCGATGGGGGGCCGATTCCGGTCAGGCGTGCCTGCACGGGGTCCGTATAATCCGGCGCGTCATGTCCGCCCCCACCCTCGCCCCGGCCTCCGCCGGCAGCAGCGCACACCGGCGCGCGCTGCTCACCCTGCTCGGCTGCACGGTGCTCTGGAGCCTCGCCGGCGTCGGTACGCGCCGTCTCGAGCACGCGGAGGGCTTCGAGATCGCGTTCTGGCGCTCGCTGTTCTGCGCTGCCTTCGTGATCGCGGTGATGGTGGTGCGGCACCGCGGGGCCTGGGTCGCCCACGTGCTGGGCGCCGGCCCGATCGGCTGGGCGAGCGGCGCGATGTGGGCCGTGATGTTCACCTGCTTCATGCTCGCGCTGTCGCTCACGACGGTGGCGAACGTGCTGGTGGTGATGGCCGCCTCGCCGCTGCTCGCGGCGCTCCTGGGCCTGGCGGTGCTGCGCGAGCCGGTGCGCCCTCGCACCTGGGCCGCGATCGCGATCGCCGCGGCGGGCATCGTCTGGATGGTGCGCGACGAGCTCTCGGGCCAGGGACTGGCGGGCATGGCGGTGGCCTTCGCGGTGCCGGTCGCCTCCGCGATCAACATCGTGCTGCTCAAGCGCAGCAACGGGCGCGTCGACCTCGTGCCGGCGGTGCTGCTGGGCGCACTGATCAGCATGGCGGTGACGCTGCCGCTGGCCTGGCCGCTGTCGGCCAGCGCGCCCGACCTCGCGATCCTGGCCGCACTCGGCGTCTTCCAGCTCGCCGTGCCCTGCATGCTGATGGTCAGGGCGGCGCAGCACTTGGCGCCGCACGAGATCGCGCTGCTCGGGCTGATGGAGGTGGTGCTCGGGCCGCTGTGGGCCTGGCTGGGTGCGGGCGAGGCCGCGACCGCGAGCACGCTGCAGGGGGGTGCGCTGGTGCTGGTGGCGCTGCTGCTGAACGAGCTGGTGGGGATGCGGGAGAAGCGCGGCTAAATGGTCGCGCGCCTGGGCTCGCGCAAGCATGCGCCGGGCGTTCGCGGCGTGACCCGGGCACTGCCCGGGTCCATCGTGCTCGTCCCGGCAGAGTCGGGCCGCTCACGAACGCCGCTCACTTCTCGACGAACGCCCGCTCGATCACGTAGTCACCCGGCACGCCCTGCGAGGGCGAGATCACGAAACCGCGCGCATCGAGCAGCGCCCGCGTGTCGGCGAGCATCGCCGGGCTGCCGCAGATCATCGCGCGATCGGTGGCCGGCGACAGCGGCGGCAGGCCGATGTCGTCGGTCAGCTTGTCGCTGGCGATCAGGTCGGTGATGCGCCCGCGGTTGCGGAACGGCTCGCGGGTGACGGTCGGGTAGTAGACCAGCCGCTGCTGCACCAGCTCGCCGAAGAACTCGTTGCCCGGCAGCTCGTCCTGCAGGTACTCGGAATAGGCGAGTTCGCTGACCTCGCGCACGCCGTGCACCAGCACGACCTTCTCGAAGCGCTCGTAGGTCTCCGGGTCCTTGACGATCGACATGAAGGGCGCGAGGCCCGTGCCGGTGCCGAAGAGGAACAGGTTGCGACCCGGACGCAGGTCGTCGACCACCAGCGTGCCGGTCGGCTTGCGGCTCACCAGCACGGTGTCGCCGGGCTTGAGGTGCTGCAGCCGCGAGGTCAGCGGGCCGTCCTGGACCTTGATGCTCAGGAACTCGAGGTTCTCCTCGTAGTTCGCGCTGGCCACGCTGTAGGCGCGCATCAGCGGCTTGCCGTCGACCGGCAGGCCGAGCATCACGAAGTGGCCGTTGCGAAAGCGCAGCGACGGGTCACGCGTGGTCTTGAAGCTGAACAGCGTGTCGTTCCAGTGATGGACGTCGAGGACGGTCTCGGTGTTGAACGCGGACATGGGCGGGAACCGGAGGCGTGGGCCTGAGCGGCAGCGATGTGCTGCAATGCACAAATGGTACCTCGGCCGCAGCGACCGGGGAACTGACGAGGATCGATGAGCACACGCCCTGCCGGCATGAGACGCAGGACATCCGACGTTCCGGAAACGGGGTCAGCGGCGCAGCGCGCGGGTCTTCTCGGCGAGGCGCTTGCCATAGGCGCGCCCCGTGTCGAGATCGCCCTTCGGCGGCGACTGCTCGGGCGGCACGTTGTCGGCCTGGGCCATCACGCCGATCGAGGAGCCGAGCCGGTTCAGCTCCTCGGGATGACCGGGCTGACGCGGCGGCATCATGCCGGTGCCGACCCAGACCATGCCGTGCTGCATCGCCAGCGTCACGAAGTACATGAGCGTCGAATACTTGTCGCCGCTCATGTTCTGCGAGCAGGTGAAGCCGCCTGCGACCTTGTCCTTCCAGCCCTGGCTGAACCACACCTTGGCCGAGGCGTCGGCAAACTTCTTGAAGTCTCCCGATGCGCCGCCCATGTAGGTCGGTGAACCGAAGACGATGGCATCGGCGGCGGCGAGCTCGGCCCACTGGGCGTCGCCCGCCTGCGTGACGTCGAGCAGCGTGGCCTGCACGCCGGGCACCGAGGCCGCGCCCTCGCGCACGGCCTCGGCGACCCGTTTGGTGTGACCGTAGCCGGAGTGGTAGGCAACCACGAGCGTCGTCATCGGACCGACCTCAGGCCTGACGAGTCATGGAGGGCGAGAACCTTGTACATCTTCTGCTCCGTTTGACAAAGGTGCGGGATTCGGAAAGAGGGATCGGGGAATCAGGCGAGGTCGAAGACCAGCACCTCTGCGTCGACGCCCCGGTCGAGCTCGACGGCGACCTCGCCGACGAGCTTCGCCGCGTCGCCCGCGGCGAGCGTCGTGCC
>JBIIPQ010000417.1:0-4050 GCA_044342535.1 Burkholderiaceae bacterium
ACGAGCGCATCAGTACGCCAGCAGCGCCCGCAGCGCCGACGCCGCGTCGGTCGTGCGGGCGATGAGCAGCACGAACAGCGCCGCGGTGCCGTAGGCGGCACCCAGCCCGAGCGCCATCCGCCGGCGTGCGCCCGGCCCGTAGACGAAGCGCGAGGCGCTCGCGTCCTCGCGGGCCTCGCCGAGCGCCAGCGGCCGCGCCAGGTCGCGGTGCAGCACGTGGACGGCGAGCGGCATGCCGAGCAGGATGCCGCCGATCACGGCGAAGGCGATCGCGTGATCGCCCGCCGCACGGTCCGCCAGCGGCCACGGGTCGCCCGGCGCGACCGCGGCGCCGAGGGGCGCGGCCAGCACGAACGCGATGCAGAAGCCGAGCGTCACCAGCGAGGCCGCGGTCACGACGATCGGAGCGGGTGCGTGCAGCGGACGGTGCGCGGGGGCGGCCGGCGCCGCTTGCAGGGTAGGGCCTGTGGCGTTCATGGCGATCTCCTCATTGCGGCATTCGAGCCCCACGACCGGCCCCGGAACGTGACAAAGATCACGCTCCGGCCGGCCGGCGGAACGAACCGCGGTCTGGCTTCGACGAACGGCAGACCTGCCGCTGCCGGCGCGGCGCGCGCAGGGGCCGGGCGGCGGGCTGCCTCGGCGACTTAGAATCCGCGGATGCCCGACCTGCCCTGCCGCTGCCCGTGACGACCGCCCTCACCCCACTGCGAGCGATCACGCTCGACCTCGACGACACGCTCTGGGCCGTGGGGCCGACGCTGGTCGGCGCCGAGCAGGTGCTGGGCGACTGGCTCGCGGCGCACGCGCCCGCGACCGCAGCGGGCCTCGACGCCGACGCCCGCGCCGCGATCCGTCGCGAGCTGCTCGCCGAACATCCCGGGCGCGCCCACGACATGAGCTGGCTGCGCCGCGAGGGCCTGCGCCGCGCGATGACGCGCTCCGGCGACGATCCGCGCCTCGCCGAAGCGGCCTTCGAGGTGTTCCTCGAAGCGCGCCAGCGGGTGCGCTTCTTCGACGACGTGCTGCCGGTGCTCGGGCGCTGGGCAGGGCGCGTGCGGCTGGTCGCGGTCACCAACGGCAATGCCGACGTCGAGGGGGTCGGGCTCGGGCGCTACTTCCACGCCTCGGTCAACGCCCACGTGTTCGGCAGCGCCAAGCCCGACCCGCGCCTCTTCCACGAGGCCTGCCGGCTGGCGGGTGTCGAGCCGGGCGCGACCCTGCACATCGGCGACGACCCGCTGCTCGACGTCGTCGCCGCGCGCCGCGCCGGCCTGCAGGCCGCCTGGCTGCGCCGACCGCAGTTCGCGCACCGGCATCCGGCCGACGCCTGCGGCGGGCATGCGCCCGCCCCGTTCGAGGACCTGCACGCACTCGACGCGGCGCTCGTCGGCCGATGAACGGTCGAGGCGCCGCGCCGGCGGTCCTCAAGTCGGCGCCCGGCGCGTCGATAACAGGGTCAACCGGAGGTACGCCATGTCCCTGTCGACCAGCCTGTCGGGCCTGAATGCCGCGTCGCGCCGCCTCGATACGGCGGCCTTCGAGGTGGCGCGTGCGTCCACCCAGCGCATCGGGCAGCCGGTCACCGGCGTTGAGCCCGTCGCAGGCGTCCAGGGCGTCTCCGGCCAGGCGCCCGCACCGGCCGCCCCGGTACCCGCCCCGGCGCAGCAGGCCGACGCTCGCCCCGGGCCGGCCGGGGTCGCGCAGCCCGTCGCCGAGGACCCCGACCTGCCCCGGAACATGGTCGACATGATCGCCGCCAGCAACGCCGTGCTGGCCAACCTCCAGGCCATCCGGCGCCAGAACGAGTCGCTCGACGCGGTGCTGAAGCTGCGCTGAACCGGGTGCACGCCGCGCGGTGGCGCACACTACGGGGATGAAGCCTCCCAAACGCCTGCTTCCCCTGATCGAAGAAGGACTCGTCGACGACGTGGTCCGACAGCTCACCAGCGGCAAGGAAGCCACCGTCTACGTCGTGCGCTGCGGCGACGACGTCCGCTGCGCGAAGGTCTACAAGGAAGCGAACAACCGCAGCTTCCGCCAGGCCGTCGACTACACCGAGAACCGCCGCGTGAAGAACACGCGGCAGGCGCGCGCCATGGCCAAGGGCACGCGCTTCGGCCGCGAGGCCCAGGAGGCCGCCTGGCAGAGCGCCGAGGTCGACGCGCTGCACCGCCTGGCCGCCGCCGGCGTGCGCGTGCCGCGGCCGTACAACTTCCTCGACGGCGTGCTGCTGATGGAGCTCGTCTCGGACGAGGAGGGCAACGCCGCGCCGCGCCTGAACGACGTGATCTTCAGCGAGGAGGATGCACGGCTGCACCATGCGTCGCTGCTCCGCGAGGTCGTGCGCATGCTGTGCGCCGGCGTCGTGCACGGCGACCTGTCCGAGTTCAACATCCTGCTGGCCGCCGACGGCCCGGTGATCATCGACCTGCCGCAGGCGGTGGACGCCGCCGGCAACAACCATGCGAGCCGGATGCTGCTGCGCGACGTCGGCAACCTGCGCGGCTTCTTCGGCCGCTTCGCGCCCGAGCTGCTCGCCACCGAGTACGGCCCCGAGATCTGGGACCTGTACCGCCGCGGCCTGCTCACCACCGAGACCCCGCTCACCGGCCGCTTCGTGCCCGACGAGAGCAACGTCGACCTGGTGTCGGTGATGCGCGAGATCCGGGACGCGGAGTCCGAGGACGAGGCCAGGCGCCAGAGGATGGCCGAGGCGGACTGAGCCCCGGCGAGGCCGGATCGCCGCCGGGGGCGGCGAGCGATCCCGTCCTTCAGGCCGTCGCGGCCCGCCCGCGCTTGCTCAGCGCCAGCCAGGCGATGCCCGCGCCGATCACCACCACCGGCAGCAGCGACCCGAGGTTGAGCCAGTTCCACCCCTGCGGCGCACTGACCAGCACACCCGAGCTGAGCGATGTCAGCGCCATCACCGAGAACACCAGGAAGTTGATCGCGCCCTGTGCGCGGTCCTTCTCCTCGGGCGTGTAGGCGGTGAGCGACAGCGTGGTGCCGCCGGTGAACAGGAAGTTCCAGCCCACCCCGAGGAGGAACAGCGCGATCGCGAAGTTGTGCAGCGACTGGCCCGACAGCGCGATCGCGACGCAGACCAGGTTCAGGACCACGCCCACGCCCATGATGTTCAGCACGCCGAAGCGACGGATCAGGTGGCCGGTGAAGAAGCCCGGCGCGAACATGCCGATGACATGCCACTCCAGCACGAAGGCCGCGTCCGAGAACGGCAGCCCGCACTGCTGCATCGCGAGCGGGGTGGCCGCCATCAGCAGGTTCATCACGCCATAGCCCAGCGCACTCGCGCCGGCGGCCACGATGAAGACCGGCTGGCGCATCACCTGCGCGAGCGGGCGCCCAGCATAGGCGCCCGCCTTGCGCTCGGGCACCGGCGGGAACCGGAGGACGGTCAGCAGCCCCATCGCCAGCACCGCCACGACCGCGAGGGCCAGGTAGGCGCCGACGAAGGGCAGCGAGGCGAGTTCGCGCGTGCGCGAGGCCAGGTTCGGGCCGAGCACCGCGCCGAGCAGGCCGCCCGCCATCACCAGCGAGACCGCCTTCTCGCGCACCGACGGCGCGGCGAGCTCCGCCGCAGCGAAGCGGTAGAGCTGCCCGTTGGCCTGGTAGTAGCCGGCCACCAGCGTCGCGAAGCACAGCAGCCAGAAGTTCTGCGTATGCGCCGCGTACGCGCACAGCAGCGCCGACACGAACGCCACCATCAGCCCGAGCTGGAAGCTGACCTTGCGACCGAAGCGCATCTGCGTCCACGCCACCGGCCCGGTGCAGAGCGCGCCGCCCACTACGTAGGCCATCACCGGCAGCGTCGCCATCCAGCCGTAGGCGGCGAGCGACAGGCCCACCAGCCCGTTGATCGCGATGAAGGTGACGTTGTTGGTGAGGAACAGGCCCTGCAGGACAGCCAGCAGCCAGAGGTTTCGGTTCATGGGGAGTCCGGTTGGTTCAGCCGACACGGTACGGGACGTCGGGGGCCGGCGGGGTGTCGGTCCGTGGAATCCGGAAGGTGCCTGCACGCTGCCGCAT
>JBIIPQ010000009.1:0-34253 GCA_044342535.1 Burkholderiaceae bacterium
CCTCCGCGGCGAGCCCGTGGTCGGCCGCGAACACCAGCATCGCGACGCGCTCGATGCGCGGCGCCTCGTGGCCGGTCGACGCCGCCAGGCACGCACCGAGCCCCTGCAGCGCGCCGAGCGCGCCGGCGGGCATCGTCTTGGCGGCCCAGGCCGCCGCCACCCGCGCGGCGAGCGCGGCGTCGTCGGCCGCGGGCACCGCCTCGACGCCGGCCGCCGCGAGCACGCGCCCGCGCTCGATCGCGGTCGTGCCGCAGGCCGAGCCGCCGGTGTCCGAGGCGCCGGGGAACGGGCGGGGGGGGTCGGTTATCATCGCGGCCATCGCCGGATCTTAGAGCACGCATCCATGACCGCCTCGCTGTCGCCCACCGTCAAGGCCGAGGTCCTCGCCGAGGCGCTCCCGTACATCCGCCGCTTCCACGGCAAGACGATCGTCGTGAAGTACGGCGGCAACGCGATGACCGAGGAGAAGCTCAAGAAGAGCTTCGCGCACGACGTCGTGCTGCTCAAGCTCGTCGGCCTGAACCCGGTGGTGGTGCACGGCGGCGGCCCGCAGATCGAGCAGCTGCTCGCCAAGGTCGGCAAGAAGGGCGAGTTCGTGCAGGGCATGCGCGTGACCGACGAGGAGACGATGGACCTCGTCGAGATGGTCCTCGCCGGTCAGGTGAACAAGGAGATCGTCGAGCTGATCAACCAGGCCGGCGGCAAGGCGGTCGGGCTGACCGGCCAGGACGCCGGCCTGGTGCGCGCCCGGAAGATGATGCTCGAGAGCAAGGACAGCCCGGGCGTGCGCATCGACATCGGGCAGGTCGGCGAGATCGAGTCGATCGACCCGTCGATCATCACCACGCTGGCGGGCACCGGATTCATCCCGGTCATCGCGCCGATCGGCTCGGGCCGCAATGGCGAGACCTACAATATCAACGCCGACCTGGTCGCGGGCAAGATCGCCGAGGTGCTGAGGGCCGAGAAGCTGATCCTGATGACGAACACCGTCGGCGTGCTCGACCAGAACGGCAACCTGCTCACCGGCCTGACCGCCAAGAAGATCGACGAGCTGTTCGAGGACGGCACGATCTCCGGCGGCATGCTGCCGAAGATCGCGTCGGCGCTCGACGCCGCGCGCGGCGGCGTGCATTCGGTGCACATCATCGACGGCCGCGTCGACCACGCGCTGCTGCTCGAGATCATGACCGACCAGGGCGTCGGGACGATGATCCGCAGCCGGTGAGCCTCGCGCTCGTGCGGGCAGCGCGCCGCCCGCCCGGCGCCGAGCGCCCGCCCCCGGGCTCGCCACGCGCCCGGACGGTCTGGCTGCTCGACCTCGACAACACGCTGCACGACGCGCTGCCGTCGATCATGCCGCGCATCAACCGCGCGATGACCGACTACGTGATGCGCACCGTCGGCCTCGACGAGGCCGCGGCGAGCGCGCTGCGCGTGCAGTACTGGCGCCGCTACGGCGCCACCCTGCTCGGCATGGTCCGCCACCACGGCGTCGATCCGCACGCCTTCCTGCGCGAGACCCATCCCTTTCCCGACCTGCACCGGCTGGTGCGGCGCGACGTCCGGCTCGCCCACCTGCTGCGCCGGCTGCCGGGCCGCAAGATCGTCGTCACCAACGCGCCCGCGGCCTACGCGGGCGGCGTGATCGCCGCGCTCGGCATCGGCCCGCTGCTCGACGGCATGATCGCGATCGAGCAGATGCACAGCGCCGGCGTCCTCCATCCGAAGCCCTCGCGGCCGATGCTCGGCAAGCTGCTGGCACGGCTGCGGCTGCCGGCCTCGCGCTGCGTGCTGGTCGAGGACACGGTGGAGAACCTGCGCGCGGCCCGCCACTGCGGCGTGCGCACGGTCCTCGTCAGCGGCATCGCCTGGGGCCGACGGCCCGCTTGGCAGCGTCCGAGGCGCGGCCAGC
This sequence comes from Burkholderiaceae bacterium, assembly GCA_044342535.1. Taxonomy (GTDB): domain Bacteria; phylum Pseudomonadota; class Gammaproteobacteria; order Burkholderiales; family Burkholderiaceae_E; genus UBA4615. The sequence continues at coordinate 1,916 of JBIIPQ010000009.1, forward strand.
GTGGCATAGACGTACACGTCCGATCGGTTGTACAGTTAGCGCGTACTCCGCTCGCAGGCCGCACCCATGCACACTGACGCAGACACGCCCGAGCCCGCCGACACTTCCGACCCCTCTGTCGGCGAGCCGACCCACCGGGGCCGGGTCCGTCCGAAGCCGGGCGAGCGCCGCCTGCAGATCCTCCAGACGCTCGCCCAGATGCTGCAGGAGCCGGGCGGCGACCGGGTGACCACCGCGGCCCTGGCCGGCCGGCTCGAGGTGTCCGAGGCGGCGCTCTACCGCCACTTCGCGAGCAAGGCCCAGATGTTCGAGGGCCTGATCGGCTTCATCGAGCAGAGCGTCTTCGGGCTGATCAACCAGATCGTCGCCCAGGAGCCGGACCCGCTGAAGCAGCTGCGCTCGATCGTGCTGATGCTGCTCGGGTTCGCCGAGCGCAACCCGGGCATGACGCGGGTGCTGATCGGCGATGCGCTGGTCACCGAGGACGCGCGGCTGCAGAGCCGCATCAACCAGCTGCACGACCGCATCGAGGCGTCGATCAAGCAGTGCTTCCGCAACGCGATCGAGCAGGGCCGCCTGCCGCCGGAGAACGACCCGGGTGCGCGTGCGAACCTGCTGCTGTCCTTCGTGCTGGGGCGCTGGCTGCGCTTCGCCAAGACCGGCTTCAAGCGTCCGCCCGCCGAAGGGCTCGACAAGCAGGTGGTGCTGCTCATCACCTGAGCGCGGGGGCGCACTTCGGCGCGCGGGCGCGGATCACCGCGAGGATGGTCGCGGACCCCCCGGGCACCGTCCCGCGGACTCCCCGATTCGTGCACCGTGAACGGGCTCGTGCGAGGCGCTCGTATCGTTCACTGCAACCGCACGCCCTCCCGCCGCGGTTTCCGGCATGAGCCCGATGCCGCGGCCGATCGTCCGCTTGCGGGCTCGCCCGTTCGGGTGTCATTCTCGTGAGACATGGCCGGCGCAGATCCGGCCGCAGGAGGAGACACGGACCGGCCCCGCCCGCGCGCGGCGCCGCGTCGCGCCGTCCCTCCCGCGCACATCGGGAGACGACACACGTGGACGTGCCGCACTACGACTGGATCGCCCACCACGCGATGGTGACGCCGGGGGCGCCCGCGCAGGAGGACCTGCACTCCGGGCGCCGCTTCACGTATCGGGAGATGCACCGGCGTGTCGACGCCTGGGCCGCCTGGCTCCAGCAGGACGCCGGCGTGCGGCCCGGTGACCGGGTCGCGACGCTCTGCCACAACTCCACCGACGCGAACGAGATGATGTTCGCGGCCCAGCGGGCCGGCGCGATCCACCTGCCGCTCAACTGGCGGCTCGCCGTCCCCGAGCTCGAGTTCATCCTGAACGACGCGACGCCGACCGTGCTCGTCTACAGCGAGGAGTTCGCGCCGCAGGTCGCCGAGCTGCGCGGGCGCTGCGCGCTGCCGCACGTGGTCTCCAAGCGCGACGGCGAGGACAGCGGCTACGAGCGCGCGATCGCCGCCGGCCGCACGCTGGCCGCGCCGCCGCGGCCGCGCCTCGACGACGTCTGGGTCCTGATGTACACCTCGGGCACCACCGGCCGGCCCAAGGGCGCGCAGATCACCTACCGCGCGCAGCTCTTCAACGCGATCCACGCGACGATGACGACCGAGCTCACGCGGCGCTCGCGCGGCCTGACCTACCTGCCGCAGTTCCACGTCGGCGGCATCTGCCTGTACGCGATGCCGTGTTTCCACATCGGCGCGAGCCTCGCGGTGATGCGCCAGTTCGATCCGCAGTGGTGCCTCGACCTGATCGGCACGCCCGCGAGCGGCATCACCCATGTCTTCGGCGTGCCGACCAACTTCCTCTTCATGAGCCAGCTGCCCGGCTTCGCCGAGGCGCGCTTCGAGCACCTGACGAGCGTGGGCATCGGCGGGGCGGCCTCGGCGCTGTCGCTGCTCGAGCTGTACGCCGACAAGGGCGTGCTGTTCCAGCAGGGCTGGGGCATGACCGAGACCTGCACCATCGGCACGCTGCTGAGCAAGGAGCGCGCGCTCGACAAGATCGGCTCGTCCGGCCAGCAGGTGCTGCATGCGGACCTGAAGATCGTCGATCCGGCGGGCGTCGAGGTGCCGACCGGGCAGGTGGGCGAGCTGCTGATCAAGGGGCCGACGGTGACCCCGGGCTACTGGAACCGTCCCGAGGCCAACGCCACCTCGCTGGCCGACGGCTGGCTGCGCACCGGCGACGCCGCGTACGTCGATGACGAGGGCTTCTACTACATCGTCGACCGCTGGAAGGACATGTTCATCTCCGGCGGCGAGAACGTCTATCCGGCCGAGGTCGAGGACGCGATCTTCCGCATGCCCGGCATCGCCGAGGTGGCGGTCATCGGCGTGGCCGACGAGAAGTGGGGCGAGGTCGGCCGGGCCTTCGTGGTCCTCAAGGCCGGCTCGGGCATCGACGCCGACGACATCCTCGAGCACTGCCGGCGTCACCTGGCGCGCTTCAAGATCCCGAAGTCGATCCGCTTCGTCGCCGAGCTGCCGCACAACGCGACCGGCAAGGTGACCAAGCACGCGCTGCCGCGCGACTGAACGCCCGACCCACCCGCGCGACCCCGGCCCGTCGCCATGCCGCTCGAAGGAGCCATCGAATGAAGCCCGGCAAGTATTCCTTCATCCAGCAGGAGCAGGTGATCTGGGGCCGCCCCGCGGCCGACGCGATCGCCGACGTCGCCGACGAACTCGGCGCGCAGCGCCTGTTCATCGTCGCGAGCAAGACCCTCAATCGAAAGACCGACGTGGTCGCGACGATCCGGGCGCGGCTCGGCGCGCGTGCGGTCGGCCTCTTCGACGAGACCGAGGAGCACTCGCCGCAGGGCTCGGTGCTGCGCACCGCGGCCGCCATCGCCGCCGCCTCGCCGGACCTGATCGTGACCATCGGCGGCGGCTCGCCGATCGACACCGTCAAGGTCGCGCAGATCGTGCTGGCCGAGGGCATCGAGACCGAGGCGCAGCTGTCCGCCTACCGGGTGACGACCAACGCCGACGGCAGCTGGAACACCCCGAAGTCCAAACCCTCGCCGATCCGCCAGATCGTCGTGCCGACCACGCTGTCGGCCGCCGAGTTCAGCAACATCGGCGGCTCGACCGACCGCGTGCGTCAGGTCAAGGATCTGTATGTCGGCAAGACCATCTGCGCGCAGGCGGTGATCCTCGACCCCGCGGTGACCGTGCACACGCCCGAGTGGCTGTGGCTGTCGACCGGCATCCGCGCGGTCGACCATGCGGTCGAATCGATCTGCTCGCGCACGCCGAACCCGTTCGTCGACGCCGGCAGCCTCGAGGGGCTGAAGATGCTGTCGGCCTCGCTGCGCGCGAACCGGCAATCGCCGGGCGATCTCGACATGCGACTGCAGAGCCAGCTTGGCGTGTGGCTCGCCTCGATCGGCATCGGTCGAGTCGAATGGGGCGCGAGCCACGGCATCGGCCACCAGCTCGGCGGCGTGGCCGGTGTCGCGCATGGCCACACCTCGTGCGTGATGCTGCCCAACGTGATGCGCTGGAACCGCGAGCATGTCGCCGAGCCGCTGTCGCGGATCGCCACCGCGTTCGGTGCGCCCGGCGGCGATGCGGCTGACCTGGTGCAGACGCTGATCCGCGATCTCGGCATGCCCACCACGCTCGGCGAGGTGAAGGTCGGCCGCGAGCACTTCGATCGGATCGCCGCGGCCGCGATGCAGAGTCCGATGGTCAAGGCGAACCCGCGGCCGATCACCGATCCCGCGCAGGTCCGCGAGATTCTCGAGTTGGCCCTGTAAGACCCCGGTACGCCCGGACCGATTCCAACAACAGCATGGAGGAGACACGATGAAACACGGCAAGCTTTCCCTGGTGGCGGCGTCGATCGCCCTGGCCCTGGCCGCGGCCGCGCCCACGGCCGACGCGCAGGGCACCGGCACCATCAAGATCGGCAACACCGGCGCCCTGACCGGCCCGTACAACGAGTTCGGCGAGGGCGTGCGCCGCGGCATCCTGATCGCGCTCGAGCGCGTCAACGCCCGCGGCGGCATCCTCGGCCGCCAGGCCGAGCTCGCGATCTCGCTCGACGACCAGCTCGTGCCCGACCGCGCGGTGCAGAACATGCGCCGCATCCTGGACGCGCCCGAGATCGACGTGGTCATCGGGCCAGGCGGCAGCGGTCCGACGCTCGCCGTGATCGACATGGCCACCGTCGATGGCCGGGCGTACTGCAACCCGCAGGGCCAGACCCCGTCCATCGTCTATCCGGACGGCACCGACAAGCCCGCCCGCAAGAACGTCATCTCCACCGCGATCCAGAACGACGTCGAGGCGAAGGCGCTGGGCACCTACGTGGCCTCGCGCTTCAAGAAGATCGGCGTGATGCACGAGAGCACCGGCTACGGCGTGTCGGGCTCGCAGCTGCTCGGCGTCGAGATCGAGCGCCTGAGCAAGACCAAGCCGGTCGCGGTCGAGTCGTACAACCAGCGCTCGCAGGACATGACCGCGCAGATCAGCCGCGTGCAGCGCGCCGGTGCCGACGTGCTGGTCGTCGTCGGTCTCGGCGCCGACATGGCGGTGATCCGTCGCAACATGCTGCGCGCCGGCTTCGACGTGCCGCTGATCACCAGCGGCGGCGGCATCTCGCTGCCGTACAAGGAAGGCGCGGGCGAGCTGGCCGTGGGCACGCGGGCCACGATGATCTCGACCTACCAGCCCGGCAAGACGCCGACGGGTGTCGCCAAGGAGCTGGCCGACGCCTACCAGGCGAAGTTCGGCCGCGACCGCTGGTGGGGTGACGACCCGGCCACGCCGCAGGTCTTCTTCTCGCTGACGGTGGGTGCGGGCTTCGACTGCGCGACGATGCTGCTCGAGGCGGTCCGGCTGGCTGGCGGCACCGACCGCGCCAAGGTCACCGAGGCGCTGAACCGCATCAGCAACTTCCCGGTGTCCAACGGTGCGGCGACGTTCACGCCGATGCGGCGTCTGCTGGTGCAGCCCGAGAACCTGGGCATGTTCGAGTACGTCAAGGGCGACAAGAACGACGCCGTGCTGAAGGCCGCCACGCAGTAAGCGCGGCACCGGCACTCGCACGACGCGCCGCGCGGCGGCGGCGGGCATCCGTCCGCCCCGCCCGCGCGGCGACACCTCCAGACAGGGGAGACGAATGAGCTTCGCGGCCAGCTTGATCCTGGGCGGCATCAGCGTGGGTTCGGTCTACGCGCTGATCGCGCTCGGGCTGAACCTCACGTTCCTGACGACCCGAACGCTCAACTTCGGCCAGGGCTCGCTGATGATGCTCGCGGCCGTCTCGGCCGTGCTGCTCGCGGGCATCGGGGCGAACCTCTACGTCGGGCTGCTCGGCGGCATCGTGCTGGTGGGCGTGGTCGCGGCGCTGACCGAGTCGATCGCGATCCGCCCGATCGCCAAGGTCGGCGGCAGCATGGGCTGGGTCGTGACCACGCTCGGCGTCGGCATCTTCCTGCAGGGCTTCGTCGCGAAGTTCTTCGGTTCGCAGGCGCTCGCCTTCCCGTCGTTCCTGTTCTCGGCGCGCGACTTCGTGTCCATCGGCGGCGTGCGCCTGTCGGCCCAGTACCTCGCGATCTTCGTGATCGCGCTGGCGCTGGTGATCGCCTTCGAGCTGTTCCTCAAGCGCACCGCCTGGGGCCGCGCGCTGCAGGCGGTGGCCCTCGACCCCGACCTCGCGTCGGTGATGGGCATCCCGGTGCGTCGGGTGGTGATGCTGTCCTTCGTCGGCAGCGGCGTGCTCGCCGGCGTGGCCGGTGTGCTGGTCGCGCAGATCACCGGCACGGTGGATGCCGCGTTCGGCTTCAACCTGCTGATCCTGGGCTTCGTAGCCGCGGTGCTCGGCGGCATCGGCAACACCTGGGGCGCGCTGTTCGGCGGCGTGTTCCTCGGCGTGATCGAGAAGCTGGTCGGCGGCTACGTGTCGACCGCGGCCGAGCAGGGCATCGCGTTCGCGCTGCTGATGGTGGCGCTGGCGGTCCGGCCGCACGGGCTGCTCGGCGAGAAGGAGGTGGTCAAGGTATGAACGCCCTCCGCCGCCAGGTCTCGCTCGTGCTGGGCCATCCGGCCCTGTCGATCGCGGTGCTGCTCGCGCTGTGGTTCGTGCCGGCCTCGGCCGACCGCGCCACGGTGCAGCTGCTGTCGTTCGTGATGATCAACATCCTGCTCGCGCAGAGCATCAACCTGCTGACCGGCATCGCCGGCCAGATCTCGCTCGGTCACGCCGGCTTCTTCGCGATCGGCGCCTACGGTTCCGCGGTGCTGACCAAGTCCGCCGGACTGCCGGTGATCCTCGCCGTGCCGTGCGCGGTCGCGCTCGCCGCCCTCGCCGGCTGGCTGCTCGCGATCCCGGCGGGCCGGGTCAAGGAGTTCTACCTCGCGATGATGACCGCGGGCTTCGGCCTGCTGACCTACGAGGTCCTCAAGGAGTGGACCGACGTCACCGGCGGCGTGATGGGCCTGAGCGCGGTGCCCTCGCCGACGCTGAAGAACCTGGTGGTGCTCGGCGTGCGGCTCGAGGCGCTGGACTACTTCCGCGTGCTGCTGGTGGCCACCGCGGTGGTGCTCTGGCTGCTGCGCAACTTCGTGCAGTCGATGCACGGTCGTGCGTTCTTCGCGATCCAGGCCAGCGAGATCGCGGCCGGCAGCATCGGCATCCAGCCCGGGGTCACGAAGCGCCGCGCGTATGCGATCAGCACCGCGATCGCGGGGCTCGCGGGCGCGTTCTACGCGCACCTCGTCGGCTACCTCGGCCCGGACAGCTTCACCATCCAGCGATCGGTCGAGGTGCTGGTGATGGCCATCGTCGGCGGCATCGGCACCATCGTGGGCCCGATCCTCGGCGCGATGCTGTTCTCCTGGCTGCCCGAGAAGCTGCAGGCCTTCGCGGCCTGGCAGTTCATGGTGTACGGCCTGATCCTGATGGGCGTGTTCCTGCTGTTCCGCAAGGGCTTCGCCGGTGCGATCGCCGAGCCGGCGCGCTTCGTGCCGGCGCGGGCGCTGCGCGACGTGCTGGCAGCCCAGGGCTCGGCCGGAGCCGCGACGGGCGCTGCGGCCTCGTCGGCGAACGCCACCACCGCGCCGTCGACCGCCAGGACCGCCGCAGGTGTCCCGACGGGCTCGATGGCCGGCGCGGGCACGCCTGCGGGCGACTCCGACGCCGATGCCGCGCCGATCGTCGAGGTCCGCGACCTCACCAAGCGCTTCGCCGGTCTCGTCGCGCTCGACGGCGTGTCGCTCGCGCTGCGTCCCGGCCGCATCACCGCGCTGATCGGCCCCAACGGCTCGGGCAAGAGCACGCTGGTGAACGTGGTCAGCGGCATCTACACCCCGAGCGCGGGGCAGGTGATGCTGCGCGGCCGCGAGATCGGCGGACGTTCGAATCCCGAGGTGGCCGCCGCCGGCCTGGTGCGGACCTTCCAGGATCCGCGGCTGGTGCCGAGCTTCACGGTCCGTGAGAACGTGATGCTGGGCGCGCACCTGAAGCACCGCGGCTCGATGCTCGCGGCCGCGCTGCGCACGCCCGCCATGATGCGAGAGGAGCGCGAGACGATCGCGCGGGCCGGCGAGATCATGGCCATCGCGGGTCTCACCGCCGTCGCCGACCAGCTGCTCGAGTCGCTGCCCTACGGCTACCGGCGCCTCGCCGAGGTCGCGCGCGCGCTGATGGCCGACCCCGAGGTGCTGATGCTCGACGAGCCTGCCGCCGGCCTCTCCGAGGGCGAGCTCGGCCGGCTCGCCGAGGTGATCCGCTGGGTCCGCGGCCGCGGCAAGGCGGTGCTGCTGATCGAGCATCACATGGACTTCGTCGCCGACCTGGTCGACGACGTCGTCGTGCTCGACAGCGGCCGCGTCATCTACCGCGGCGACATGCAGGGCATGCGTCGCGACACCGCCGTGATCGAAGCCTACCTGGGCGTCCAGACCCCGAGGACCGCCGATGCTTGAGCTCAACGAAGTCGATGTCGCCTACGGCAACATCCAGGCCCTGCACGGCGTCACGCTGACCGCGCGCCCCGGGCAGATCACCGCGGTGCTCGGCGCCAATGGCGCGGGCAAGTCCTCGCTGCTCAAGGCGATCTCCGGTCTCGCGCCGGTCACCGCCGGCACGATCCGCATCGACGGCACCGACATCGGCCGGCTGCCCGCGCACAAGCGCGCGCGGCTCGGCGTGTCGCTCGCGATGGAGGGTCGGCGGCTGTTCCGCACGATGACCGTCGAGGAGAACCTGTCGATCGCCTGGAGCTTCGGGCCGCGGCGCACGCCGTTCCCGCAGGCGCTCGAGCGCGTGTTCGCGGCGTTCCCCATCCTCGAGGAGCGGCGCTCGGGCGCGTCGGGCATGCTGTCCGGCGGCCAGCAGCAGATGCTGATCCTCTCGTCCGTGACGATCCGCGAGCCGGCGTTCATGCTGCTCGACGAGCCCTCGCTCGGTCTCGCGCCGATCATCGTCCAGCAGATCTTCGACTTCATCACCGCCTACTCGCGCGAGCGCCAGACCACGGTGGTGCTCGCCGAGCAGATGGCTGCGATGGCGCTGCAGGTCGCGCACCAGGGCTTCGTGCTGCGCCACGGCCGTGTGATCATGGGCGGCAGCAGCCAGGCGCTGGCCGACGCGGACATCGTCGCGCAGCTGTCGGCGGCGTACCTGTGAGCGGGGTGGCGATGGCGGACGGCGCGGGAACCGCAGGAGCGGCGGCGAAGGCCGCGGCCCCCGGCGGCGCGAGCCCGGCGGTGAGCGTACGGCGCGACGACGTGCTCTTCGACGGCGACGACGTGAAGCTGCACGGCTGGCTCTATCGGCCTGCGGGCGACGCCGCGTCGCCGCGCCCGGCGATCGTGCTCGCCCACGGCTTCTCCGCGGTCATGGAGATGGGCCTGGACGCGTATGCCCGCGCGTTCGCCGAGGCCGGCTTCGTCTGCCTCGCCTACGACCACCGCGGCTACGGCCGCAGCGGCGGCTGGCCCCGGCTCGAGACCAACCCGTGGCTGCAGGTCGAGGACACGCGCGCGGCGATCTCGTTCGTACGCACGCTCCCGGGGGTCGACGCCGCGCGCATCGGCCTGTGGGGCACCAGCTACTCCGGCGGCCATGCGCTGACCGTCGCCGCGCTCGACCGGCGCGTGGTCTGCGTGGTGTCGCAGGTGCCACTGGTGTCGGGCTCGCGCACCTTCGACAGCTGGGTGCCGGCCGACCGGCGCGAGCGCTTCATGAAGCGTCTGGCCGACGACCGCGACGCCCGCGCCCGCGGCGTGCCGCCGGGCCTCACGCCCGCCGGCGTGCCGGGCTCCGAGACCGAGGAATGGGCGCGTGCGGTCGACCCGGCCGGGACCGTCTACCCGAACGCGGTCACGCTGCGCAGCCTCGAGCTGATGCGCGCCTACGAGCCGATCGCGTTCGTCGCGCGCATCGCGCCGACGCCGCTGCTGATGATCGTCGCCGATCGCGACGTGCAGACGCCCGTGGCCTGGCAGCTCGAGGCGTTCGAGCTCGCTGCCGAGCCCAAGCAGCTGGTCACGCTTCCGGGACGGCACTACGACCCGTACATGGGTCAGCTCGCGGCGTCGACGGCGGCGGCGCGCGAGTGGTTCGTCGCGCATCTGGGGGGCTGAAGCACGTTCCCGCGGGAACGTCCGCCCGCTTCGACGCCATCCCGGTTCCGCGCGGGGCCGCGGACGAACGCCTTCAGTACTTGCCTTCCCCCACCCCCGGCTTCGTCCGCCCCACCCGCGTGTAGTACTCCTGCGGAATCGCATCCGCCGTCTTGTAGAAGTGCCAGTGGCAGGGCTTGCTCGCATCCGGCTCGAAGTCGGTCACCCACAGCGGATGCCCGCCCCATTCCATCGGCAGGATCTCGTTCATCGCGCAGTGCGTGCAGTAGTAGGGCACGCCGGTGCGGCCCCAGCTCCAGTCGTGCGGCTGCTGCGTGACGCCGAACGAATAGGGCGCGCCGAGCCGCGACGGCGTGCCGTCCACCGGGTCGCCGCGCCGCATCCGCCCGCCGCTGCCGCAGGGGTCCATCCGGATCGAGAACCGGTGCTCGTCCTCGGTGATGCCGAGTGCGCCGTCCTGCTTCGGGCCGCCATGATGGGCGCGCATGATCTCGGCGGTCACCGCCAAGCGCTCGGGTACGGTCATCCCGAGGAAGCCCTTCCAGCTGCGACGCAGCATCCAAGTCTCCTGGCTCGAGCGCAGCACGTCGCCGACCGCGTCCTCGCCCCAGCGCTTGGCGATCTGGGTCTGCATGTCCCAGACCCAGTCGCAGAACAGGTCGTGCAGGCTCTTGCCCTCGGTCACCATGTAGCCGGCGAGGCGCTTGGCGTCGTCGAGGCGGCCCTCGTCGATCGCCTGCACGAGCTGGTCCTGGGTCGGCACGCCGAGGTCGTCGACGTCCTCCTGACGCACCGCGCGGCCCAGCCGGGCCAAGTCCACCAGTCGAAGCATCCGTGTCTCCCGATGCGGGGGCGGCCCGGCCCTCAGGCCCGCCGCGCGCCCGCGAAGTCGTCGATCGCGGCCGCGGTCTCGGTCGCGGCCTCCTGCGGGATCATGTGTCCCGAGCTCACCATGCGCACGCGCGCATCGGGCATCGCCGCCGCGAACGCGTCGAGGTAGCCACGGCCCATCAGCGCGTCCTGCGTGCCGCCCACCACCAGCGTCGGCGCGGTGATCCGGTAGAGACGGTGCTTCAGGCCCTTGTCCGGGATCGGCCACATCAGCTTGGCCGCCGCGATCAGCGCCTGGCGCCTTCGCAGGATCGACTCGGTCTGGGCAACGGGGTCGGGCAGGGGCGCGTTGAACGCGGTCGCCGCCTCGCCGCCGGGGTCGGCGTACAGCAGCTTCGTCAGGGCGCCGGGCGTCAGGCCGAAGATGTCGTCGAGTGGCGCCTCGTCCTGCCACAGGCCGTAGGGCGCGAGCAGCACCAGCCGCTCGACGCGCCGGCGAAAGAGCGCGGCATATTCGGCCGCGGCCGCACCGCCGAAGTCGTGGCCGGCCAGCGCGACGCGCTCCAGCCCGAGCGCGTCCAGCACCTCGTCGAGCCACACCGACAGGTCGTGGAACGAGCGGATCTGCTCCAGGCCCTCGCTCGCGCCGTAGCCGGGCAGCTTCGGCGCGATCACCTCGTGCGAGCGCGCGAGCGCGTCGACCAGCGGTGTAGACCATTCGAGCCCGAAGGCGCCGTGCAGGTAGACGAGCGGCGCACCGCGCCCGCGGCGCTCGACCTCGGCGCCGAGCCCGTTCCCGGGCAGCGTGATCGTCGCGGCCATCATGCGGCGCTCTGCGGTGCGATCGCGCGCGGCACACGCGGCTGCTTGAGCGCAGTCGGCCACCAGTGGTCCTCCCACTGGTCGTCCCACAGGTGCTTCAGATGCGGCGTGACCTCGGTGGCGATGCGGCGCAGGTTGACCATGACCTTGTCGTGCGGCATGTCGCCGAACTGCGCGAGGATGCCGAGGTGGCCGACGTTGAGCGTGCGCGACAGGTCCTCGAGCTGCTCGGTCACGCGCTTCGCGGTGCCCGCGATCACCGTGCCGCGCTCGATCATCTCGGCCCAGGTGGTGTCGATGATCTTCGGGCCCTTCTGCTGGCTCTCCATGCCGAGCTTGATCGTGTTCAGCGTCCGGTAGCCGGGCGCCTCGACGAAGCCGCCGTAGACATGCTGGGTCTTGTTGAAGAACCACTCGGCATGCGCGCCGTACAGGTCCGCGGCCTGCTGGTCGGAGTCGGCCACCGCGACGAACTGCACGAAGCCCGCCTGGTACGGGTTGCGCGGCAGGCCCTTGCGGTCGAGCGTCTCCCAGAAGCCGTCCATGAACACCTTCGCGCGCTTGTAGCCCGAGAAGGACAGGTAGCTGTAGAGGAAGCCGTTGTCGGCGCAGTAGTCCCAGGTCTCGACCGAGCCGCCGCCCGGGATCCACACCGGCGGATGCGGGCGCTGGATCGGCTTGGGCCAGCAGTTCACGTAGCGCATCTGCGTGAACTCGCCGTTGAAGGCGAACACGTCGTTGCGCTTCCAGGCCTCGAGGATCAGGCGCACGCCCTCGTAGTACTTCTCGCGCAGCGTCGTGGGCACCTCGCCGTACGCGTAGTTGGTGTCCATGCTCGTGCCCACCGGGAAGCCCGCGACCAGCCGACCGCCCGAGATGCAGTCGATCATCGCGAACTCCTCGGCGATGCGCACCGGGGGGTTGTACAGCGCCACCGAGTTGCCGAGCACGACGATCGCCGCATCGCGCGTGCGGCGCGCGAGCGAGCCGGCGATGATGTTCGGCGAGGGCATCAGGCCGTAGCCGTTGGCATGGTGCTCGTTCACGCAGATGCCGTCGAAGCCCAGTTCGGCGGCGTACTCGAGCTGGTCCATGTACTCGTTGTAGAGCGCGTGCCCCTTGACCGGGTCGAACAGCTCGCCGGGGATGTCGACCCACACCGAGCGGTGCTTCTGCGGGAAGTCCATCGGCAGGTGCCGATAGGGCATCAGGTTGAACGACATGAACTTCACGGGGTCTCCTCCTGGTCCTGCCTTGTTTTCCCCATTCTGGTCCGCCGGGCATGCAACAGCAATACCGGTCGGTAGCCATTTCTCCGGGCGGGCCGGGCCCCCTGACGGGGCAGAGGAACTTGGAACGGAAGGGAGGCGGGCGCTATGCGTGCGGGCGGTGTCCGCAGACCGGGCAGCCCGGGTCGCGCGGGACGCGAATCCGGTCGATCGACATCGTGCGGGTGTCGATCAGCAGCAGTTGGCCCGTCATCGGCGCACCGAACCCGCCGGCGAGCTTCAGCGCCTCGGCCGCCTGCATCGTGCCGACGATGCCGGTGAGCGGCGCGAACACGCCCATGGTGGCGCAGCGCACCGCCTCGACGTCCTGGCCGTCCGGGAACAGGCAGTGGTAGCAGGGCGAGTCGGCCCGGCGGGTGTCGAACACCGCGAGCTGGCCGTCGAAGCGGATGGCCGCGCCCGAGACCAGCGGCACGCCGGCCTCGACGCAGGCGCGGTTCACCGCATGGCGGGTGGCGAAGTTGTCGCAGCAGTCGAGCACGACGGTGGCGCGTGCGACCGCATCGCGCAGCGCCTCGCCCTCGAGCCGGGCGGCGAGCGCGATCACCTCGACCTCCGGGTTCATCTCGAGCAGCGAGCGCCGGCCGGACTCGGCCTTGCCGAGGCCCACGCGGTCGTCGCGGTGCAGCACCTGGCGCTGCAGGTTCGTCAGGTCGACGGTGTCGCCGTCGGCGAGCAGGATCCGGCCGACGCCGGCCGAGGCCAGGTACAGCGCGGCGGGCGAGCCCAGGCCGCCCGCACCGACCACCAGCGCCGTCGAAGCCAGCAGGCGCTCCTGCGCCTCGATGCCCATCTCGTCGAGCAGGATGTGCCGGCTGTAGCGCAGGAGCTGGGCGTCGTTCATGGCGTCGGGCGGGGCAGGTCGTGCGGCGCGCGGGCGGGCACCGCGAAAACGCAAAGGGCGGCCAAGACGGCCGCCCTCTGGTCGAACACCGGACGGCGCCCCCGGGGGCGCGCCGTCCGTGCGTTCACTTCGACGCGGGCTTGGCCGGCTCCTTGGAGTCGGCGGCGGCCACGGTGTCCTTCTTGGCGACCTGCACCGGCTGGCCCTTCAGGTGGTTCATCGCCTGCTGGAGCTGGTAGTCGTCGGGGGCACCGAACTCGATCGGCTTGCGGTCGCGCAGCTTCTCGTTGACCTGGTCTCCGGGCTTCGGCACCGAGGGCTTGTCTTCCTTGTCCTTGTTGTTCGACAGGTGACGGGTGAGGTCGGCCTCGCGGACGCGGAACTGGGAGATGTCGCCGTCGGGTGTTTCCTCGACGAAGAAGTCCGGGGTGATGCCCTTGGCCTGGATGGAGCGGCCGGCCGGCGTGAAGTAGCGGGCCGTGGTCAGCTTGATCGCAGTGTTGTTGGTCAGCGGCAGGATCGACTGCACCGAGCCCTTGCCGAAGGTCTGCGTGCCGATCACGACCGCGCGCTTGTGGTCCTGCAGCGCGCCCGCGACGATCTCGGAGGCCGAAGCGGAACCGGCGTTGACCAGCACGACCATCGGCACGTTCTTCACCCAGCCCGGCAGCTTGGACAGGATGTCCTCACGGCTGCCGCGCATGTAGTCCTCGGGGCTGGCGATGTACTTGCGCTTGGCGTCCTCGGTGCGGCCGTCGGTGGAGACGACCAGCGTCTTCTGCGGCAGGAAGGCCGCCGACACGCCGACCGCTCCGTGCAGCAGGCCGCCCGGGTCGTTGCGCAGGTCGAGGACCAGGCCCTTGATGGGGCCCGACTTGTCGAGCGTGCCCAGGTGCCGGACCATGTTGTCGACGGTCATCTCCTGGAACTGGGTCAGGCGCACGTAGCCGTAGCCCGGCTCGATGACCTTGGAGCGGACCGACTGGACGCGGATCACGTCGCGCACCAGCGTCACGACGATCGGGCGCGACTCGCCCTTGCGGCTCAGCGTCAGCGTCACCTGGCTCTTCGGCTTGCCCCGCATCAGCTTGACCGCGTCATTGAGCGGCATGCCCTTGGTGGGCTTCTCGTCGATCTTGATGATCAGGTCGCCCGACTTGACGCCGGCACGGAAGGCCGGGGTGTCCTCGATCGGGGAGACCACCTTGACGAAGCCGTCCTCGGTGCCGACCTCGATGCCCAGGCCGCCGAACTCGCCCTGGGTGCCGACCTGCAGTTCCTTGAAGGCGTCGGCGTCGAGGAACGCGGAGTGCGGATCCAGGCCGGTGACCATGCCGCTGATCGCTTCCTGGATCAGCTTCTTGTCCTCGACCGGCTCGACGTAGAACGCCTTGATGGCGCCGAAGACATCGCTGAACTGCCTGAGGTCCTCGAGCGGGAGCGCGGAGCGCGCGTCGCGCTGCGCCACCGCGGTGACGCCGAGACTGATCAGGACGCCGGCAACGGCGCCGGCGCTGAGAAGGGCTAGGGGTTTGAACTTGGTGTTCATTTCGAGGGCGCCGACGTGGCAGGCCGCTGGCCCGAATGCGGGCGCCAGACCGGGGTTGCCACCTTTACGGACCGAGTATACGCATGCGCGCACGGCTTGAAAGGCGGCCGTGCAGGCAGGGTGGGGGAAAACCCGTCCCCCGCCGATCGGCGGGGGACGGGGCGACGCTGGGCGGTCGGGGCCGGGCTCAGGCCGGTTTGACCGCAGTGCGCCGCAGGCATGCGGCACTCGCTTCGCCGGAGGCGAGCAGTGCTCGCCTCAACCCCGGCTCCGCCCCTGCGCCGCCACCGCCGCCATCGCCGCCTCGATCTCCGCCTGGTCGCCCAGGTAACGCCGCGAGATCGGGCGCAGCGCGTCGTCGAGCTCGTAGACGAGGGGTCGGGCGGTCGGGATGTTCATCGCGACGATGTCGTCCTCGGACATGCCGTCGAGGTGCTTGACCAGCGCGCGCAGCGAGTTCCCGTGCGCGGCGACCACCACCTTGCGGCCGAGCCGGATCGACGGGGCGATCGACTCGTTCCAGAACGGCACGACCCGCGCCACCGTGTCCGCCAGGCACTCGGTGCGCGGGATGTCCTCCGGGCGCAGCCGCGCGTAGCGCGGGTCGCCCTGGGCCTGGCGCGGGTCGCCCGCCGGCAGCGGCTCGGGCGCGATGCCGTATGCGCGGCGCCAGATCAGCACCTGCTCGTCGCCGTACTGCGCAGCCGTCTCGGCCTTGTTCAGGCCCTGCAGCGCGCCGTAATGGCGCTCGTTGAGGCGCCAGGAATGCACCACCGGCAGCCACATCAGGTCCATCTCGTCGAGCACCGTCCAGAGCGTGCGGATCGCCCGGCGCAGCACCGACGTGTAGCAGAGGTCGAAGCTGAAGCCCTCGGCGCGGAGCAGCTCGCCGGCGCGGCGCGCCTCGGCGAGCCCGTTGGGCGTCAGATCGATGTCGGTCCAGCCGGTGAACCGGTTCTCCAGGTTCCACTGGCTCTCGCCGTGGCGAAGCAGCACGAGGGTGTAGGTCATGGCAAGGAGTGGGTTGGTCGCGGTCTATTCTATAATTTTGGGTTAACCCTTCCAGGCCACGCCGTGGATTTCGTCCTCCAGAACATCTTCCTGATCGTCATCGCGTTCGTTTCGGGCGCGATGCTGCTGTGGCCGCTGGTCACCCGGCAGCTCGCCGGAGCGACCGTCGGCACGCTGCAGGCGACCCGCCTGATCAACGACGGGGCGGTGATCCTCGACGTGCGCGAGCCCGCCGAGTACGCCGCCGGCCACCTGGCCAACAGCCGGAACATCCCCACCGCCGAGATCGACAAGCGGGCGGCCGAACTGCCTGCAGGCAAGGCGGTCGTGGTCGTCTGCGCGAGCGGCTCGCGCTCGGCGCGCGCGGCCTCGGCGCTGCGCAAGGCCGGCCGCGCCGACGTGTTCTGCCTCGACGGCGGCCTGTCGGCCTGGCAGCAGGCCGGACTGCCCGTCGTCAAGAAATCCTGACCCGAGAGAGATACCGATGAGCGCCAAGGTCACGATGTACTGCACGGCGGTGTGCCCCTACTGCATCCGCGCCGAGTCGCTGCTGCGCCAGCGCGGCGTGGCCGACATCGACAAGATCCGCATCGACGAGGAGCCCGCCCGGCGCGACGCGATGATCGCGCGCACCGGCCGGCGCACCGTGCCCCAGATCTACATCGGCGAGACCCACGTCGGCGGCTGCGACGACCTGCAGGCGCTCGATCGCGCCGGCGGCCTGCTGCCGCTGCTGCAGGCCTGAGCCGTCCCACCCCTCAGCGGTTCCACCCCACTTCACCCCAAGGATCCCGTTTCATGAGCGATGCCAATCAGCCGGTCTTCCAGATCCAGCGCATGTACCTGAAGGACCTGTCGCTCGAGATTCCCGGCGCACCGAGGATCTTCCTCGAGCAGCAGGCGCCCGCGGTCGAGATCGCGATCGACTCCAGCCACGAGGCGCTGACCGAGTCGATCCACGAGGTGACGGTGCTGGCCACGGTCACCACCAAGATCGGCGCCGACAAGATCGTGTTCCTGGTCGAGGCCAAGCAGGCCGGCATCTTCGACATCCGGAACATCCCGGTCGAGCAGATGCCGGTCGTCATCAATGTCGTCTGCCCGAACGTCATCTACCCGTACCTGCGCGCGAACATCGCCGATATCGTCTCGCGGGCCGGCTTCCCGCCGATCCACCTCGCCGAGATCAACTTCGAGGCGCTGTACCAGCAGAAGATGCAGCAGCAGGCCGCCTCGGCGGCGGCCGACGGTCCGCAGATCATCGTGCCCGGCCGGGTCAACTGAGGGCCGGGGCGATGCGCCGGTCCGCCGCCGTCGTCGCCCCGCTCGTCGCGGCGGCGCTCCTCGTGCCCGCCGCGGCCGCGCTCGCCGAGGTCCGCGGCGTCGCGGCGCCCGCGGTGCTGTACGACGGTCCCTCGAAGCAGGCGCGCAAGCTGTTCGCCGCGCCGCGCGGGATGCCGCTCGAGGTCATCTCCACGCTCGGGCAGTGGGTCAAGGTGCGCGACGTCGCCGGCGACGTCGTCTGGATCGAGCGGGCCGACCTCGGAGAGCGGCGCAGCGTCGTGACCGCGACGCTCGCCACCGTTCGCCGCGAACCTCAGGACGCGGCGGCGGTCGTGCTGCAGGCCGACCGCGGCGTGCTGCTCGAGCTCGCCGACCCGGCCGCCGGCGAGTCGCCCGCCGGCTGGGTGCGCGTGCGGCACCGCGAGGGCGGCGCCGGCTTCGTGCGCGTCACCGAGGTCTGGGGCCTGTGAGCGGGCCGGCCTGCCAGCCGTCATGAAGCTCGCCGTGCTCGGCGCGGGCGCCTGGGGCACGGCCCTGGCGCGTCACGCGTCGGCGCGGCACGCGGTGAGCCTGTGGGTGCGTGACCCGGCGCAGGCCGCGGCCATCGACACCGCCCGCGAGAACGTCCGCTACCTGCCGGGCGTGCCGCTCGACGGGGCGATCTCGACGACTTCGGAGCTCGGTGTCGCGCTCGAGGGCGCCGACCTGATCGTGATCGCGACCTCGGTCGCCGGCCTTCGGCCGGTGGCCGTCGCGCTCGCCGCCGCGCGGCCCGATGGGGCGCCGCCGGTGCTCTGGCTGTGCAAGGGCCTGGAGGCCGGCACCGGGCTGCTGCCCCACCAGGTGATGGCCGAGGCCTGGCCGGGCGTGGCCTGCGGCGCGCTGTCCGGCCCGAGCTTCGCGCAGGAGGTGGCCGCCGGCCTGCCGGTGGCGCTGACCGTCGCGTCGCTGCGTGCCGAGGTCGCCGCGGCAGCGCTCGAGGCCTTCCACCACGGTGCCGCCCGCATCTACCGCAGCGTCGACCTGGTCGGCGTCGAGGTGGCCGGCGCGCTGAAGAACATCATGGCCATCGCCACCGGCATCTCCGACGGCCTCGGGCTCGGCCTGAACGCGCGCGCGGCGCTGCTCACCCGGGGCCTGGCCGAGATCGGCCGCTTCGGCGCGGCGCTCGGCGCGCAGCCCGAGACCTTCATGGGGCTGGCCGGTGTCGGCGACCTTGTGCTCACCTGCACCGGCGACCTGTCGCGCAACCGGCGCGTGGGGCTGGCCCTCGGACGCAGCGAGACCCTCGAGGCGATCCTCGCGTCGCTCGGTCACGTCGCCGAGGGCGTGGCCTGCTGCGAGGCTGTGCGCCGCGCGGCGCGCCGGCTCGATGTCGAGCTGCCGATCACCGATGCGGTCGGGGCCGTGCTGTTCGAGGGCCGGGCCGCGCGCGACGCGGTTGCCGCGCTCCTCGCCCGCGAGCCCAAGGCCGAGTTCGTGCGCGAGCCTAAAGATGACTGAGCCCCGACCCTCCTGCCTCCGATCCCTCCCCTCCCGTTGCGGCGGAATTCCCCGATGAGCGTCTCCGAGCCGTCCCGTCCGTTCAGCGTCTGCGTGTTCTGCGGGGCCCGTCCCGGGTCCGATCCGCGCTTCCTCGAGATCGCCCGCCGCGCCGGCGCGCTGCTCGCGGCCTGCGGCGCCACCGTCGTCTACGGCGGCGGCAGCGTCGGCATGATGGGCGCGCTCGCCGATGCCGCGCTCGCCGAGGGCGGCGAGGTGCTCGGCGTGATCCCGGCGGTGCTGATGAACCGCGAGGTCGGGCACCGCGGGCTCTCGCGCCTGGAGGTGGTCGCCGACATGCAGGTGCGCAAGCAGCGCATGATCGAGCTGTCCGACGCCTTCCTCACGCTGCCCGGCGGCCTGGGCACGCTCGACGAGCTGTTCGAGGTGCTGACGCTGCGCCAGCTCGGCGAGCACGCCAAGCCGATCGTCGTGGTCAGCGACGCCGGCTACTTCGATGCGCTGGCGGCCAGCCTGCGGGCCTTCGTCGGCCACGGGCTGGCGGGCGAGCGCGACGTGGCCGCCCTGGAGCTGTTTCCGACGCTCGAGGCGGCGCTCGCCCGGCTGGGCCTCGCGACCTCCCCCGCAGTGCGCACCGCGCCGGTCTCGTCCGGCTCGGCCGCCTGATTCCGAACCCCCCCACACCGGACCCCTCACGCCATGCCCTTCGACCCGACGACCCGTCACCAGCCCTGCCGCGACGCCGACGAGGCGATCGTCACCCGCCAGTCGATCCGTGCGTTCCTGCCCACGCCGGTGCCGCGCGAGACCGTCGAGGACATCCTTCGGGTGGCCGCGCGCGCGCCCTCGGGCACCAACATCCAGCCGTGGAAGGTGCATGTCGTCGCGGGCGAGACGCGGACCGAGCTGACGCGGCGCGTGCTGGCCGCCTTCGACGACCCCGAGGAGGCGAAGCGCCACACGCGCGAGTACGCCTACTACCCGGAGAAGTGGGTGTCGCCCTTCATCGACCGGCGCCGCAAGATCGGCTGGGACATGTACGGGCTGCTCGGCATCGGCAAGGGCGACTTCGAGAAGACGCACCGGCAGCACGGACGCAACTACGAGTTCTTCGGTGCGCCGGTCGGGCTGATGATCACGATGGACCGCAGCATGGAGCGCGGCAGCCTGGTCGACTGCGGCATGTTCCTGCAGGCGCTGATGACCGCGGCGCGTGCGCGCGGCCTCGACACCTGCCCGCAGGCGGCGTGGCTGGAGTACCACCGGATCATCGCCGAGGTGATCGGCATGCCGGCCAACGAGACGCTGGTCTGCGGGATGTCGCTCGGCTACGCGGATCCCGACGCGAAGATCAATACGCTGCAGACCGAGCGCGAGCCGGTGTCGGGGTTCGCGACCTTCCAGGGGTTCTGAGGGCGCGGATGAGCGAGGCCGCCACCCCGCCCGAAGGCTGGACGAAGCACGACCGCACCAGCCCGCTGACCGCGCCCTGGGAGCCGATCTGGGCGCGGCGGGCCGAGCGTGCGCTCGCGCTCGCGGTCGAGGTCCGCGAGCCGCACTGCAACTCGCGCGGCCTCGCGCACGGCGGGCTGATCTGCGCGCTCGCCGACAACGCGATGGGCCTGTCCGCGGGGGTGGCCGCCCGCGCCGACGGCCTCGATGCGAAGGCCGCGGTGACGGTCTCGCTGAGCGTCGACTTCGTAGATGCCGCACGCCCCGGCGACCTGCTCGAGGTCCGTCCGGCGGTGCTGCGCGTCGGCCGTTCGCTGGCCTTCGTCGAGTGCCACGTGGTCGCCGGCGACCGCGTGATCGCGCGCGGCAGCGCGACCTTCAAGATGGGCTGAACGTACCGGCCCGAGCGGGCTCAGTCCGCCAGCAGCGCCGCGATCTCCGCGTTCAGCCTGGCCGCGCTCTTCGCATCGGCCGGCCCGGCCGACTGGTGGCCCCAGTCGGTGTCGAGTTCGACGAAGCGCGCACCCGGGATCCGCTCGGCCGCCCAGCGCGCGGCCTCGGCCGGGTTGTAGAGGTCCAGCGGCGGCGCGGCCACCAGCGTGCGCGCGCGGATCGACGCAAGGGCGGCGGCGGTGTCGCCGCCGAAGCCGGGTGTCGTGCCGACGTCGTGAGCGTCATAGGCCCGCGACTGGTACAGCCAGTCGATCGGCGCGAAGCCCTGCGCGGCCCACCAGGCGGTGCGCGCCTCGATCCACGCGATGGCGTCCGCCCCGCTGGCGAAGTCCGCGTCGACCCGTGCCGGCGTGCGGCCCGACAGCAGCTGCATCAGCGGCACCCACGCGTCCCAGGCGGCCAGGCCGCCGACTGTGAGCGCACGCCGCGAGCATTCGTTGATCGCCGCGGCCCAGGGCGTGGTGCGTGCCATCGGCGTCATCGCCGCGACGCGCCCGACACGGTCCGGAAACGAGACCGCCCACTGCAGCGCCTGCATGCCGCCCATCGACGCGCCGGCCACCGCATGCAGCCGGCCCACGCCCAGCGCATCGATCACCGCCGCCTGCGAGGCGACCATGTCGCGGATGGTGAAGGCCGGGAACGTCTCGCCCGGCTGCAGGGCCGAGTTCGACGGCGATGACGACAGCCCGTTGCCGAGCGCGTCGATCGCGACCACCGCCACGCGCGACGGATCGAACGCGCGGCCCGGGCCGATCAGGAAGTCGAGGCGGTGATGGTGCGAGGCGATCGCCGACAGCGCGAGCACGACCGGCACGTCCTCGGCGGGCACGCCCGGCGTGCGCTGCGGGCCGTGCACGACATAGCTCACGGTGCAGTCGCGGATCGCCTCGCCCGATTCGAGCACGAAGTCGCCGAGCGCGACATGGTGGTGGGGCGCGTCGACCCAGCCCGGCTGCAGCGGCGGATGGCGGCCGCGCGCCAGGCCTTCGCGGCAGGTCGCGGCGTCGCTCACGGTCGCGTTCCCGCGGGAACGCCGGCGCGGCCCGACACCCTCAATGCGCGATCTCCAGCACCGTGCGCAGCGTGCGTCCCGCGCGCATCGCGTCGAAGCCCTCATTGATCCGCTCGAGCGGCAGCCGCTGGGTGATCAGCTCGTCGAGCTTCAGGCGCCCATCGAGGTAGAGCCGCGCGAGCCACGGGAAGTCGCGCCGCGGGCGCGCGCCGCCATAGCTCGAGCGCAGGATGCGACGCTCGCCCATCATCGAGCCGAAGCGCAGCGACACCCTGCGGTCGACCGCCACCTTGCCGAGGATGGTCAGCGAGCCGCCGGGCCGCGTGCAGTCGAGCGCGAGCTGCAGCGGCGCCTCGCCGCCGGCGCACTCGAAGACGAAGTCCGCGCCGCGACCTGCGGTGAGCCCGCGCACGGCGCCCGCGTGCGCTGCCGCGTCGCCGTCCGAGGGGCCGAGCAGGTGGGTCGCGCCCATCGCACGCGCGAGCGCCAGCCGCCCGGGGTCGAGGTCGATCGCGACGATCGTGTCCGCCTGCTGCAGCCGCGCGCCCTGGATCGCATGCAGCCCGACCGCGCCGCAGCCGACGACCACCACCGCCGATCCCGCCTCGACACGCGCCATCCGCACCGCGGCGCCCACCCCGGTCATCACGCCGCAGCCGATCAGGCAGGCCCGGTCGAAGGGGATCGCCTTCGGCACCGCGATCGCGCCGGACTCGGGCACGACGGTGTACTGGGCATGCGTCGACGTGGTCGAGAAGTGGCTCAGCATCCGGCCGCCCGCGAGCCGGTAGCGCGAGCCGCCGTCGAGCAGGCGCCCGGCCGGCTGGTGCCGCGCGAACGGCTCGCAGAGGATCGGCTGGTCGCGCTCGCAGTAGAAGCAATGCCCGCAGTGCGGGTTCCACGAGCAGACCACGTGGTCGCCGACCGCGACCTGCGTGACCGCCGCGCCCACCCGCTCGACCACACCCGCGCCCTCGTGCCCGAGCACGATCGGCAGCGGGTAGGGCAGGGCGCCCTCGATCACCTCGAGGTCGGTGTGGCACAGGCCGCTGGCGTGCAGCCGGATCAGCACGTCGCCCGGCTCGAGCGGCTGCAGTTCGACGTCCTCGATCGAGAAGCGTCCGCCGGTCTCGTGGAGCACCGCCGCCTTGTATCTCATCCGACCCTCCGAAGCACGACCGTGCTCACGGTCCGTACACGAGGTTCGGCAGCCACAGCGTGATCTGCGGGAACACCGTCAGCGCCACCAGCAGCAGCAGCATCACGCCGAGGAAGGGCAGCACCTCCACGGTGTAGTCGTCCATCGGCACCTTCAGCACCTGCGAACTGATGAACATCATCTGCCCGACCGGCGGCGTGACTCCCGCGATCGTCAGGTTGGTCACCAGCACCACGCCGAAGTGCACCGGGTCGATGCCGAGCTTGGTCAGGATCGGCACGAAGATCGGCGTCATGATGATGAGCGCCGAGGTGCCCTCGACCGCCGTGCCCAGCACGATCAGCAGCAGGTTGATCAGCAGCAGCAGCGTGGTCGGATCCTTGGTGAGGCCGACCAGCCAGGCCGCCATCTGCGGCGGGATGCGCTCCCAGGCGAGGTAGAAGCCGAAGGCCGAGGCCGCGCAGATCATCAGCATCACCGAGGCGGTGTCGAGCGCGGTCTCCTTGAGCAGCGTCGGCACGTCTCGCAGGTTCAGCGACCGGTAGGCGAAGAGCCCCACGAGGATCACGTAGATCACCGTGATCGCGCCCGCCTCGGTCGGCGTGAAGATGCCGTAGCGGATGCCGACGATGATGAACACCGGGATGGTCAGCGCCCAGATCGCCTCGCGGAACGCGACACCGACCTCGCGGGCGCTCGCGCGCTTGTCGCGCAGCGGCAGGTAGCCGCGCTTCTTCGAGATCACCGCGGTCACGACCATCAGCGAGCCGGCCAGCAGCAGCCCCGGGATCACGCCGCCGATGAACAGGCGCCCCACCGAGGCGTCGGCGATGTAGGCGTAGATGATGAGCCCGATCGACGGCGGGATCAGTGCGGTGATGATCGCCGAGCACGAGGTGATGACCGCGGCGAACGCCGGGCTGTAGCCGTGGCGGGTCATCTCCGGACCGAGGATCTTCGCGAGCATCGCCGCGTCGGCGCTCGACGACGCGGTCAGTCCGCCCAGCAGCGTGGCGAGCACCGTGCACATCTGCGCGAGCGCGCCCGTCATGTGGCCGACCAGCGCGTCGGCCAGCGCCAGCAGCTTCCGGGTGATGCCCGCGCGGTTCATGATCGCGCCCGCCAGCACGAAGAACGGGATCGCCAGCAGCGGGTACGAGTCGGTGGCCGACACCATCTTCTGCACGAAGATGTTGAGCGGTACCTGCCCGTCGATCAGGAAGAACGACAGGGCCGAGATCGCGATCGCGAACGCGATCGGCGTGCCCAGCGCGAACAGCACCAGCATCAGGATGCCGGGGACCCAGTCAGCCAGCATTCGTCTCTCGCGTCGCGTCGACCGCCCAGCCCCGCCCGGCGAGCACCTGCAGGTAGCGCACCGCCATCAGCAGCGAGCAGAACGCCACCGGCCCGTACAGCCAGGTCTGGGGCACGCGCAGCACCGGGCTCGGGCTGTCCCAGGCATCGATCGCGAAGCGCGTGCCGAACCAGGTCATGAACGCGAAGAACGCCAGCAGCAGCGCATGGTTCATGACCCGGATCGCGGTCTGCAGGCCGGCCGGCAACTTCTCGACGAGCACGTCGATCGCCGGATGGAGCCTGTACTTCACGCAGGCCGCCGCACCGAAGAAGACGACCCAGGCGAAGCCCATGGTCGCCACCTCGCTCGCCCAGGCGGCGGGCTGCGCGGTGATGTAGCGCGTGACCACGCCCCAGGTCACCGACAGCACGACGACGACGACCGCGATGCAGGCGACGATCTCCTCGAACTGGTCGACGAACCAGGGGAGGCCGCGCAGCGGGCGGGTCCCGGGAGGGGGCGAGGACATGCGGACGGGGGCCGGGGGCTCAGCTCACTTCTTCAGCGCGTCCATCACCGTGTCGTGCAGGCCTGGCGTCCACTTCGGGAACGCCTTGTAGACCGGTGCCGTCGCCTTCTGGAACGCGCCGCCGTCGACGTCCACGAAGGTCACGCCCGCCGCCTTGAACTTCGACACGTAGTCGTCGTTCAGCGCGAGGGTCATGCGGGTCATCTCGTCACCCGCCTTCTTGCCTTCCTCGATCAGCACCCGCTGCACGTCGGCCGGCAGCGACGCGAAGTACTTCGCGTTCATCGGCCACATCACGAAGGCGGTGAAGTGCCCGGTGGTGGAGATCACCTTGCGCGTCTCGTGCAGCTTCGAGCCCCAGAGCGAACCCAGCGGGGCCTCGGCGGCCTGCACGACGTTCTGCTGCAGTGCGTTGTACACCTCGGACCACTGCACGGTCGTCGGGCGCGCGCCCATCGCCTTGAAGGTCTCGATCCACATGGTGTTGGGCGGCACCCGCACGGTCATGCCGGCCATGTCGGCGGGCGTGCGCACCGGCTTGTCGGCGATCAGGTGGCGCTGGCCGAAGAAGCCGTTCGCCATGATGAGCTTGAAGCCGGACGCTTCCAGGCGCTTCTCCACGCCCTTGTACCAGTCGGAGGCGAGCAGCTTGTCATAGTCCTTCGGGTCCTTGATCAGGTAGGGCCCGTTGAGCACGCCGATGTCGGGCACGAAGTCCGACAGGTAGCCCGGGTCCGTGATGTTCATCACGTTGGCGCCCTGGCGGATCATCTCGTTGATCTCCTTGCCGGAGCCGAGCTGCTCGCCGGGGAACACCTGGATCACCACGCGGCCGTTGGTGCGGGCGGCGACGTTCTTGGCGAAGAACTCCGCCGCCTGGTGCGCCGGCTCGCTGGTCGACAGCGAGTGCGCGAAGCGGATGCGGATCTCCTGGCCCTGTGCGGCGGCCGGCAGCGTGACGGCGGCCGCGATGCCGGCGGCCAGGGCGACGGCGCGGCGTCGTGCGGTGAACGGGATGCTCATGGTGTCTCCTCCTCGTTGCGGGGCGTCCTGCGCCCCGATGGGCTGATGTGCTCGATCGGTCGGGCGGGCTGCGCGGGGTCAGCGCGCGGCACCCGCTCCCAGCTTGCCGGGCTTGGCGGCGCCCGCGTACAGGATCGCCAGCTGGCGGTCCACGATCGCCGCGTGGCGCGCGACCGCATCCGGATGCATCTCGGACTCGGGCGGGAGCTCGAGGTCGAAGTGGCCATGGCGGTCGGTGCCGCGCACCAGCGTCGCGCTCTCGCGCGGGCCGTGGAGCTGGCGCACGTGGGTCGGGATGTAGCGGATCGCGAAGCCGATCCGCCGGTAGTCGGCGGTGTTCGGCTCGGAGCCGTGCACGATGAGCACGTGGTGCAGCGACATCTGGCCGGCCTGCAGGATCACCGGCACGACCGTCTTCGGATCGACCTCGACCTGGATCTCCTGGCCGCGCGACAGCAGGTTGGTCTCGGCGAAGGTGTCGACGTGCGCCACCTGCCGGGTGTGCGTGCCGGGGACGACCTGCATGCAGCCGTTCTCGGGCACCGAGGGCGTGAGCGCGACCCAGGCGGTGATCACGTCCGGCGAGGACAGGCCCCAGTAGGTGCCGTCCTGATGCCACGACACGAAGGACGGGTCGTGCGCGTTCTTCGAGAAGAACTGCGCGCTCCAGCACAGCACGTCCGGGCCGATCACGTCCTCGACCGCATCCAGGATCCGCGGGTGGCGCACGAGCTCGGCGATCCACGGGTACAGCAGGTGCGGCTTCTGGTTGATCCGCGGCGGAATGCGCCCGCCGTGCGACCGCTCGGTGGCCTCGAAGCGCTCGAGCATCGCCGCCGCCGCGGCGGGGCCGACCGCGTCGACCGGAAAGTGGATGCCATCGCGGCGGTACGCGTCGATCTGCGCCGGATTCAGGACCTTGCCCACTGTGTCGTCTCCTCCGGTCCCCTCGGGGCCGTCGACCGCGCGGCCCCGAGGGCCGTCGTCTTTTCATTACTGAAAACGAGTTTCATCCCTAAAATGATCGGATGTCAAGGTCGGCCGCATCGCTCGCATCGGTCGCGCCGCGCTACGAGGCGCCGGCGCTGGAGAAGGGGCTCGACATCGTCGAGCTGCTCGCCGGCGAGCCGGCGCCGCTGAGCCAGAACCTGATCGCGCAGCGCCTGGGGCGCTCGGCGAGCGAGATCTTCCGGATGCTCGAGGTGCTCGAGCGCCGCGGCTGGATCGCGCGCGGCGAGGATGGCGGCTATGCGACGACGCTGACGCTCTTCGAGCTCGCGCACCGGCAGGCGCCGGTCCATCGGCTGCTCACCGCGGCGCTGCCCGAGATGCGCGCGCTCGCGGCGGATACCCGGCAATCGAACCACCTCGTCGTACACCATGACCGGCGCATCCTGGTGCTCGCCCAGGTCGACAGCCCCGAGGCGATGGGCTTCCGGATGCGCGAGGGTGCGCACTTCCCGTTCCGTGCCGATCGGGTGTCGCCGTGGGTGCTCGCCGCCTTCCAGCCGGAGGCGCGCCGCGCCGCGCTGGTCGACGAGATGCGCGACGGGGACCCGAAGGCGCCGTCGCGGGCCGCGCTGCTGCGCGGCCTGGAGCGCATCCGCCGCCAGGGCTACGAGCAGCGCCGCAGCGACACGCTGCCCGGCATCCTCGACCTGTGCTTTCCGATCCTCGACGCGCAGGGCGCGGCGATCGCCACGCTCGCTCAGAACTACCTCGCGCAGCGCGACGTCGCGGTGTCGGTGATCGAGGCGCGCGAGCGCCAGGCGGTGGCGGCGGCGCGGATCTCGGCGCGGCTCGGTGCGCGGCCGGGAGCGGCCGAACCCTGAACGGCGGCCCGGCCCGACGTCTCAGCCCGCGCCTGCGTAACCGAGTTGCCGCCAGGCCTCGAACACCGTCACGGCCACGGCGTTCGACAGGTTCAGGCTGCGGTTCTGCGGCCGCATCGGCAGACGCAGGCGCCGTTCGGGCGCGAACGACTCGCGCAGCGCCGGCGGCAGCCCCGCGCTCTCGGCGCCGAACACCAGCCAGTCGCCCTCGCGGAACGCGACGTCGACCGGCCGGAGCGTGCCGTGCGTGGTCAGCGCGAACATCCGCTGCGGATCGGGCGATTCGGCGGCCAGCAGGGCCTCCCAGCTCGGGTGCACCCGCAGCCCCGCCCACTCGTGGTAGTCGAGCCCGGCGCGCCGCAGCTTCGCGTCGTCGAGCTCGAAGCCCAGCGGCTCGACCAGGTGCAGCGCCGCGCCGGTGTTGGCGCACAGGCGGATGACGTTGCCGGTGTTCGGCGGGATCTCGGGGTGGACCAGGACGACTCGGAGCATGGCTCGCAGTCTAGGGTGCCCGGGCCGCCACCAGCGCCACCACCCGCGTCGCGCCCGCGGCCTTGAGCACCCGCGCGGCCTCGCCGACCGTGCTGCCGGTGGTCATCACGTCGTCGACCAGCCCGATGCGAAGTCCGTCCAGGCGGCCGGAACAGGCGAAGCAGCCGAGCAGGTTGGTGCGGCGCTCCGCGAGGCCGAGCGCCGCCTGCGGCGGCGTCTCGCGCAGGCGCGACAGCCGGCGCGGGAGCACCGGCAGCGGCTCGAACGCGTGCGCGAGCGCGGCCGACATCGCCCGCGCCATCTCGAGCGACTGGTTGAAGCCGCGCTGCGCGAGCCGCCCGGGCGCCAAAGGCACCGGCACCAGGCAGTCGAGCGGCTCGCCCTGCAGCGCGCCCGCCCAGCGGGCCGCGAGCAGTTCGCCCAGCGGGCGCGCCAGCGGGAGCTGGCGGCCGAACTTGAGCGCGGTGACCACGCGGTCCAGGGGCGGCGCGTAGTCGGCGGCGGCGAGCGTGGCGTCGAGTGCAGACGGCGCCTCGGCTGCGCAGGCGGTGCAGGCCGGCGCGGGCGCGTCGGTCGGCTGTCCGCAGCGCCCGCAGCGCGCCCGCCGCACGCCCGGCAGGTCGAGCAGACAGCCGGTGCAGAAGGCCGGGAACGCGCGCGGCGCGAGCGCCGTGCCGCACAGCGCGCAGCCGCGCGGGGCGAGGTGGTCGAGCCAGCCGCCGAGCCGTCGGCGGGCGCGGGCGAAGGGGCGGGCGAAGGGGCGGGCAAAGGGACGGGACACGCTCGCGTGCATCCCCGGAAGGCTAGCGCAGCGC
The DNA here is from genome assembly GCA_044342535.1 of Burkholderiaceae bacterium. Taxonomy (GTDB): domain Bacteria; phylum Pseudomonadota; class Gammaproteobacteria; order Burkholderiales; family Burkholderiaceae_E; genus UBA4615. Next base: position 30,754 of record JBIIPQ010000009.1, read on the forward strand.
CCGTATACTGGGTCGACGATGGCCAAGCCTTCCGATCTAGATCGTTCGTCGGTGCGTCGCCAGTTCGACCGCCGCGCCGTCTCCCCCGATCCCGCTGACTTCCTGTTGCGCGAGGTCGAGCGCCGGATGCTCGAGCGCCTGGATCTGGTGAAGCTGGTACCGGTCCGTGTGCTCGACGTCGGCTGCGGCCTGGGCGACGGCGCGCGTCGGCTGCGGGGCCGCTGGCCGCAGGCCGAGGCGATCGGCTTGGACCTGTCGCCGCGCCGCATCGCGCGCGCCGCCGCCCTCGACCGGCCGGTCGGCGGAAGCTGGACGACCGGCCTGGTCCGGCGCCTGTCCGGGCGCGGCGGCGAGGCCCGCGTCGGTCCGCTCGCCCGTTACCTGGTCGGCGACGCCCACCGCCTGCCGGTCGCCACCGGCTCGGTCGATCTCGTCTGGTCGAACCTGGCCTTCCACTGGTTCGACGATGTCCCGGCCGCGATCGCCGAGTGGTACCGCGTGCTGCGCCCGGGCGGCCTGCTCACCTTCAGCGCCCTCGGGGTCGACACCCTCGCCGAGCTGCGCGCAGCGGGCCTGGCCATGTCCGCGCTGCCCGACCTGCACGACATCGGCGACGCGCTGGTCGGCGCCGGTTTCGCCGAGCCGGTGATGGACGCCGAGCGGCTGACCGTCACCTGGAGCGACCCCGCGCGGCTCCTGGCCGACCTGCGCGCGCTCGGCGGCGACGCCCGCCACGGCCGGCCCCGCGGCCTCGCCACGCCGGACCGTCGCGACCGGGCCCTGGCCGCCCTCGCCGCACGGCTGCGCGGCCCCGACCCGGCCGCGCCGATGGCGGCCGGCTTCGAGCTCGTCTACGGTCATGCGTGGATCGGCGAGAAGAAGCGCCCCCCGCAGGGTTGGTCGCCGGTCGAGTTCCGGCCGCCGCCGGCGCGCCGCGGCGGCGGACGCTGACGTCTCGCCGCCGCCCGTCGGCCCGCGCTTTTCCCCGTAACCTCCCCCGCAACTTTCGATGTCCGGCATGCGTCAGAACCGCCATGCATCCGGCTTCGGCTTGCTGGCAATCCCGCCGGAAGCCTATAATTCCGCGTTGCGCCGGACGCCCTGATACATGTCATTCCCGATGCAGTACCCGTGGATCCATGTCGCGTCCTCGCAGCAGCAGGAGTGGTTGCTGAAGCGCAACTGCTCGCTGGCGCCCCGGCAGCTGGCGACGATATTCGGTGCACTGGCCACCGTGTCGCTGTCGATCGCGATCTTCTTCGCGACCTGGGGTGCGTGGTTGGTGCTGCCGTTCGCCTGCATCGAGGTGCTTGCGCTCGGCGCCGCGTTCGTCCTGTACGCCCGACATGCGGCGGACTACGAGCGCATCGTGGTGGGCCGCGATTGCCTGCTGGTCGAGACCTGCAGGGGAGATCGGTTGCGGCAAGAGCAGTGCGCGCCGGCATGGACGCGGGTCGAGTACTCCGGTACACGGCGTGAATTGATCGGCCTGGTCGCGGCCGGCCGTCGGATCGAGGTGGGGCGCTTCGTCCCCGAGTCCGACCGGCACGACCTGGCGAGGCAGCTGCGCAGCACGCTGCAGGGCATTCGAAGTTGATCTTTGGTGAGAGCATGGGACGGCACAAGACGAAACGCGGGGCGGGGATGGTTCGATCTGCACTGGGCGCGGCAGCGGCGCTGATGGCCGGGACTTCCTGGGCGGTCAACGACATGCCCGGCGGTCCCGGGGTCAATCAGCTCAACCTGACCCAGGGGGTGACGCGGATCGCGGCGGATCAGTGGTGGATCCACAACTTCCTGCTGGTCGTCTGCATCGCGATCTTCTTCGCGGTCTTCGGCGTGCTGTTCTACTCGCTGTGGGCTCACCGGAAGTCGCGCGGTGCCAAGTCGGCCGATTTCCACGAGAGCACCGCGGTCGAGATCGCCTGGACCATCGTCCCCTTCATCATCGTCGTGGGCCTTGCCATCCCGGCCACCCGGATGGTGGTCGAGCAGAAGGACACTTCGCAGGCCGACCTGACCATCAAGGCCACCGGCTACCAGTGGAAGTGGGGGTACGAATACCTCAAGGGCGAGGGGGCCGGCATCTCGATGCTGTCCACCCTGTCGACGCCCCAGGCGCAGATCGACGGCAAGGAGGCGAAGTCCGAGACGTACCTGATGGAGGTCGACAACGCCCTCGTCGTGCCGGTCGGCCAGAAGATCCGGATGGTGATCACCGCCAACGACGTGATCCACGCGTGGATGGTGCCGGCGTTCGGGGTCAAGCAGGACGCGATCCCCGGATTCGTGCGCGATACCTGGTTCCGCGCCGAGAAGGTCGGCACGTACCGCGGCGCGTGCGCGGAGCTCTGCGGCAAGAACCACGCCTTCATGCCGATCGTCGTCGAGGTCAAGTCCCAGGAGGACTTCAAGGTCTGGGCCGACGGCAAGAAGAAGGAAATGCTGGCGAAGGCCGACGACCCCACCAAGGAGTGGCAGGTCGCCGACCTGAACGACCGGGGTGCCAAGGTCTACGCGGCCAACTGCGTCGCCTGCCATCAGGCCACCGGCAAGGGTGTCGCCGGTGCGTTTCCGGCGCTCGAGGGCTCGAAGGTCGTGCTGGGCAAGCAGGACGACCAGATCGCGCTGCTGCTCGCTGGCAAGCAGGGCACGTCGATGGCCTCCTTCAAGCAGCTGTCCGACGTCGAGTTGGCCGCGGTCGCCACCTACACGCGCAATGCGTGGGGCAACAAGCCCGAGGACAACGTCGTGCAGCCCAAGGACTTCACGGCGGCGCGCAAGTGAAGCACGCCACCGCTGACGCACGGAATCCACGTATCGAGATCGGGAGCATTCGATGAGCGCAGTTCTGGACCATCACGCCGGGCACGACGACCACGCGCACGACCATCCGACCGGATGGCGCCGCTGGCTCTATGCCACCAACCACAAGGACATCGGTACGCTGTACCTGTGGTTCTCCTTCGTCATGCTGCTGTCGGGCGGCGTGCTGGCGCTCACCATCCGGCTGGAGCTCTTCCAGCCCGGCCTGCAGTACGTGCAGCCGGAGTTCTTCAACCAGCTGACCACGCTGCACGGCCTGATCATGGTCTTCGGCGCGATCATGCCGGCGTTCGTGGGCTTCGCGAACTGGCAGGTTCCGCTCATGATCGGCGCGAGCGACATGGCCTTCGCGCGAATGAACAACTTCAGCTTCTGGCTGATGCCGCCGGCGGCGCTGCTGCTGGTGGGCTCGTTCTTCGTGCCGGGCGGCGCCACCGCCGCGGGCTGGACGCTGTACGCGCCGCTGTCGGTTCAGATGGGGGTGGGCATGGACATGGCGATCTTCGCCATCCATATCCTGGGCGCCTCGTCGATCATGGGCTCCATCAACATCATCACGACGATCCTGAACATGCGGGCGCCGGGGATGACGCTGATGAAGATGCCCCTGTTCGTCTGGACGTGGCTGATCACCGCCTACCTGCTGATCGCCGTGATGCCGGTGCTCGCGGGCG
>JBIIPQ010000419.1:0-4032 GCA_044342535.1 Burkholderiaceae bacterium
GGGTGTTCATCTCGATGAAGAAGAACTCGCCGTCCTCGTACAGGAACTCGAAGGTGCCCGCGCCGCGGTAGCCGATCTTCTTGCAGGCGTCGGCGCAGCGCGCGCCGATGCGGTCGATCAGCCGGCGCGCGATGCCCGGCGCTGGCGCCTCCTCGATGACCTTCTGGTGCCGGCGCTGCATCGAGCAGTCGCGCTCGCCGAGGTAGACCGCGTTGCGGAACTCGTCGGCGAGGATCTGGATCTCGATGTGGCGCGGATTCTCGAGGAACTTCTCGAGGTAGACGGCGGGGTTGCCGAAGGCGGCCCCCGCCTCGCTGCGGGTCATCGTCACCGCGTTGAGCAGTGCCGCCTCGGTGTAGACGACGCGCATGCCGCGTCCGCCGCCGCCGCCCGACGCCTTGATGATCACCGGATAGCCGACCGCGCGCGCGATCTTGACGATCTCCTTCGGGTCCTCGGGCAGCGCGCCCTCGGAGCCGGGCACGACCGGCACGCCGGCCGCGCGCATCGCGTCCTTGGCGCTGACCTTGTCGCCCATGATGCGGATCGACTCGGGGCGCGGCCCGATGAACACGAAGCCGCTCTTCTCGACACGCTCGGCGAAGTCGGCGTTCTCCGAGAGGAAGCCGTAGCCCGGGTGGATCGCCTCGGAGTCGGTGACTTCGGCGGCGCTGATGATCGCCGGGATGTTCAGGTAGCTCTCGCGCGAGGGAGCGGGTCCGATGCAGACCGACTCGTCGGCGAGCTTCACGTACTTGGCCTCGGTGTCGGCCTCCGAGTGGACCACCACCGTCTTGATGCCCAGCTCGCGGCAGGCGCGCTGGATCCGCAGCGCGATCTCGCCGCGGTTGGCGATCAGGATCTTGTCGAACATCGCCCGGTCACTCGATCACGAACAGAGGCTGGCCGTACTCGACCGGCTGGCCGTTCTCGACCAGCACCGCCTTGACCGTGCCGGCCTTGTCGGACTCGATCTCGTTCATCAGCTTCATCGCCTCGACGATGCACAGCGTCTGGCCTTCCTTGACTTGCGTGCCCACCTCGGCGAACGGCGGGGAGTTCGGGTTCGCCGAGCGGTAGAACGTGCCGACCATCGGCGACTTCACGACGTGACCGGTGTCCGCGGGCGGCGGCTCGGCGACCGGTGCTGCCGCGGCCGCAGGGGCGGGGGCGGGGGCCGGTGCCTGCTGCATCGGCATCGGCATCGGCTGCATCTGCATCGGCGCCTGCATGTAGCCCTGCGGCATCGGGGTCGGGCCCTTGACGATGCGCACCTTGCCTTCGCCCTCGGTGATCTCGAGCTCCGAGATGCCGGACTCGGCAACGAGGTCGATCAGGGTCTTGAGCTTTCGCAGATCCATGGGAGTGTCCTGGCGGTTGGGCGTCGGCGATCCGGTCGGCTCAGCGCCGGCTCGTCTCGATCGCGAACTGCAGCGCACACCGGTACCCGGTCGGTCCGAGTCCGGCGATCACTCCGACCGCGAGGTCGGAGAAGTAGGAGTGGTGACGGAAGGGCTCGCGCTTGTGCACGTTCGACAGGTGGACTTCGACGAACGGGATCGCCACGCCGGCGAGGGCATCGCGGATCGCGACGCTGGTGTGGGTGAAGGCCGCCGGGTTGATGACGATGAAGTCGACCTTCGCGTCGCGCGCGGCGTGGATGCGGTCCACCAGTGCGCCCTCGTGATTGCTCTGGAACGATTCGACCCGAACGCCAGCGGCCGCGCCGTCTTCGCGCAGCATCGTGTCGATCTGCGCGAGCGTGGTCGCCCCGTACACGCCCGGCTCACGGGTGCCGAGCAGGTTCAGGTTGGGGCCGTGGAGCACCCAGATCGTCTTGTCCATCGAACAGGCGGCCATTTTGCGTCGAACGGCGCGGATTGTGCCCCCCTCCGGGGTCTACTGTCCAGCCTGTGGACTCCCGACCGCAGGCCGGCGGATGACTCGACGAGGGGTCGCGGGGGGCGTCGATCAGCCGACGAGGGCTTCCGCCATCGTCTTCAGGCGGGCGATGTCGACCCGCCCGAGCAGCCGGTGGGCGATCTGCCCGCGCCGGTCGACGAGCACGGTGAAGGGCAGTGCGCCAGCCTGGTTGCCGAACCGGCGCGCCAGCTCGCTGCCGCCCATGCCGGCCACCACCAACGGGTAGCTCACCGGGCTGCGGGCGGCAAAATCCGCGATCTTGGCAGCAGAATCGATGCCGATGCCGACCATCCCCAAGCCTTTGGGCGACAGCTCGGCATGCAGCGCAGACAGCTCCGGCATCTCCTCGACGCAGGGCGCGCACCAGGTCGCCCAGAAGTTGACCACCAGCGGACGGCCGCCGAACCGGTCGAGCGCCAGCGGCTGGCCGGCGGCGTCCGGCAGCGACTGCGCGAGCAGCAGCGCCACCGCCTCGTCGGCCGCCTCGGCGGGCGCCAGCCGGCGCCAGCCGACCCAGGCGCCGAGCCCGGCCGCCGCCATCGCGAGGCCGCCTCCGACCAGCCAGCCACGGCGGGCGCCCGGCACCGGGCCGCTCATCCCAGCTCCCCGGGCGTGGCGGCGAGCAGCCGCGCCACGCCGCTCGCGTCGCCGCGTTCGGCGGGTGTGCCGCGCAGGGCGCCGCGCAGGTCGTCCTGCGGATACAGCGAGAGCATCACCGGCTCGCCTCGCCAGACCATCATCAGCGCCTCGACGTCGCGCCGCCCGCTGTCGCCGCGGAAGTGCGCGATCTCGCCGACCTCGAAGTCGATGCCGTCGTTGAGCAGGCGGATCTCGATGTCCTTGACGTCGTCATGGAAGAGTTGGATGTGGATCGGGGCGTGTTCGGCGACGATGCCCTTCCAGACCGCACCGGTGAGGTAGGGGTCGTAATCGGACAGTGCCTGCATCAGGGCGAGCGCGACCCGGCGCATCCGCGCGACTCGGGCCGCATGGGCATCGTCGAACAGCTCGAGGTGTTCGCGCAGCGCGGCGTCGACCTCCGTGTTGTCGGGCATCGCACCCCGCGGCAGGGCGTCGCCGTCGAAGAGCGACTGCACCGCACGGCGCTTGGCGGTGCCGTAGTCGAGCCCGCCGTCGGCGATCAGGCGGGCGGCGGTCGCGGCGATCTCGCGGCGCAGCGGGTCGGCGGTCTGCACCGGCTCGGGCGTGCCCGGCGGGCGCGGGATCGGAGCGGCGAGGCGACCGGCATCGGGATGCGGGGCGTCGGGAGGCAGTGCGTCGGCGGTCAGGGCATCGGACATCGGAGCAGCCGTCCGTGGGGAGCGCCGGCCCGGACGGGGCGCCGGGCGGTCATCGGCCGAGTGTATCCGATCGGTAGAATCGACCTCATGCACCTGCACATCCTCGGCATCTGCGGCACCTTCATGGGCGGCCTGGCCGCGATCGCCCGCGAGGCGGGCCACCGCGTGACCGGCTGCGACGCCAACGTGTACCCGCCGATGAGCGACCAACTGCGCGCGCTCGGCATCGACCTGATCGAGGGCTTCGACGCCTCGCAGCTCGGTCTGGCGCCGGATGCCTGGGTCATCGGCAACGTCGTGACCCGCGGCAACCCGCTGATGGAGGCGATCCTCGACGCCCGCCAGCCCTACATCTCCGGTCCGCAGTGGCTCGCCGAGCACGTGCTGGCCGGGCGTCCGGTGCTGGCGGTCGCCGGCACCCACGGCAAGACCACCACCTCGTCGCTGCTCGCGTGGATCCTCGAGGCCTGCGGCCGCTCGCCGGGCTTCCTGATCGGCGGCGTCCCGGTGGACTTCCCGTTCTCGGCACGCCTGTCCACGCCGGACGCACCCTTCGTGATCGAGGCCGACGAGTACGACACCGCGTTCTTCGACAAGCGCTCGAAGTTCGTGCACTACCGGCCGACGACCGCGATCCTGAACAATCTCGAGTTCGATCATGCGGACATCTTTCCCGATCTGTCCGCGATCGAGACTCAATTTCATCATCTCGTGAGGACGGTGCCCCGCAGCGGCCGGCTCGTCGTCAACGGCGCGCAGACCTCGCTGGCCCGGGTGCTGGCACGTGGATGCTGGAGCGAACACGTCG
>JBIIPQ010000420.1:0-4030 GCA_044342535.1 Burkholderiaceae bacterium
TCTTCACCACCAAGCCGCGTGGCATGGGCCTGGGCCTGGGGATCGTCCGGGCGATCGTCGAGTCGCACGGCGGAGACGTCACGCTCGAGCCGCGCGACGGCGGCGGCACGCTCGCCCGGGTCCGACTGCCGCGCGCGCGGCCGGATGCAGGCGCGCCGCGCGACGGCCTCGGGCGCGACACGCCTCTGCCGGCGGCGGCGCTGGCGGGCCGATGAGCGCCGCGGCCCAGGCGCTCGTCGTGCACGTCGTCGACGACGACGAGGCGATGCGCGTCGCGCTCACCCGGCTGCTCGGCGCGGCCGGCTACGCGACCCGCGCCTACGGCTCGGCCGGCGAGTTCCTGATCGCCGCCGGCAGCGAGCCCGAGGGCTGCCTGCTGCTCGACCTGCACATGCCCGGCCCGGACGGCCTCGCGCTGCACGAGGCGCTGCGCCAGCGCGGCTGGACGGTGCCGACGGTGTTCCTGACCGGGCGCGGCGACATCCCGACCAGCGTGCGGGCGCTCAAGGCCGGTGCCAGCGACTTCCTGACCAAGCCGGTCCGCAGCGAGGTGCTGCTCGACGCGATCCGCAGCGCGATCGAGGCCGACGCGCCGCGGCGTGCCGGGCGCGAGCGCCGTCGTGAGGCGCGGGTCCGCTTCGCGTCGCTCGACGAGCGCGAGCGCACGGTGCTGCGCCGCGTGTTGCAGGGCGCGCTCACCAAGCAGATCGCCTGGGAGCTGGGCGTCAGCGAGCGCACCGTGAAGGCCGATCGCGCCTGCGTCATGCGCAAGATGGGCGCGACGACCCTGCCCGAGCTGGTGCGCGTGGCCGAAGGCCTGGACGGCGAACCCGCGCCCGACGCCTGAACGGACAGTCGCCGGGCCGGCCTGGCGGGACGACGCGCGGACAGGACGTCGCGCCGGACGGCCTGCAGGACCGCCGGTCCGGTCGGCTACCATCGAAGACATCATGACCAGCGCCCCCTTCGCCCTGTTCGCCGAGCTCCCGGCGCCCGCCATCGTCGCGCTCGCCTCGGTGTTCGGCCTGCTCGTCGGCAGCTTCCTGAACGTCGTGATCCACCGGCTGCCGAAGATGATGGAGGCCGACTGGGCCGCCCAGGCCGCCGAGCTGCGCGGCGAGGCCGCGGCCGAGTCCCCCCGCTACAACCTCATGGTGCCGCGCTCGGCCTGCCCGCATTGCGGCACGCAGATCACCGCACTGCAGAACGTGCCGGTGATCTCGTGGCTGCTGCTGCGCGGCAAGTGCGGCCATTGCGCGGCGCCCATTCCGGCCCGCTATCCGTTCGTGGAGCTGCTGACCGGCGTCCTCGCCGGTTGCGCGATCGCCGTCCACGGCCCGAGCGCCGCGGGCCTGGGCGCGATGCTGCTCAGCTTCTTCCTGGTCGCGCTCGCCTTCATCGACCTCGACACGCAGCTGCTGCCCGACGACCTCACGCTGCCGCTGCTCTGGCTGGGCCTGGCGTTCAACCTCGGCGGCACCTTCGTGCCGATCGGCGATGCGGTGCTCGGTGCGATGGTCGGCTATGGCATCCTCTGGAGCATCTTCTGGGCGTTCAAGCTCGCCACCGGCAAAGAAGGGATGGGCTACGGGGACTTCAAGCTGCTGGCCGCGCTCGGCGCGTGGTTCGGCTGGACCGCGATCCCCTCGATCATCCTGCTCGCATCGGCGGTGGGCGCCACCGTAGGCATCTCGATGATCCTGTTCGCACGGCACAAGCGCGAGGTGCCGATCCCGTTCGGGCCGTACCTCGCGGGCGCGGGACTGCTCGCGCTCTACTTCGCGCGGCCGCTCGGCGCGCTCTTCGGCCTTGCCTGAGGCCGGCACGCGCGGCGTGCCGGTGATCGGCCTCACGGGCGGCATCGGCAGCGGCAAGAGCACGGTCGCCGACCGGCTGGTCGCGCGCGGGGCCGCGCTCGTCGACACCGATGCCATCGCCCATGCGCTGACCGGTCCCGGCGGCGATGCGATCGAGCCGATCCGCACCACGTTCGGCGACGCGGTCGTGGCGGCCGACGGCCGCATGGACCGCGCCGCAATGCGCGCGATCGCCTTCTCCGACCCCGGCGCGCGCAAGCGCCTCGAGGGCATCCTGCATCCGATGATCCGCGCGCGGACCCAGTCGGGCATCGCGGCTGCGGTGCGCGACGGCGCACCCTACGTGATCGTGGCCGTGCCGTTGCTGGTCGAGTCCGGCGACTGGCGCGGCCGTTACGACCGCGTCCTCGTCGTCGACTGCCCGCCCGAGGTCCAGGTCGAGCGGGTGATGGCGCGCAGCGCGCTGCCGCGCGAGCAGGTCGACGCCATCCTCGCGGCACAGGCCACGCGCGCGCAGCGGCTGGCGGCCGCCGACGACGTGATCGACAACGGCGGCCCGCCTGCTGCGCTCGATGCGCAGGTCGCACGGCTCCACGAGGCGTACGCGGGTTTGTCAAGGTCAGTCGAATGATTCAAAATGGGTCGATCATTCCGACGGACCGCCCACGGACCGCCCCCGCGTTGACCCTCTACGAATACCCGCTCAACGAACGGATCCGGACCCTGCTGCGGCTCGAGGACCTGTTCACGCGATTCGACCACTTCGCGGAGCAGTCGGGTGCGCTCGAGCACCATGTCGCGCTGACCACGCTGTTCGAGATCCTCGAGGTCGCCTCGCGCGCGGACCTGAAGTCCGACCTGCTGCAGGAACTCGAGCGCCAGCGCCAGACGCTGATCGCCTTCCGCGACAACCCGAACGTCGCCCTCGAAGCGCTCGAGCGCGTGCTCGCCGACATCGACGGCGCGTCTCAGCTCCTCAACAGCGCGACCGGCAAGACCGGCCAGCATCTGCGCGACAACGAATGGCTGATGAGCATCCGCAGCCGCGCGATCATCGCCGGCGGCACCTGCGAGTTCGACCTGCCTTCGTACCATGCGTGGCTGAACCGTCCGCCCGACGCGCGCCTGCGCGACATCGCGATGTGGTCGGCGCCGTTTCGCGCGCTGCGCGACGCCCTGGTGATCGTGCTGCAGCTGCTGCGCGAGTCCGCGCAGGGCGCTGTCGTCTCGACCCACCAGGGCAGCTACCAGCAGACGCTCGGCGGCAAGGTCTACCAGATGCTGCAAATCCGCGTGGACCCGGCCAGCGGCGCGATCCCCGAGATCTCGGCGAACAAGTACATGCTGTGGATCCGCTTCACGTCGCAGGACGGCGACCTGCGGCCCAAGCCCTTCGAGGGCAACGTCGAGTTCGAGCTCGCGCTCTGCAACCTGTAGCCGCCGCGGCCCCCGGCCGCGCGGCGACCTGCCCCACCCGCTCCCTGCCCCCACCCGATGACCGCGATCGTCGACTGCCCCGTGTGCGCCCGCAAGACCGAGTTCTCGCCGGCCAACCGCTGGCGCCCGTTCTGCTCGGAGCGCTGCAAGATGATCGACCTCGGCCAGTGGGCCAGCGGCAGCTACGTGATCCCGGGCGACCCGCCCGACCCCGAGCAGCCGTCGGACGCGCCCGCGGCGCCGCCCCGCGACCGGAACTGAGCCGCGCTCAGCGCCAGGCGGCGCGCATCGACGCCACGCCGTGGGCTCCCGCCGCCTCGGCCGCCGCGAGGTCACCGGCCCCGAGCCCGCCGAGCGCATAGACCGGCAGCGGCGTGGCCGCGATCTCGCGAGCCAGCCCGTCGAAGCCGAGCGTCGGCGCGCCCGGATGGGTGGCGGTCGGGGACACCGGGCCGAGCACCGCGAAGTCGCAGCCGAGCGCGTCGGCCCGCGCGAGCTCGGCGCCGGCATGGCAGGACGCGCCCACCCAGCGCACGCGCGGCCGTGCCGCGACCGCAGCGAGGTCGCGCGCGGTGAGGTGCACGCCGTCGACCGCGCGGGCGAACGACAGCGGATGCCGGCTGCTGACGACGACCCGCAGCGGTCTGGACTCGCGCCAGGCCCGCAGTCGCGCGAAGAGCCGCAGCAGGTCGCGCTCGGGCAGTGCGGGCTCGCGAAGCTGCAGCAGCAGCGGCACCGTCGAGCGGGTGTCGGCAAGCGCGTCGAGCGCGCTGCCG
>JBIIPQ010000099.1:0-12330 GCA_044342535.1 Burkholderiaceae bacterium
CGCGACCATGACCGCGAGACGACGACAGGCCGACGCACGGCCGCCCCCGGAGACACGCATGGCATCGATCTTCACCCCCGAGCAGCAGGCCGCCTACGAGCGCGACGGCTACGTCCTAGTCCGGTCCCTGTTCGACGCCGACGAGACCGCGATGCTGCGCGCCGCGATCGAGCAGGACCCGGCGCTGCGCGCGAGCCTCTACGACCGCCGCGACGCCGAGGGCAAGTCGACGCGGATGGCCACCTGGAACCACCCGGGCGACAGCGTCTACGGCCTGGCCGCGCGCTCGCACCGTGTCGTCGACACGATGGAGTCGATGCTCGGCGGCGAGGTCTACCACTACCACTCGAAGCTCACCGCCAAAGAGCCGTACGACGGCGGCGCTTGGGAGTGGCACCAGGACTACGGCTACTGGTACCACAACGGCTGCCTGCTGCCGACGATGGCCTCGATGATGCTGGCCCTGGACCGCGCGACGAAGGAGAACGGCTGCCTGCAGGTGCTGCGCGGCTCGCACCTCGCGGGCCGCGTCGACCACGGCGTGCTGCCGGGCGAGCAGGTCGGCGCCGACCCGCGGCGCGTCGGGCAGATGCTGAAGTCGATGGAACTCGTGCACGTGGAGATGGAGCCCGGCGACGGCCTCTTCTTCCATGCGAACGTGATGCACCGCTCCGACCAGAACCGGTCGCCGAACCGGCGCTGGACGGTGATCATGTGCTACAACGCGGCGCGCAACGACCCCTACCTCGAGCACCACCATCCGCAGTACACGCCGCTGTCGAAGGTCGAGGACGCCGCGGTGAAGGCCGCCGGCGTGACCTTCGCAACCGAAGGCGCCGACGCGTTCCGCAAGACCTTCGCGAACCCGCCCGAGCTCAAGCGGCGCATGGACGCCGCCTGAGGCCTCAGCGCGGCGCTCAGCCGCGCACGAACAGGGTCTGCAGCGGCACCTCGCCGACCTGCCGGCTCCAGTGGCCGTGGACGGCGGCGTCGAACACCGCGCCCTCGGGCAGCAGGTCGGTCGAGTAGAAGTGCTGGCCCGGCCCGAACACGCGCGAACTGCCGTCCTGCAGGCCGATCTCCATCGCGCCGGCCAGGATGAACACCCACTGGGGCGTGGTGCTCACGTGGAACGGGCTGCGAAAGCCCACCGGGCTCTCGCGCAGCTGCAGCCCGCCCGAGGGCATCAGCATCGACAGCCTCGACTGCGGCGTGCCCTCGGCGAGCGGCACGGCCTCCTCGCGAAAGCGCGCACGCCCATCGGTGTCGGTGAAGAGGACGACGCGGGTGAAGGTCGGCGTGGCGGTCATGGCGGGACTCGGGTCGCACAGTGGGCGGGGGCCCCGAGCTTACAGGTCGGGGTCAGCCGTCGGGCAGCGCCCGGCACAGCGCCCGCACGGTGCCCCGCCTGCAGGCGAGGTCCACGACCAGCTCGAGCCGCCGATGCGGCGTGGGCGACGGGACGGCGAGACGCAACCGCAGGTGACGCGGCGGCTCCGAGGGCGCCGGCCAGCACAGGCCGCTGATCGCGCCGATCTGGTCCTCGCCGTCGAAGCAAGCGGCCCATTCGATCACCGGTATCTCGTCCGTCTCCGAGTCGGACAGGCCGTGCAGACGGCGCGCCACCGCGTCCAGCCGGACGTTGACCGACGGATGCTCGTACTCGACGACACCGACGCCGACCGCGACGTCGTGGGGCGCGGCCACCCTGTCGACCGGTGCGACGGTCTCGAGCCGGCTCTCGCCCGCCTCGATGCGCAGCACGTAGGCCCACAGGCCCGCACGCCACTCGCCGCCGCTCAGCTCGAGCCGCACGGCGGGCGTGCCCTCGGGGGCATCGACGATGCCGACCGTCGCGTGCCGGCACGGCGCACCGAGCCGCACCGCCTGCATCGCACCCCGCACCGTCGGCAGGTCCTCGACGCGCAGCCAGCCCAGCAGCTCGTCGAGCGTGCCCTGCGTGACACGCGTCGCCGTCGCGAGCGACGGCGGCAGACTGCCTGCGCGGACGATCTCGACCCAGCTGCTGCCCGAGGCGCCGGCGACCACCTGAACGAAGGTGCAGTGCGATGGGCCGTCTGAGCTCATGCGGGCCGCTGCGCGGCGGACCTTCTTGTCGTCGGTAAGGAAATGATCATGTTCTGCCGTCCTTCGCGCCATACTCCGCATCCCTGCGCGGCGAGGGTCTGCGGTCGGAGCCTGACTGTCCTGTCCCGCCGGATGATCCCAGGAACCTTAGCCGTACGATGTCGCCTATCCGACAGACCCAGGCCTCCGGTGCCGATGCGTCGGTCACACGCCACGAAGCCACGATTCGCGAGGGATCCTGGTTTCGCAATCTGCCCGACGCCATGCAGGCGCGGATGCTGGAGGCCGCGCGCCCGCGCCACCTCGACGACGGCCAGCGGCTGTTCGCGCGCGGGGACGCGTCCGATGGGCTGTACTGCGTGATCGAGGGCACCGTGCGACTGACCGGGTCGCTGCGCGGCGGGCAGGAGGCGCTGCTCGGCGCCCTGCAGCCGGTGCAGTGGTTCGGCGAGGTGGCGCTGATCGACGGCGCCGGGCGTGCCTACGACGCGTGGGCCGACGGCCCGACGCTGCTGCTGCAGGTGGCGCACGACCCGATGATCGCGATCCTCGACGCCACGCCCGGCGGCTGGCCGGCGATGGCCGCGCTGCTCGCCCGCAGAACCCGCCTCGCGTTCCTCGCCGTCGAGGAGTCGGCGATGCTGCCGGCGATCGGCCGCGTAGCACGGCGGCTGCTTGCGCTCGCCGACGGCTACGGCGACCACCTGCAGCCGCTCGGCACGGTGCGGGTGCCGCAGGAGCGGCTCGCGGCGATGCTGGCCCTGTCGCGCCAGACGGTGAACCGCGCGCTCAAGCAGCTCGAGGCGCAGGGCGCGATCCGGCTGGCCCGGGGCGGCACCGAGCTCGTCGACGTCGAGCGGCTGCGCGAGATCGGGCAGTGAGGTCGCGGCCTCCGTTCAGGACTCGTAGCGACGGTCCCGCTCCAGCAGTGCGCGCGGCCGGCTGAACCCGACCCGTCGAATTGCCGCCCTCCGGGGGCGCTGGTAGCCTGCATGCGGGGATTCGTCCGAGTCCGCCCGCTCGCTCCACCGCCCGCGTGCCCCGCGCCGCGGGCCGGTGCCGTCAAGGTGCACAGACCGCATGTTCGACACCCTCCTGATCGCCAACCGCGGCGAGATCGCCTGCCGCGTCGCCGCCACCGCGCGCCGGCTCGGCGTGCGCACCGTCGCCGTCTACTCCGACGCCGACGCCGACGCCCGCCACGTGCGCGCCTGCGACGAGGCGTACCGGCTCGGGCCCGCCCCGGCGCGCGAGTCGTACCTGCGCGGCGACGCGATCCTCGCGATCGCCAAGCGCTGCGGCGCGCAGGCGATCCATCCCGGCTACGGCTTCCTGTCCGAGAACGAGGGCTTCGCGCAGGCCTGCGCCGACGCGGGCGTGGTCTTCGTCGGCCCGCCGCCCTCGGCGATCTCGGCGATGGGCCTGAAGGCCGAGTCCAAGCGGCTGATGGCCGCGGCCGGCGTGCCGCTGGTGCCCGGCTACCACGGCGAGGACCAGGACCCGGCGCTGCTCGCCGGCGAGGCCGCGAAGATCGGCTTTCCGGTGCTGATCAAGGCGAGCGCGGGCGGCGGCGGCAAGGGCATGCGGATCGTGCGCGAGGCAGGCGAGTTCGCCGCCGCGCTCGCCTCCTGCAAGCGCGAGGCCACGGCGTCCTTCGGCAACGATGCGGTGCTGGTCGAGCGCTACGCGACCAAGCCGCGCCATGTCGAGATCCAGGTGTTCGCCGACGCGCACGGCCATGCGCTGTACCTGTTCGAGCGCGACTGCTCGGTGCAGCGCCGCCATCAGAAGGTCATCGAGGAGGCGCCCGCACCCGGCCTGCCCGAGGCCACGCGGCGCGCGATGGGCGAGGCGGCGGTGGCCGCGGCGCGTGCGGTCGGCTACGTCGGTGCGGGCACGGTGGAGTTCATCCTCGATGCCTCGGGCGCGTTCTACTTCATGGAGATGAACACGCGGCTGCAGGTCGAGCATCCGGTGACCGAGATGATCACCGGGCTCGACCTCGTCGAATGGCAGCTGCGCGTGGCCTGCGGCGAGCCGCTGCCGCTGGCGCAGTCGGACCTGCGCGTAAACGGCCATGCGATCGAGGCGCGGGTCTACGCCGAGAACCCGGACCGCGGCTTCCTGCCGTCGACCGGCACGCTCGTGCACCTGCGCACGCCCGCGGCCGTGCAGTTCACCGTCGGCGCGGACGCGAGCGGCCGGCCGGCGCCGGTGCGCATCGACAGCGGCATCGGCGAGGGCGATGCGATCACGCCGTTCTACGACCCGATGATCGCCAAGCTGATCGTCTGGGGCGAAGGCCGTGCGCAGGCGATCGCCCGGATGCGCGAGGCGCTCGCCCGCTTCGAGGCGGTGGGGCCGTCGACCAACGTCGACTTCCTCGGCCGGCTGATGCGCTGCCGCAGCTTCGCCGAGGCCGACCTCGACACCGCGCTGATCGAGCGCGAGCGCGAGGCGCTGGCGCCGCGCACCGCCGCACCGCCCGCCGTCGTGCTCGCCACCGCGGCCGCCGCGGTGCTGACCGCCGAGACGCCGCGCGGCGCCACGTCCGACCCGTGGTCGGTCGCCGACGGCTTCCGGATCGGCGCACCGCTGGCGCGCACGCTGGTCTTCACCCGCGGCGACTCGCGCCACGAGGTGATGGTCGAGTATGGGCGCGGCGGCTGTGTGGTGCGTACCGGCGACACCGTGCTGTGCCTGGCGGCGCTGCGCCGCGACGGCGTGCGCGTCACCGGCATCGCCGGCGAGTCGCGCTTCGACGCGAGCGCGGTGTACGCCGGCCAGACGCTGCACCTGTTCGGCAGCGACGGTCACTGGCAGCTCGGCTATGCACCGCCGCTCGCGCACGCGGGCGACGCGGACGAGGCCGGCGGCAGCCTCGTGGCGCCGATGCCGGGCAAGGTGATCGCGCTGATGGTCGAGGCCGGCGCCACGGTACGGCGCGGCCAGCCGCTGCTGGTGATGGAGGCGATGAAGATGGAGCACACCATCGCCGCGCCCGCCGACGGTGTGGTCGAGGCCCTGCTCTACCGGGTCGGCGACCAGGTGGCGGAGGGCGCGGCGCTGGTGGGGTTCGCGGCGTCGGTGCCTGCGCCGGCCTGAGATGAGCGACCGATGAGGCCGGTACGGGTGGCCCGAGCGACCGAGGGCCGCCGGCGATGACCCGCATCGCCGTCGCCCGACTCTGGTTCGAGGGCAACGCCTTCTCACCGACGCTGACCGGCGAGGCCGAGTTCGCACGCCGCGAGTGGCGCGAGGGCGAGGCCGCACTCGCGGCCGGGCGCGGCACCGCGACCGAGCTGGGCGCCGTCGTCGACGCCGCTGCGGCAGACGGCCCGTATCCCGGCTGGTCGGTGCATGCGCTGCGCTGCGCGTCGGCCGACCCGGGCGGCCCGATCGAGGAGGCGGTGTTCGGCCGCTGGCTCGACGAGGTGCTCGCCGGGCTGCGGCGCGTGGCGCCCGACGGCGTCTACCTGTCGCTGCACGGTGCGGCGATCACCACCGCGCGCGACACACCCGAGCTCGACGCGCTGCGTGCGCTGCGGGCCGCGGTCGGCGACGCGGTACCTGTCGTTGCGAGCTTCGACCTGCACGGCAACCTCGATCCGGGCATCGTCGCGCCGCTCGACTTCGGTACGGTCTACCGCACCTATCCGCACGTCGACATGCACGAGACCGCCACGCGCGCGCTCGGCGTGCTCGCGCGGCGGCTGGCCGGCGCGCCGCGCGCCTCGGGCGCGGTGGTGCCGCTCGGGCGCGTGCTGCCGAGCTTCAACATGCGCACCGACGCCGGCCCGATGGCCGCGCTCGAGGCCCTCGCACGCGCCGCCGAACGCGAGCCGGGCGTGCACGACGTGTCGCTGTTCGGCGGGTTCCCGTACTCGGATACCGCCGCCACCGGCGCCTCGGTGATGGCCTGGGCCGACGACGCCGCGCACGCCGCACGTGTCGCGCACCGGCTCGCAGACGCGATGGCCGCCCGCGCCGCCGAGTTCGAGCCGCGGCTGCTGTCGGCGCGCGAGGGCATCCTGAGCGCGCTCGCCGCCTCCGCCGGCCCGGTCGCCGTCACCGATCCCGCCGACAACCCGCTGTCGGGCGGCGGCGCGGACACGCCGGCGCTCTTCGCCGCTCTGCTCGCGATGCGGCGCGAGGCCGGCTCGCCGCTCGCCGCGCTGCCGCTGGGGCACATCGCCTTCGCCTACTTCGCCGATGCGGCGCTGGTCGCGCGCGCCCGCGCCGCCGGGCCGGGCGCCACGATCGAGGCCGCGCTCGGCGCGCGGCACGGCGACGCGTTCGGCCCATCCGTGCGCGTGTCCGCCCGCGTGCTGCGCGCGACCGACGGCCGCTTCGTGAACACCGGGCCGATGGAGCGGGGCTCGGTCGTCGACGTGGGGCCGAGCGTCGTGCTCGACGTCGACGGCATCCAGGTGGTGGTGACCAGCGCCGTCGGCGCGGCCAACGACCCGGGCTTCCTCGCGCTGCATGGCATCGACCCCGGCGCGCTGCGCCTGCTCGCGGTGAAGGCGAAGAACCACTTCCGCGCGGCCTTCGCGCCGCGGCTCGGTGCGATCGTCGACGTCGACTGCCCGGGGCCGGCGGCGGCCGACCTGTCGACGCTGCCGTTCCGGCATGCGCCGGGGGTCGTGCGCGAGACCGCGCAGCAGGCCGGACGGCCCGCCCGCTGAGGCGGCGCGGGACGGGGACAGGCGCCCTCAGCCGTACCGCTTGCCCAGCGACGCCACGCTCGCGTGGAAGCCCGCGACCGTCTTCTCCAGGATCTCGGCCACCGTCTCGACCGCCTCGATGCGCCCGCAGACCTGCCCGGTCAGCGGCACCGCCGCCTCCATGTCGCCGCCGAAGTACAGGTCCAACACACCGGCGAACTCGGCGCGCACGCTCTCCGGGATCGTGGCTTCCAGGCGCGTCGTGCGCGCGGTGCGCAGCGCACGCAGCGCCGGCCCCTGCCCGCCGCGGTTGAGGAACACCGTGTCGGTCTCGGCGGCGCCGACGATCGCGCGCTTCCAGTTGTCGTGCACCGGCGACTCCGCGGCCGACAGCATCCGCGTGCCCATCTGGATGCCCTCGGCACCGAGCGCGAACGCGGCCGCCATCGACGGCCCGTCGCAGAAGCCGCCGGCCGCGATCACCGGCACGTCGACCTTCGAGCACACCAGCGGCAGCAGCACCATCGAGGCCACGTCGCGCTGGTTCTTGAAGCCGCCGCCCTCGCCGCCCTCGACGATCAGCCCGTCGACGCCGGCCTCCACCGCCTTCAGTGCGCCCTTGAGCGTGGGCACGACGTGGAACACGGTGAGCCCCGCCGCCTTGAGCTCGGCGCAGTAGCGCGACGGATCGCCCGCCGAGGTGGTCACGAAGCGCACGCCCTGGTCGACCACGAACTTCACGATGTCCGGGTCGCGCACGTAGGCCAGCGCGATGTTCACGCCGAAGGGCTTGTCGGTCAGATCGCGCATCCTGCGGATCTCGCCGCGGATCGCGTCGAGGTCGCCCGACGAGGTCTCGATGATGCCCATGCCGCCGGCATTGGAGACCGCCGAGGCGAGCTGCGCGCGGGCGATCCAGCCCATCGGCGCCTGCACGATCGGACAGGGCACGCCCAGCAGGCGGGTGACGCGGTTGTCGATGGGTCGCATGAAGGCTCGAGTCCGTCGGGAAGCGTGGGATCAGTCGATCTTGGCGCCCGAGGTCTTCACGACCTCGCGCCACTTGGCCGTCTCGCTCGCGATGTGCCGCGCGAGGTCCGCCGGCGTGCCGCCCACCGGCTCGGCGCCCAGCCCGCGGAAACGCTCGATCACATCGGGCTTCTTCAGGATCCGGTCGACCTCGGCCGAGAGACGCGTGACGATCGCCTCGGGCGTGCCGCGCGGCGCGACCAGCACGAACCACGACTCGGCCTCGTAGCCGGGCAGCGAGGCGCCGATGGGCTTGACGTCGGGGAGCTGCGCGTTCGGCGCCGCCGAGGTCACGCCGAGCGCGATCAGTCGGCCCGACTTGATGTGCGGCAGCGCCGAGGGCAGGTTGTCGATCGACATGTCGATCTGCCCGCCGAGCAGGTCCTGCAGCATCGGCGCGCTGCCCCGGTACGGGATGTGCGTGACGAACACCTTGGCGCGGGTCTTGAAGAGCTCGGTGGAGAGCTGGCCGGTCGAGCCGTTGCCCGGGCTGCCGTAGGTGAGCTTGCCGGGCTTGGAGCGCGCCAGCTTGATCAGCTCGTCCATCGTCTTCACGCCGAGCGAGGGCGGCACGACCATCACGTTCGGCACGCGCGTCACGTAGGAGACCGGGATCAGGTCCTTCTCCGTGTCGTACGGCATCTTCGGGTACAGGAACTGGTTGATCGCCTGCGTGCCCGGCGTGCCCATCAGGAAGGTGTAGCCGTCGGGCGCCGACTTGGCCACCGCGTCGGCGCCGACGTTGCCGCCCGCGCCGGCCCGGTTCTCGATGATCACCGTCTGCTTGAGGACCGGCGAGAGCTGCTCGGCGATCACGCGCGCGACGATGTCGGTGGTGCCGCCGGCGGCGAAGGGCACGACGATGCGCACCGGCTTGGACGGCCAGTCGGACTGGGCCAGGGCCTGGGGTGCGGCGACGGCCGACAGCACGCCGAGCGTGGCGGCGGCGGCGAGCGCGCGGCGGCGGACCGCGGCGTGCTGCGAGATGGAACGGTAGCGGCGCATGGTGGTGTCTCCCCCGTGTCGGAACGCCCGATGGTAGCGCGCCGGGCCGATCGCCTATGATCGCCGCCATGTCTGCCGCCCTGTCCTCCGCGATGAGTCCGCCTGTGCGACTGCTCGTCGCCCATTCCGAACCCGGTGCCGGCCGTGCGTGGCGCGACGCGCTCGCCGAGCGCCTGCCCGAGGCCCGCATCGCCATCGACCCCGCCACCCCCGACGGCGCCGGCCCCGACGGTGCCCCGCCCGGCTTCGAGGCCGACTGGGCCGTCGGCTGGGGGCCGCCCGCAGACCTCTTCGCGCGCCAGCCGCGGCTGCGCGGCTTCTTCTCGTCGGGTGCCGGCGTCGACCACCTGCTGCGCCATCCCGGGCTGCCGGCGGCACTGCCGCTGATCCGCCTCGAGGACGCCGGCATGGCCGAGCTGATGGCCGACTACTGCCTGCTCGAGCTGCTGCGCATCGCGGGTCGCCACGACGCCTACGCCGCGCAGCAGGCGCGCGCGCACTGGGCGGAGCTGACCGGCTACACCCGCGCCGAGCTGCCGGTGGGCATCGTCGGCGTCGGCGTGCTCGGCGCGCACGTGGCGCGCCACCTGGCGCGCGCCGGCTTCACCGTGCGCGGCTTCGCGCGCGGCCCGAAGCGCGTCGACGGCGTCGAGGTGATGCACGGCGCGTCGCGCTGGCAGGCGTTCCTCGAGGCCACGCGCGTGCTGATCCTGCTCGCGCCCCGCACCGCCGAGACAGAGAACCTGATCGACGCGGCCGCGCTCGCGCGGCTGCGCCCCGGCGGCTGGCTGATCAACGTCGCCCGCGGCGCGCTGGTGGTCGACGCCGACCTGGTGGCCGCGCTCGATGCCGGCACCCTCGCCGGGGCCACGCTCGACGTCTTCCGCCAGGAGCCGCTGCCGGCCTCGCATCCGTTCTGGCACCATCCCCGTATCCGCGTGACGCCGCATTCGTCGGCGCCGACGCAGGTCGCGGTCTCCGCCGAGCAGGTCGCAGCCAAGCTCGCGGCGCTCGTGCGCGGCGAGACGGTCGGCGGCCTCGTCGACCGCTCGCGTGGCTACTGAACGCGGCTCACGAAGGACACGCACACGATGATCCCCACCCTGCCCCGCCGCGTCGCGATCGTCGAAGTCGGCCCGCGCGACGGCCTGCAGAACGAGAAGTCGCCGATCACCACCGACATGCGGATCGAGCTCTGCGACCGCCTGACCGATGCCGGCTTTCCCAACATCGAGGCCGGCTCCTTCGTGTCGCCCAAGTGGGTGCCGCAGATGGCCGACACCGCGGAACTCATGCGGCGCATCCGCCGCAAGCCCGGCGTCACCTACTCGGTGCTGACGCCCAACATGAAGGGCTTCGAGGGCGCGCTCGAAGCCCGTGCCGACGAGGTGGTGATCTTCGGCGCCGCCTCCGAGGCCTTCTCGCAGCGGAACATCAACTGCTCGATCGCCGAGTCCATCGCGCGCTTCGAGCCGGTCGCGCAGGCCGCCAAGGCCAACCGCATCCGGCTGCGCGCGAGCGTGTCGGTCGCGCTCGGCTGCCCGTACCAGGGCGAGGTGAGTCCGGCCGCGGTCGCCGACGTCGTGCAGCGCTTCGCCGACCTCGGCTGCGACATGATCGACATCGCCGACACCATCGGCACCGGCACGCCGCGCCAGACCCATGCGGTGTTCGAGGCCGCGCTGCGCGTGGTGCCGCCGGGGCGGCTCTCCGGCCACTTCCACGACACCTACGGCATGGCGGTGGCCAACACCTACGCAGCGCTGGAGGCCGGCATCTCCACCTTCCATGCGTCGGTGGCCGGCATGGGCGGCTGCCCGTACGCCAAGGGCGCCACCGGCAACGTCGCCACCGAGGACCTGCTGTACCTGTTCCAGGGCCTGGGCATCGAGACCGGCGTGGACCTGGCCAAGGTCGTCGAGACCGGGCAGTGGGTGTCGGGGCTGCTCGGACGCAAGGGGCAGGCGCGCGCGGGGAATGCGATCGCGGCCAAGCGGGCGGACGCGGCGACGGCGTGATGTCGCCGATCCGCCCCGCCGTCGTCGACAGCCCCGACTATCCGTTCACGCCGGTCGACGCACCGGTCAAGCTCGACCAGAACGAGGCGCCCGAGGACTTTCCCGCGCCACTCAAGGCGATCGCCCTCGAGCGGCTCGCGGCGATGCCGTGGCACCGCTACCCCGACCTCAACGCCGAGGGCCTCGCCGCCCGCATCGCCGCGCACGAGGGCTGGCCCGAGGCCGGCGTCGTGCCGGCCACCGGCAGCAACGTGCTGATCGCGCAGATGGTGGCGCTCGCCGGGATCGGCGCGCGTGTGCTGACGGTGGCCCCCGCGTTCGCGCTCTACGGGCTCGATGCGCGGCTGCTCGGCGCGGCGCTGACCGAGGTGCCGCTGCGCGAGGACCTGAGCACCGACGTCGACGGCCTGCTGCAGGCGCTCGAGACGCTGCGCCGCGAATCGCCCGACACCGGCGGCGTGGTCTTCGTGCCGCGGCCGCATGCGCCCGCCGGCTCGCTGGTGTCGCTCGACGATCTGGAGCGGCTCGCGCAGGCGAGCGCCGGCTGGCTGCTGGTCGTCGACGAGGCGTACCACCACTTCACGCCCGATACCGCGATCGGGCTCGCGCGGCGCCATCCCCACGTGGTGCTGCTGCGCACGATGTCCAAGGGCTGGGGCCTCGCCGGCCTGCGGCTGGGCTGGGCGCTCGCGTCGGACGCGGTGGCGCGCCAGCTGCGCAAGCTGTCGCCGCCCTTCGGCGTGTCGACGATGCAGGCGGTGTGCGCCGAGGTCGCGTTCGAGCATGCGGCGCTGCTGCACGAGCGGATCGCCCGCGTCGTCAGCGAGCGCGAGCGCATGGCCGCGGCCCTGGCGCGGCATCCGACGTGGCGCGCGTATCCGTCGGCCGCGAACTTCCTGCTGGTGCGAACGCCGGACGCCGCCCCGGCGCATGCGGCGCTGCGCGCCGCGGGCGTGCTGGTGCGGCGTCAGGACTCGCTGCCTGGGCTGGCGGGCTGTTTCCGGGTGACGGTCGGCACGCCGGCGGAGAACGATGCGTTCCTCGTGGCGGCGGGGGTGGGGGCGGGCTGACAGGGGGCGCTCAGCGCGCCGCAGGCCCCGCCACCACCGCGTCCTTGTACCCCGCCACATCGAACGCGCGCCGCACCGTGCCGTCGCGCTTGGCCTCCTCGATGAAGGCCGCCGCCACGCCGAGCGCCGCACGGCGACCGCGCGGCACGCCGATCGCCACGCGCTCCACCAGGAAGGCGTCGTCCAGCACCTTCGAGCCCGGCACCTGCGCGGCCAGCCCCAGCAGCGTCTCGCGGCCCGCACCGGCCGCATCCACCGTGCCGGTCCGGAGCTGTTCGCGGATCTGGTCGAGGGTCCGGAAGCGCACGATCGTGGCAGCCTTGATCACGCCCTCGCGGTTGCGCGCGGTCACCGAGCCCTCGGCCACCGCGAGGCGGATGCCGGCGCGGTCGAGGTCGGCGACGCGGGCGATCGGCACGCCGGCGCGCACGAGGTAGGTGTACGACTGGTCGT
>JBIIPQ010000421.1:0-4004 GCA_044342535.1 Burkholderiaceae bacterium
AATCCGCGGCCATGGCCAAGATCCTCGAGACCGGCGCAGCCGGCTTCATCGGTTCCAACTTCGTCCATCAGTGGGTGGCTGCCGAGGCCGATTCGTTGGTCAGCCTGGACGCGCTGACCTACGCCGGCAACCTCGCGAACCTCGCGCCGGTCGAAGGCGATCCGCGGCACACCTTCGTGCACGGCGACATCTGCGATGCCGACCTGGTCGGCGCCCTGATGGCCGAGCACCGCCCGCGCGCGATCGTCCACTTCGCTGCCGAGTCGCACGTGGACCGTTCGATCCACGGCCCGGCCGAGTTCGTCCGCACCAACGTCACCGGGACGTTCACGCTGCTGCAGGCGGCGCTGGTTCACTGGCGCGGGCTGAGTGGCTCCGAGCGCGACGGATTCCGCTTCCTGCACGTCTCGACCGACGAGGTCTACGGCTCGCTCGGGCCGCAGGATCCGCCCTTCGTCGAGACCCGCGCCTACGAGCCGAACAGCCCGTACTCGGCGAGCAAGGCCGCCTCCGACCACCTCGTGCGCGCCTGGCACCACACGTACGGCATGCCGGTGCTCACCACCAACTGCTCGAACAACTACGGGCCGTACCAGTTCCCCGAGAAGCTGATCCCGCTGGTGATCCACAACGCGCTCGCGGGCCGCCCGCTGCCGATCTACGGCGACGGCTCCAACGTACGCGACTGGCTCTACGTCGGCGACCACTGCAGCGCCGTGCGCGCAGTGCTGGCCGGCGGCGAACCCGGTCGGGTCTACAACGTCGGCGGCTGGAACGAGAAGACCAACCTCGAGGTGGTCCACACCCTCTGCGGGCTGCTCGACGAGATGCGGCCCGACCCCGCGGGGCCGCACCGCCGGCTGATCACCTACGTCACCGACCGCCCCGGCCACGACCGCCGCTATGCGATCGATGCGCGCCGGATCGCCGCCGAGCTCGGCTGGACACCGGCACAGACCTTCGAGACCGGCATCCGCGAGACGGTCCGCTGGTACCTGGACCATCCGCAGTGGGTCGCCGACATCGTGAGCGGCGACTACCGCAGCTGGGTGTCCCGAAACTACGCCGCGCGCTGAGCGTCGGCCCCAAGGGATCCTTCGATGGCACGCAAGGGCATCATCCTCGCAGGCGGCTCCGGCACGCGCCTGTACCCGGTCACCAAGGCGGTCTCCAAGCAGCTGCTGCCGGTGTACGACAAGCCGATGGTGTACTACCCGCTGTCGGTGCTGATGCTCGCCGGCATCCGCGACATCCTCATCATCTCCACGCCCACCGACACGCCGCGCTTCGCCGACCTGCTCGGCGACGGCAGCGCCTGGGGCCTGAACCTGAGCTACTGCGTGCAGCCCTCGCCCGACGGCCTGGCGCAGGCGTTCATTCTCGGGCGCGACTTCGTCGGCGCGGATCCGTCGGCGCTGATCCTGGGCGACAACCTGTTCTACGGCCACGACTTGGCCGCGATGGTGCGCCGCGCGGCCGAGCGCGAGACCGGCGCGACGGTGTTCGCCTATCACGTCAACGATCCCGAGCGCTACGGCGTGGTCGAATTCGATGCGCAGCGCCGCGCGATCAGCCTCGAGGAGAAGCCCGCCAAGCCGCGCTCGCGCTACGCGGTCACCGGCCTGTACTTCTACGACCGGCGCGTGTGCGACATCGCGGCCGCCGTCCGGCCCTCGGCCCGCGGCGAGCTCGAGATCACCGACGTCAACCGGCGCTACCTCGAGCTCGGCGCGCTCGACGTCGAGGTGATGGGCCGCGGCTACGCGTGGCTGGACACCGGGACCCACGAGTCGCTGCTGCAGGCATCCTCGTTCATCGAGACGATCGAGTCGCGTCAGGGCCTGAAGGTCGCCTGCCCCGAGGAGATCGCGTACCGCGCGGGCTGGATCGACGCCGAGCAGCTCGGGCGGCTCGCACGCCCACTGTCCAAAAACGGCTACGGGCAGTACCTGCTGCGCGTGCTGGACGAGAAGGCCCTTTGAGGTCACCGCGATGAAAGTCATCGAAACGACGCTGCCTGGCGTGCTGCTGATCGAGCCGAAGGTGTTCGGCGATGCGCGCGGGTTCTTCTTCGAGAGCTGGAACGAGCGCACGTTCCGCGAGGCCACGGGGGTCGCCCTGCCGTTCGTGCAGGACAACCACTCGCGCTCGGTGCGCGGCGTGCTGCGCGGCCTGCATTACCAGCTCGTCAAGCCTCAGGGCAAGCTCGTGCGCTGCACCTCGGGCGAGGTGTTCGATGTCGCCGTCGACCTGCGGCGCTCGTCGCCGCATTTCGGCAAGTGGTTCGGCGCGCGCCTCGACGCGGTCTCGCACCGTCATATGTGGATCCCGCCGGGCTTCGGCCACGGCTTCGTGGTGCTGAGCGAGGCGGCCGACTTCCTCTACAAGACCACCGAGTACTGGTACCCCGAGCACGACCGAAGCCTCGCCTGGAACGATGCCGAGGTCGGCATCGACTGGCCGCTCGACGGCGCCACGCCCACCCTGGCGGCCAAGGACGCGGCCGCGCCGCGCCTTCGCGACGCCGATCTCTACGACTGACCCGTCGTGCTGCGCCGGCTCTGGCGTCTGCCGGCACTCGTCGCGCTGCTGCTCGGCGGGCTCTTCACCGTCTTCGTGATTTTCCCGCTGGTTGGTCCCGGCCGGCGCGAGTGGCTGATCGCGACCTGGTCGCGGCTGCTTGTGGGCAGCTGCGGCGCCGAGATCCGCGAGTGCGTGGCGCCGGGTGCCGAGCCGCTGTCGGCGATGCGTGGCCGCCACGGCGCAGGCGACGGCCGGCTGCTGCTGTCGAACCACGTCTCCTGGCTCGACATCTTTGCGATCGACAGCCTCGCGCCCGCCTCGTTCGCTGCAAAGGCCGAGATCGCGTCCTGGCCGCTCGCCGGCACGCTGGTGGGGCGTGCTGGCACGGTGTTCATCGAGCGCGGCCGGCGGCATGCGGTGCATGGCGTCATCCTGCGCATGGGCGAGAAGATGCAGGCCGGGCTGCGGGCTGCGGTCTTCCCCGAGGGCACGACCAGTGACGGTCGGCGGCTGCTACCGTTCCACGGCAACCTCGTGCAGGCGGCACTGAATACCGGCGCGCCGATGGTGCCGATCGGCATCCGCTACGTGGATCCGGACGGAGAGCCCAGCCATGCGGCGATCTTCATCGGCGACACCACCTTCCTGCAGTCGCTGTGGGCGATCACCGGGCATCCCAAGGTGATCGTCGAGGTGCATGTGCTGCCGGCGATCGCGCCGACGCCGGGCCTCAAGCGACAGCATGTCGCGCGCCAGGCGCGCGAGGCGATCGCCGCGCGCCTGGGCCTCGAGCTCGACGACTCGGTGCCGGAGACGCTGCGCGCCGCGTTCGACGCGGTCACCCCCTAGCGTCGGTCGCGACCGGGGGCACGGGCCTGCGGGCAGCGCACCTGGAAAACGCGGCGATCGGCCAGGCGCACCGCGGTGAGCGCGCCGCCCCAGACGCAGCCGGTGTCGAGCGCGACGAGGTCCGGGCGCAGCATCAGGCCGAGGGTCGACCAGTGCCCGAACACGATGGGGGTCCCGGCTGTGCGACGGCCCGGTGCGTCGAACCAGGGTACGAGGCCGGGTGGGGCGGCGCCCGCGCCTTCCTTGACCGAGAAGTCCATGCGGCCGGTCGCATCGACGAAACGGATCCGGGTCAGCGCGTTGACGATCGCGCGCAGCCGGTCGTCGCCGGTCAGCGCGTCGTCCCAGCGGTCCGGCCAGTTGCCATACATGGAGTGCAGGAAGTCGCCCCAGTGGGGGCCGCGCAGGACGGCGCCGACCTCGGCCGCGAGGTCCACCGCCTGCTCCGGCGTCCACGCAGGGAACACGCCGGCGTGCACCAGCAGGTTGCCGCAGGCGAGATGCGCGAGCGGGCGCGCGCGCAGCCAGTCGATGAGCGCGTCGCGGTCTGCGGCCGCAAGCAGCGGCCCGAGCGTGTCGCTGCGGTGCGCCGGACGGGCGCCGGCGACGACGGCGAGTAGATGCAGGTCGTG
>JBIIPQ010000422.1:0-4001 GCA_044342535.1 Burkholderiaceae bacterium
CGCCGCGCGTCGGGTGCTCCGCACCGACAGTCGGCGCGGCTGCGCCGACTGTCGGTGCACGGACTGCGCCGCGCCCGCTCAGAGCGGTCGGCCGACCGCGATCGGACGCATCGCCGCTGGATGCAGCACCGAGCGCGGCCAGCAGTTCGCGCGCCAGTGCCAGGCGAGGCGGCACCGCCGTCGCGGCGCCGCCGGCCGGCTCCTGCGCAGCCTGCACCGTCGGCCGCAGCCCGATCGCCGCGGCCAGCGCCGAAGCCAGCTGCATGCGGCGCATCGGCGAACGTGGGACGCGGCTCATTCGCGGCGGTGCGCGGTCGCGGCTTCGCGCGGCCTCAGGCAGGCGCGAGCTGCTCGAGCGGCCAGCGCGGGCGCACGTCGAAGCCGCCCGCACGCGGTGCGGCGAGCCCGGCCTCGCGCAGCGCGCGCAGCCGCAGCGCGCCGGCGAAGGCGATCATCGCGCCGTTGTCGGTGCACAGCGCCGGCTCCGGGAAGCAGACGCGCAGCCCGTCGCGTGCGCTCGCATCGGCCAGCCGCTCGCGCAGCCGGCGGTTGGCGCTGACGCCGCCGGCGATCACCAGCGTGCGCAGCCCGGTCGCGCGCACCGCGGCCAGCGACTTCGCGACCAGCACGTCGACGATCGCGGCCTGCGCCTCGGCGGCGAGGTCGGCGCGCGACTGCTCGGTCGGCAGGCCGCGCGCGATGCGCGTGGCGACCGCTGTCTTGAGCCCGGAGAAGCTGAAGTCGAGGTCGCCCGAGTGCAGCTTCGGGCGCGGCAGCTCGAAGCGGCCCGGCGTGCCGGACTCGGCGAGGCGTGCGATCGCGGGTCCGCCGGGGTAGCCCAGGCCGAGCAGCTTGGCGCTCTTGTCGAAGGCCTCGCCGGCGGCGTCGTCGACCGATTCGCCGAGCAGCGCGTAGCGGCCGACGCCGTCGACCCGCAGCAGCTGCGTATGGCCGCCGGAGACCAGCAGGGCGACGAAGGGGAAGTCGGGCGCGTCCGCCGACAGCAGCGGCGACAGCAGGTGGCCCTCGAGGTGGTGCACGCCGAGCGTCGGCACGCCGAGCGCGAAGCCGAGCGACTGGGCGACCGCGGCGCCCACCAGCAGCGCGCCGGCCAGGCCCGGGCCCTCGGTGTAGGCGATCGCGTCGAGCGCCTCGAGCGCGACGCCGGCCTCGGCCAGCACCTGGCGCGTGAGCGGCAGCAGTCGACGGATGTGATCGCGCGAGGCGAGCTCGGGGACGACCCCGCCGTAGCGCTCGTGCATCGCGACCTGCGAGTGCAGTGCCTGCGCCAGCAGGCCGCGCGCGTCGTCGTAGAGCGCGACGCCGGTCTCGTCGCAGGAGGTCTCGATGCCCAGGGTCAGCATCGGTGCAGTGTAGCAAGCGCGTCCGGGGTCCTCCGCGGCCGTGGCGTTCACCCAGGACCGCGGCACCCACCGCATGCAGCGCGGGCGCTTCTGGTCCGGCGCACGGACCGGCGAGCGGCGCCTCGGCGCGGTGCAGGTCGCACTCTCATGTGGCACCGGATGCGGCTCGTGCCGGATCGAGGTCGCCCCCCTGGTCGCCGAAGCGCCCGCCGCGCTCCCGCGGACGGCTCGAGCCCCTCGGATCGCCCGACGATCGTGCGGATCGCCGCGTCCAGGACACCCGGCACGGCCCTTGCAACATGCCGGGCTGAACCCGGAGCGCTCATGGATGCCCAGCCCTTCATCAAGGAGATCGGACGCGGCCGCGAAGGTGCCCGCGGGCTGACCTACGACAGCGCGGTGACCATGTTCGACTCGATGTTCGGCGGAGGCTTCGCCGACATCGAGCTCGGTGCGATCCTGATCGCGCTGCGGATGAAGGGCGAGAGCCTCGACGAGATCCGCGCCGGGGTCGACGTGCTCGAGCCGCTGATCGCACGGGTGCCGGTCGACGCGGCACGGCCGGTGGTCTCGATCCCGAGCTACAACGGCGCGCGCCACACCGCCAACCTGGTGCCGCTGCTCGCCTGCCTGATCGCCGACGCGGGCGTGCAGGTCGTCGTGCACGGCGTGACGAACGATCCGCTGCGCACCACCACCGCCGAGATCATGCAGGCGATGGGTCTGGGCTCGGCCGGCGGCACGCACTCGGCCGAGGCAGCGATCGCCCGTGGCGACCCGGCCTTCCTGCCGGTGTCGACGCTGTCGTCGCGGCTCGCGGCGCTGCTCGAGCTGCGCTGGCAGCTCGGCGTACGCAACGTCGGTCACACGCTCGCGAAGCTGCTCAACCCCACCACGTCCGAGACCTGCCTGCGGCTCACCGCGTTCACGCATCCGGAGTTCGCGACCCTGCAGCATGCGTACTTCGAGGCCACCGGCCGCGCGGCGCTGGTGATGCGTGGCACCGAGGGCGAGCCGGTGGCGAGCACCCGTCGCGCCGCCCAGATCGACTGGGTGCACGAGGGCCGCAGCGAGATCCTGGTGCCGGCCACCGCCGGACCCGCGCGCGACATGCCGGCGCTGCCCGATGCGCACGACGCGCCTGCCACCGCCCGCTGGATCCAGTCGGTGCTGGCCGGCGAGCGGCCGGTGCCCGAGCCGATCGAGCAGCAGGTGGCCGCGGTACTGCAGGCGGTCGGCGCGCGGCCCCGGATGCGCGCCGCGGTGGCGGCCTGAGCGGCCCCGCCATCCTGCTCATCGGCCGCGCCCTCGCCGCGGAGGCGGCGATCGCCCACGCGGCCCAGGCCGCGAACGCCGTCCCTGCCGAGGGCTCGATCCGCATCAGGCACGCGCTGGGCTAGACTCGCGGGCTTCGAACCGGGCGCCTGCGCCCACGAGGGCTCATGCGACAGCGATTCGACGCGGTCATCGTCGGCGCCGGCGCGGCCGGCCTGTTCTGTGCCGGCGTCGCCGCGCAGCGCGGCCTGAAGGTCGCCCTGGTCGACCATTCCATGCGCCTGGCCGAGAAGATCCGCATCTCGGGCGGCGGGCGCTGCAACTTCACCAACGTCGATGCCGACCGGCCGGAGCGCTTCCTGTCGGAGGATCCCGGCTTCGCGCGGCACGCGCTGCGCGCCTACGGGCCGCGGCGCTTCGTGAAGCTCGTCGAGTCGCACCGCATCGGCTGGCACGAGAAGCACCGCGGCCAACTGTTCTGCGACGACTCGAGCGAACGCATCGTCGAGCTGCTGCGCGCCGAGTGCGATCGCGGCGGGGTGAGCTGGTTCAGGCCATGCGCGGTGCACGAGGTGCTGCGGCCCGATGCCCCTGCCGACGCCGGCGAGCGCTTCGTGCTCGGCACCGACGCGGGCGAGCTCGCCTGCCGGTCGTTGGTCGTGGCCACCGGCGGCCTGTCGATCCCGAAGATCGGCGCCACCGACTGGGGCCACCGCCTCGCCCAGCGCTTCGGTCTGCGCATCGTCGAGCCGCGCCCGGCGCTGGTGCCGCTCACCTTCACCGCGCAGTCCTGGCAGCCGTTCGCCGAGTTGTCGGGCCTGGCACTCGAGGTCGGCGTGTCGGTGCCGGGCGTGGCCGGATCCACTCCGTTCGTGGAGGACCTGCTGTTCACGCACCGCGGCCTGTCCGGGCCGGCCGTGCTGCAGATCTCCAGCTTCTGGCGGCCGGGCGAGCCGCTGTCGATCGACCTCTCGCCCGGCCGGCCGATCGCCGAGGCGCTGCTGGTCGCCCGGGAGGGCGCCCGCCTGCAGCTCGGCACCGCGCTGGCCGCCATCGTGCCCAGGCGGCTCGCCCAGGCCTGGCTCGACGACGGCTCGGCCGGCGGCCCGCCGCCCGAGCGGCGCCTGGCCGAGCTCGGCAACAGGGCGCTCGCCACGCTCGCCGCGCGCTTCCACGACTGGCGGGTGCTGCCCGCCGGCACCGAGGGCTGGCGCAAGGCCGAGGTCACCGCCGGCGGCGTGGCCACCGACGAGCTCGACCCGCGCACGTTCGAGGCGCGCCGCGTCCCGGGGCTGCACCTGATCGGGGAGGTCGTCGACGTGACCGGCTGGCTCGGCGGCTACAACTTTCAGTGGGCCTGGG
>JBIIPQ010000423.1:0-4000 GCA_044342535.1 Burkholderiaceae bacterium
GCCGCGCGGCAGGTCCATCTGCGTCATGTCGCCGGTGACCACCGCGCGCGAGCCGAATCCGATCCGCGTGAGGAACATCTTCATCTGCTCGGGCGTGGTGTTCTGCGCCTCGTCGAGGATGATGAATGCAGTGTTCAGCGTGCGGCCGCGCATGTAGGCGAGCGGCGCGATCTCGATGGCCTGGCGCTCGAACATCTTGGCGACGCGGTCGAATCCCATCAGGTCGTAGAGCGCGTCGTACAGCGGGCGCAGATAGGGGTCGACCTTCTGGGCGAGGTCGCCTGGCAGGAAGCCGAGCCGCTCGCCGGCCTCCACCGCCGGGCGGGTGAGCACGATCTTCTTGACCGCGTCGCGCTCGAGCGCGTCCACCGCACAGGCCACCGCGAGATAGGTCTTGCCCGTGCCGGCCGGCCCGATGCCGAAGGTGATGTCGTGCGACAGGATGCTGCGCAGGTACTCGCGCTGGCGGGGCGTGCGGCCCTGCAGGTCGGTGCGGCGCGTGTGCAGCACCGGCGAGTCGTCCGCGCCGTCCACGCTGTCCACGCCGTCCGCGCCCGCCGCGTCGGGCGGGGCGCTCGGGGCGCCCGGTGCCGAAGAGGAGGCGTGCGCGGCACGGCGCTCGCGCGGCCCGCGCAATTCGACCAAGCCGAGCTGGATATGCTCGACCGACAGCGGCGCGTCGGCCTGCCGGTAGAAGTGCTCCAGCGCGCGGACTGCGTGGCGCGTCTGCGCAGCGCTGCCCTCGACCGAGAAGGTATCGGCCCGGCGCGCGATCCGCACGTCGTAGGCCTCCTCGATCTGCCGGAGGTTGTCGTCGACGGCGCCGCACAGGTTCGCGAGTCGGCGGTTGTCGGCCTCGGTGGGCCGGTACTGCAGGACGCTGCTCTTCAAGCTGCCTCGGTGGGGTTGCCTGCAAAGTCTACCGGGATACCGGGCCCGGCGTCGGGCAGGGCCGTGGCGGGCGTCCCGGGTCGCGACCGGCCGTGCCCGCGCGCCGCGTTCAGTCGAGGATCGGCAGCGCGCCGCGCAGCGAGTGGGGCAGCGCCGCGTCGATCCGCAGGTCGACCAGATGGCCGACGAGGCGCGGCGCGCCGGCGAAGTTGACCACCCGGTTGTTCTCGGTGCGCCCGGCGAGTTCGCCAGGGTCCTTCTTCGAGGGGCCCTCGACCAGCACGCGCTGCATCGTGCCGACCATCGCTGCCGAGATCCGGCGCGCCTG
Source organism: Burkholderiaceae bacterium (assembly GCA_044342535.1). Taxonomy (GTDB): domain Bacteria; phylum Pseudomonadota; class Gammaproteobacteria; order Burkholderiales; family Burkholderiaceae_E; genus UBA4615. Next base: position 1,220 of record JBIIPQ010000423.1, read on the forward strand.
GGCGTCGGTCGCGGCCTGCAGCCGGCGCAGCCGCTCGAGCTTCTGCGACTGCGGCGTGTCGTCGGGGAGGTCGGCGGCCGGCGTGCCGGGGCGCGACGAGTAGATGAAGGAGAACGAGCCGTCGAAGCCGATGTCCTCGATCAGCGCCATCGTCCGTTCGAAGTCGGCCTCGGTCTCGCCGGGGAAGCCGACGATGAAGTCCGAGGTGATCGACACGTCGGGCCGCGCCGCGCGCAGCCTGCGGATGATCGACTTGTACTCGAGCACGGTGTAGCCGCGCTTCATCGCGGCCAGCACGCGGTCCGAGCCCGACTGCACCGGAAGATGGACGTGGCCGGCGAGCTTGGGCGTCGAGCCGTGTGCGTCGATCAGCCGCTGCGTGAACTCGAGCGGATGCGAGGTGGTGTAGCGGATCCGCTCGATGCCCGGCATCTCGGCCACGTAGTCGAGGAGCATCGCGAAGTCGGCGGTCTCGTCGCCCACGCCGGTCGCGCCCAGGTAGGCGTTGACGTTCTGCCCGAGCAGCGTCACCTCGCGCACGCCCTGCTCGGCCAGCCCTGCGACCTCGACGAGCACGTCCTCGAAGGGGCGCGAGACCTCCTCGCCGCGGGTATAGGGCACCACGCAGAAGCTGCAGTACTTGCTGCAGCCCTCCATGATCGACACGAAGGCGCTCGCCCCCTCGACGCGGGCGGGCGGCAGGTGGTCGAACTTCTCGATCTCGGGGAAGCTGATGTCGACCTGGGCGCGGCCGGTGCGGCGGCGCGCGTCGATCAGCGCGGGAAGTCGGTGCAGCGTCTGCGGCCCGAAGACCACGTCGACGTAGGGCGCCCGGCTGACGATGTTCGCGCCTTCCTGGCTGGCCACGCAGCCGCCCACGCCGATCACCATCCCGGGCCGCTCTTTCTTGAGCGCACGCAGCCGGCCGAGGTCCGAGAACACCTTCTCCTGCGCCTTCTCGCGCACCGAGCAGGTGTTGTAGAGCACGATGTCCGCGAGCGCCGGATCGTCGGTCATCTCGATGCCGCCCGCCTGCGACTGCCCGAGCACATCGACCATCTTGGCCGAGTCGTATTCGTTCATCTGGCAGCCGAAGGTGCGCAGGTACAGCTTGGTGGTCATCTCGGTCTTGCCGGGTGGGGTCAGCGCTGGGAGGCGGCCCGACGCGCCGCGGCGATGCGCGCGCCCAGGTCGCGGAACTCGGCATCGGTCAGCAGCCAGATCTGGACGACCTCGCCGAGCTGGCCGCGCACGTAGGCGATCTTGCGCTCGCCGTCGACCATCGCCGGCGGACGGATCATGTTGTTCTCGTCGTAGATGCGCGTGCCCGGCCCCAGCCGCAGCTCGCGTCCGTCGATGCTCGCCACCGGAAACACGCCCATCCTCAGTCGGCCGGCCTCGGCGCCGTCGGGAAAGGATCGGGCGATCTGGCCGTGCACGACCGGGGCCGCGATCGCCAGCACGGCGAGCGCCAGGCCGGCGGCGGCGAGACGGGGGCGGAGACGGGCGGAGAACGGCATCGTGCGCGGATCATACCAAGGCGCCTGAGGGCGCAACGGTGCGTCTGCGCACCCGCGCCCCGGTCACACGGCCCGCGCCGGCGTGTGCCACGATCAGCGCGGTCGCCCGCCTGCCGTCCCCGCGTTACTTCGGTACCCGGTCCCCGGGTTTCCGGTTGCGCTCGGTCTCCCGATTGTAGGCATCGAGCGCCTCACGGCTTTCCCGCTCGCAGTCGATCGCCGCCCGGGCATCCGGCGTGATGCCGCACTGCCGGAAACGGCTCTCACCTAGCTTCGATGAACTGCATCCGGCAATACCGACGCCTAAGCAGCCTGCGCATAGCGTCGCGAGCACCCGCATCACGGTGACCTCACCAACCCTTCCACTCATCTCCGCGTTCTCCTCGTCTTCACCGTCATAACGCTACGTGCTCGACCTTAGTGGTCTGAGCAAACACACAATGCGCGGCAATGGGGTCGGGCGTGCCTCGTCCGATCAGCGGGTGCCGAGTCCATGCGCCTGGCATCGGAACTCGTCTACACCCTCTCAGGCTGCCCGCTGCGGCCGCGCACCACCGAGCTCGCGGTCGGCCAGCCCGAGCCGGTTCGCCGCCGAGATCAGCGCGCGCAGCGAGGCCACCACGATGCTGCGGTCGATGCCCACGCCGTAGCGCGTCCCGCTGGTGCCGTCGCAGGCCGCCTCGATGAAGGCGATGGCGCGCGCGTCGGCACCGGCGTCGATCGAGCGCTCCTCGTACGCGTCGACGCGGATCGGCAGGCCGAGCGCATCGACCGCGGCATCGATCGGGCCGTTGCCCTCGCCGCGCAGCAGGTGCCGCCGGCCGTCGACCGAGACCTCGAGCTCGACCTGATGGCCGCGGTCGCTGCCGACCATCCGGTGCGCGAGCAGCCGGATCCGCGCCGTCTCGTCGAGGTAGGCCTGCGAGAACAGCGTCCAGAGCTGGTCCGCCGTCACCTCGCTGCCGTGCTCGTCGGTGTGGCGCTGCACGATCGTACTGAACTCGACCTGCAGCCGGCGCGGCATCACGATGCCGTGGTGCCGCTCGAGCAGGAATGAGATCCCGCCCTTGCCCGACTGGCTGTTGACGCGGATCACCGACTCGTAGCTGCGGCCGAGGTCGGCCGGATCGATCGGCAGGTAAGGCACTTCCCAGGGCGCATCGGGGGCCTGCACCGCGAAGCCCTTCTTGATCGCGTCCTGGTGCGAGCCGGAGAACGCGGTGAAGACCAGGTCGCCGACGTACGGGTGCCGCGGATGGAT
>JBIIPQ010000424.1:0-3999 GCA_044342535.1 Burkholderiaceae bacterium
CTGCCGCCGCCTCATCGCACACCATGATCGATCAGACTGGGCCCCGCTGGCGTGGGTCTGGTTGGCCGAAGCGCGTATCCTCGCTACCAGACTGACGACGTAAAACATTTCGTTCACACCCTCTCAGGCGAAGCCCAGGAACAGCGCCAGCGCGCGGTTCACGCGCAGCATGGTGTCGTCGGGCAGGTGCCCGATCGCTTCGCCGACCTTGTCGCGCGGCACGGTCTGCGGCTTGTCGGCCATCACGTCGGACGGCTGGCGCAGCCCGTTGCCGGGCGAGGGCTCGACCCGGATGCGAAAGAGCGGCGCGTCGCGAAGCTCGCTCGTGACCGGCAGCACGGCGACCGATGGATGCGCGTCGAACAGATCCGACTGGATGACGAGCGCGGGCCGCGGCTTGCCGTAGGCGCCCTGCAGCGCCACGGTCACCAGGTCGCCGCGTCTCATCGCCAGCCGTCGTCGTCGGCCACCGACCGCAGCCACTCCAGCGTGTCGCGCTCCTGCGGATCCTCGGCCAGAGTGGCCGACTGCCTGCGGCACTCGTCGGCGAAGCCTGGCTGCCGGGTGTCGGGTACCCAGAGCTGGATCGGGCGCAGCCCCGCGCGGCGCAGGCGCTGGCGATGCTGCTGCACGCGTTCGGAGGTGGCGGTCATGACACAGGTCCCGGTCGAGGTGTTACATGTAACACTAGCGCGAGGGTCGGCAGTCGTCAACGCTGCCCGACCAGCGAGGGCCGAACCGCGTGCTCGCCGGCCTCCAGTCTGCCCGCCTCGCGCGCGGCCGACATCGGCCTGCAGGCCTACGACTTCCGGATGATCGGACCCCGCCTTCACCGCGCCTGGTGACAGGCCATGCACGAGTACGCCGAGCGTCCCATCATCGGCGTGCCGGTGCCCGCCCGGAACCCGGCGACATTGGTCTCGGCATCCGTCAGCCGCTGCTCGAGCACCGCCCGGTAAGGCCAGCCCGCATAGGTCGGCGAGAGCTTCGCGTTCGCGTAGACCTTGCGCGCCGTCGCCGGGTCGCCGGCCTTCACCAGCATGTCGCCCATGTTCATGAAGAAGCCCTCGAAGTTGTAGGGCGCGATCGTCGAGTTCCAGCACACGCGCTTCTCGCCGACCGTCGTGGCCTGCGACATGACCCCGGAGAAGTCCGGGTTCGCCCGGTCGACCGGGCGGCCCGCGCACAGGTCGAGCGTGCGCCACTGCCAGTCGAGCGCCTCGCGGTAGCCCGACGAGTCGGCCGGCAGCCGCGACAGCGTGTAGCCCGCGGTGAACAGGTTGAACTCGGGCCAGGCGTCGATCGAATCGCGCAGCGTGTAGTAGCCCTGGCGCACCAGCTTCTCGTCGCGGTGGATCGTGCCCTCGGTGACCCGCAGGGAGCCGAGGAAGCCGGCGTAGCGCGCCTCGTTCGGCGCGAGGCGGGCGGCCTCCTCGAAGTACTTGCGCGACAGCGTGGCGTCGTTGGTGATCGTTGCCGGCAGGGTTGCCAGGCGGGCGGACTCCGACAGTCGCCAGATGTGCAGCCAGCCGGCGCGCGCCGCGGTGACCGCATCGTTCGGGTTCTCCAGGTACGCGGCGGTCTGCACCTCGAGCGCGCGGCCGATGTCGTCGTAGCGCCCGCCGTGCAGCGTCGCCCAGAAGAGGGCATCGGCCTTGCGGGCCAGCTCGGTGCGCTCGGCGGCGGGCGCCTTGGCGGGGGCGGTCTGCACCGCGAGGAACGCGCAGCCGGGCAGTGCGGCGAGCGCGGCGAGGGCGATGGCGGCAGTCAGGGTGGTCGGGGCGGTCGGGGCGGGGCGGCGGGGTGTCGGCACGGTCGGTCTCCAGTTCGGGATGCAGTGCGGTGCAGTCTGCCGGGCGCCTGCGTACGCTGCACCGCCGCTGCGACGAACCGGCCGTGGCCGGGCGCGAACCGTCGCCGCGGCGGCGCGAGCGCGGCCACCGGGCGTGCGGCGCGCGCCCGCGCACCCCCGCCCGCCGCCGGACACGCCGGCGTCACCCGCCGTCCGTATACTTGGCGAAGAGCGGTCGCCGCATGACGGTGACTCCGATCCCCTCCCGTCCTACCCGCGAGCTTCCATGCGCACCGTCGTGTTCAACCAGAAAGGCGGCGTGGGCAAGTCCACGATCACCGTCAACCTCGCCGCGGTCGGCGCCAGCCGTGGCCGCCGCACCCTCGTCGTCGACCTCGATCCATCCGGCAACGCCAGCCGCTACCTGCTCGGTGCCGAGGCCGACACCGAGCGCACCGGGGCCGCGGACCTCTTCGAGCAGTCGCTGAAGTTCTCGGTCCGCGCGCGGCCGGCCACCGACTACGTCGCGGACACGCCGTTCGAGGCGCTGCATCTGGTGGCCGCGGATGCCCGGCTCGACGAGATGCATGCCAAGCTCGAGTCGCGCTACAAGATCTACAAGCTGCGCGAGGCGCTCGACGAGCTCGCCGAGATCTACGACGACATCTGGATCGACACGCCGCCGGCGCTGAACTTCTTCAGCCGCTCGGCGCTCATCGCCGCGCGGACCTGCGTGATCCCCTTCGACTGCGACGAGTTCTCGCGGCGCGCGCTCTACGGGCTGATGGCCTCGGTCGACGAGATCCGCGCCGACCACAATCCGGCGCTGGAGATCGGCGGCATCGTGGTCAACCAGTTCCAGCCGCGTGCCAACCTGCCGCAGCGCACGGTGCAGGAGCTGGTGGACGAGGGCCTGCCGGTGCTGCAGCCCTACCTGAGCGCGAGCGTGAAGATCCGCGAGTCGCACGAGCGCGCGACGCCGATGGCCTGGCTCGATCCGAGGCACAAGCTGGCCGAGGAGTTCGAGGCGCTCTACGACCGGCTGGCCGGGGCGGACGAGGGGCCGCGCAAGGGCAAGGCGAAGCGCTGAGTAACCGGGCGCGGCGCCTCAGCCCGCCCCGAGCGTCGCCCAGGCGTCGCGCAGCACCTGCGCCGAGCGCTCCAGCGCCGCCCGCTCGGCCGCGTCCAGCGCGGGCGCCAGCACCTGCGTGCCGCCGTCGCGCCCGACCACCGTCGGCAGCGACAGCGCCACGCCGTGCAGGCCCAGCGCGCCCTCCTGCACCCGCGAGACGTCGAGCACGCGCCGCTCGTCGCGCAGCAGCGCGCGCAGCAGGCTGGCGGTCACCAGCCCGATCGCATGGTTGGTCGCACCCTTGCGGCGGATGATCTCGTAGGCCGCGACCCGCACGTCGTGCGCGAGGCGCGCCTCGTCCTCCGCAGTCCAGCCCGGCCAGTCGCGCAGCGGCACGCCGCCTGCGTACGCGCCCGACCACAGCACCACCTCCGAGTCGCCGTGCTCGCCGACCACCTGCGCGTGCAGCGAGCCGGGCGCGAGGCCGAGCCGCGCGCCGAGCATCTGCCGCAGCCGCGCGGTGTCGAGCATCGTGCCGGTGCCGAGCACCCGCGCCGGCGGCAGCCCGCTCGCCTCGACCATCGCGCGCACCAGCACGTCCACCGGGTTGGTGACCATCACGATCGTGCCCGCGAAGCCGGCGAGCCGCGCGCCGATCTCCGAGACGATCCGCGCGTTGTCGCGCAGCAGCTCGAGCCGCGACTCGCCGGGGCGCCCGCCGCGCCCGGCCGCGACGACCACGGCCTGCGCGTCGCGCATCGCCTCGACCTCTGCCACCCGCACCGTGCAGCTCTGCCGGAACGCGGCGCCGTGCGCGAGGTCCATCGCCTCGCCCTCGGCGAGCGCGGCGTTCGCGTCGGCGAGCAGCAGCGTGTCGGCCACGCCGGCGTGCAGCGTGGAGATCGCCACGCTCGCGCCCACCCATCCCGTCCCGATGATGCCCACGACGATGCTCATGCGAGAACGCTCCAAGAAGTCGCGCGGCGCTGTGTCTGGCCGCCGCACGACCTTACCCGACTCAGCGGGCCTGCAGCAGCTCCGGCACGCGCAGCAGGATGAACTCGTTGTCGGCGGCCCGGTCGACGAAGCGTCCGATGCTGAATGGCAGGTTGTTGTCGTTGGCGACGATGATGTG
>JBIIPQ010000010.1:0-34042 GCA_044342535.1 Burkholderiaceae bacterium
CTGCGTGACATGGGTCAGCACGCACGACTGCGTCGGGATCGCGAAGCGCTCGCGGATCGCGTCGAGCACGCGGAGCAGCTCGACGATGTTCGCGAGGTTGTCGCCCGCCGGATTGATGCCGATGACCGCATCGCCGCAGCCGTACATCAGCCCGTCGATGGTCGAGGCCACGATGCCGCGCGGATCGTCGGTGCCATGGTTGGGCTGCAGCCTCACCGACAGCCGCCCGGGCAGGCCGATGGTGGTGCGGAACGCGCTGACCACGCGCCGCTTCCTCGCGGCGAGCACCAGGTCCTGGTTGCGCATCAGCTTGCTGACCGCGGCCACCATCTCGGGCGTCAGGCCCCAGGCGAGGCGCTCGAGCGCCGGGCCGTCGGCGGCCTCGGACAGCAGCCAGTCGCGGAACCCGCCGACGGTGAGGTGCGCGACGGGTGCGAAGGCCGCGGCGTCGTGCTGCGAGAGGATCAGCCGCGACACCTCGTCGTCCTCGGCGGGCACCGCCGGCTCGGACAGGAAGCTGCGCAGCGGCACATCGGCCAGCGCCATGCGCGCGGCGACGCGTTCCTCCTCGTCGACGGCGGCAACGCCCGCGAGCAGGTCGCCCGAGCGCAGCGGACTCGCGCGCGCGAGCAGCGTGCGCAGGTCGTCGAAGCGGTGGCGACGCGCGCCGATCGTCTGGTGGTAGGCCATCCGCGGCTGTCCGGTGGGTCGGAACTCGAAGAAGACGCGGGTCATTCTATGCGGCGAGCGTGGGCACGTGGAGCCTGCCGGGAAATCGAACTGGTGCGGGTGGCTGACGGTCCGAGACGTCGTGTAGCCTGCATCTTCCTCATCTTGTCCTGACGTCCGTTCGTCCGGACACACCCGGAGCAGCTTCGATGACTTCCCCCTCGGCCAGCGGCCGCCGCGGCGCGATCACCGCGCCCCATCACCTGGCCACCGAGGCCGGTCTCGACATCCTCGCCCGCGGCGGCAACGCCATCGAGGCCACCATCGCCGCCGGCGCCGTGCTCACCGTCGTCTACCCGCACATGAACGCCATCGGGGGCGACGCGTTCTTCACCGTCGCCGAGGCCTCGGGCGCCTGCTTCGGCCTCGACGGCGCCGGGCCCGCCGCCGCTGCGTGCACCCCCGATGCCTACCGCGCACGCGGCTTCCAGGCCATCCCCAAGCGCGGGCCCTGGGCCGCGAACACCGTCGCCGGCATGGTGTCCGTCTGGGGCGCCGCCTACGAGCATTCGCGCTCGCGCTGGGGCGGCACGCTGTCGTGGGCCGAACTGCTCGCGCCCGCCACGAAGCTCGCCGGCGACGGCTTCGCCGCGAACGCGGGTCAGGGCGCCGCGATGCGCGGCCACTGGGCGCAGCTCTCGCAGACCGAAGCCTTCGTGAAGAACTTCGCGCCCGGCGGCCGGATTCCCGCCAAGGGCGACACGCTGCGCCAGACCGCGCTCGCCGAGAGCCTCGCGCTGCTCGCGCACGAGGGCGCCAACGGCTTCTACCGCGGCGAGCTCGGTCGGCGCATCGCCGCCGGCCTGCAGCGCGAAGGCAGCCCGCTCGACGCCAGCGACCTCGCCCGCTTCGAGTGCCGCCGCGTCGCGCAGCCCTCGGTGCGATACCGCGCCGGCACGCTGCGCAACCTGCCGCCGCCCACCGTCGGCATCACCTCGCTCACGCTGCTCGGCATCCTCGACCGCTTCGACCTCTCGGGCCTCGAGCCGATGTCCGCCGAGTTCGTGCACCTGCACGCCGAGGCCGCCAAGCTCGCGCACGCGCTGCGCGACCGGCACCTGGGCGACCCCGACTTCGTCGACGTCCCGGTGCAGCGCATGCTCGCGCCCGCCACGCTGGACGCGCTCGCCGCGCGCATCGACCGCACGCGCGCCGCCCCCTTCGACGACGGCCCGCTGCCCGGCGACACCGTGTGGTTCGGCGTCGCCGACGCCCAGGGCCGCTCGGTCAGCGCCATCCAGAGCCTGTGCTGGGAGTACGGCAGCGGCGTGATGGCCGGCGACACCGGCATCGTCTGGCACAACCGGGGCCACGGCTACACCTTCGAGCCCGGCCGCGCCAACACGCTGGTGCCGGGCAAGCGGCCGTCGCACACGCTGAACGCCCCCACCTGGTTCGGTGACGACGGCTCGCGCATCGTGTTCGGCACCATGGGCGGCGAGGCCCAGCCGCAGATCTCGGCGGCCGTGTTCACCCGCGCGATGGACCTCGGCATGCCGCTGGCCGATGCGCTCGCAGCGCCCCGCTGGGTGCTGGGCCGCGCGTGGGGCGACCAGTCGCCCACCACGCTCAAGCTCGAGCGCCGCTTCCCCGAGGCCACCGCCGCGGGCCTGCGCGCGCTCGGCCACGACGTCGAGTGGTTCGACGAGTGGTCCGACTACATGGGGCATGCGGGCGTGATCCGCATCGCGTCTGACGGCGCGATGGACGTGGGGAGCGATCCGCGCAGCGATGGGGCGGCGGGGGCGCTGTGACGCGCTGTGGCTGCCCTGTCACGACCCGAAGTCGATCCTGATCCGGACCGGGGCTGCAGCCCCACTCGGTCGGCCCCGTCGCGTCACGCGTGACGCCAGTCGTCGCCGGGCATGATGCGCTTCATGAATGCGTCGAACATCGGTACCGTGTAGGCGGTGTCACCGTGGTTCGGACTCCAGATCATCCCCTTGGCGATCAACGAACTGCGGGTTGGCGCGAGCGAGGTGACCTTGGCCGGATAGCAGGTGGCGATGTCGCCCGATCGATGCGGACCCGGCCCGAGTTCGGCCATCGCGCGCAGGTAGCGCTTTTCCTTCGGCGTCAGTCGATCGAAGCGCACGCGGAAGAAGCTTTCGTCGAGCGCCGCGACCGCACTGCCCGATGCGCGCTGGACGGCATCTATGCCGATCGGCGAGTGCGCCGCCTGCTCCCAGGTATGGAACCCCCATTGCTGCAGGAAGTAGGCATAGCCTTGGGTGACGTCGACGAGGTGGTTCAGCGCAGCGTCGTCGATGTCCACCCCTTCCTTCTGCAGCGGCACACGGATCGCCTGCTCGGCGGAGGGCCGTGTGAGCGGGCCGATCTCCGGGAAGTTGAACAGACGCTCGGCGTACGACTTGGCATTGCCCATCCGGCCGCGCAGCTGCGGCAGGCCTGCGCCCACGAGCACCACCGGCAGCTGCTGCTGTTCGATGCGGTGCATCGCCGTGATGAGGACCGCCAGCTGGTCCTCCGCGACGTATTGCAGCTCGTCGATGAAGATCGCTTCGGCGGTGCCGGCAGCCTTCGCGGCCTGGCCGACCTGTTCGAAGAGCGCCTGCAGATCGTGTTCGAGGTCGCCGTTATCCGCCAGGCCCGGCTCGGCCTCGTAGTCCAGCCCGACCTCGAGATCCTGATACTTGAGCTTCATCTTGCCCGCGAAGCCGGCGAGTGCGCGCAGGCCGCGGATGGCAAAGTCCTTAGCCGCCGCGATGTGGCTCAGCCTCAGCAGCGCCTGACGCAACTGGGGGGCGAGGATCGCGGGCAGTGATCGCCCCTCCGGTGCCTCGATCCGGATCGTATGGATCCCCGCTGCCTCTGCCTTGGTCCTGATGCGGTCGAGCAGGACGGTCTTTCCGACCCCACGCAGACCGACCAGCATGGCGCTCTTGGCATGGCGGCCGATCCGGGCCCGCTGCAGCGCGACATGCATGTCTTCGAGAAGGGCGTCTCGGCCGGCGAGTTCGACAGGCGGCGAGCCGGCGCCCGGCACGAACGGGTTGCGGATGGCGTCCATGGCGGCTCGTTTATTGCGAGTTTCGACATCTTATCAATTACCGATAAGACTTCAAAGCTTTGTATAAACGAGCTCGCCGCCGCGCGCCGCCATCGGGCACGTCAGCCCAGCCGCCGCACCGCCTCGATCGCGATCTCCCGGCCGTGCTCCTGCACGAAGTGCCCGCCCTCGGCCACTTGCATCGGCGCCGGACAGCCGCGGATGCCCGCTCGCAGGCGCTCCATCAGTGCCGGCGTGAACACCGGGTCCTGCATGCCGATCGCCATCATCGAGCGGCCCGTCCAGGCCTCGGCCCAGAAGACGGCCGCCTCGCGTGAGACCGCGGCGCCGTCGTCTTGCGGATGCTCGGGCACGAGGTCCGGGAAGGCCCGGGTCGCCGCGCGGAAGTCCGGTCCCGGAAACGGCGCGTCGTAGGCCGCGCAGGCCCCCTCGCTCATCTGTGGATTGCCGCGCGAGAAGAGCCGCGAGATCGCGAAGTCGGGCTTGCCGCGGCACATCGCGCGCCACTGCAGGAAGCCCTCGGGCAGCGGCGTCTCGGCGCTGGCCAGGCAGGTGTTCATCACCAGCAGGCCGCGGTAGCGTGCCTGCGCCGCCATCGGCAGCGTGAGCCCGATCAGCCCGCCCCAGTCCTGCACAACGAGGTTCACGCGTTCCAGCGCAAGCCACTCGACGAACGCGAGCAGCACCCGACGGTGCCGCTCGAAGGTGTGCCACGCCACGTCGAGCGGCTTGTCGCTGCGGCCGAAGCCCGGCATGTCGGGGGCCACCACGCGATGACCGGCCGCGAGGAACTCGGGGATCATCAGGCGGTACAGGTAGCTCCACGCCGGGTTGCCGTGCAGGCACAGCCAGGTGACCGGCGCATCGCGCGGGCCTTCGTCCAGGTAGTGCAGCCGCAGGCCGCCGAGTTCGGGCAGCGCGCTGGTGTAGCGCGGCGTCCAGGGGTAGCCCGGCAGGTCGGCGAAGCGATCGTCGGGCGTGCGCAGATGCGGGGTGTCGGTCATGGTCGGTGTCCACGGCGCGTCGGGCGGGCGATGCGGTGGGTGCTCGGCCGCCGGCGTTTGCAATGACCGGAAGAATACGTCGCGGGAGGTGGCGTTCCGGCGCCAACGCCAGCCTTCGCGGCGGCGAGCACGTCTCTGCCTTCGCCGCGGCCAGGAGCGGCCTGCGCGCGGTGGCCCAGAGCATGGCGCACGAGCTGGGCAAGCAGAACATCCATGTGGCGCACGTCGTCTGCGACGGCTCGATCGACGGCGTGTTCTCGCGCGATAACCTTCCCGGCATCGAGCAGCGTGTGCAGGAGGACCGGGTCCTCGAGCCCGACACCAGCGCGCCGGCCTACGCGGCGACGTCGCTCACCGGTCGCCGCAACAGCTTGGCAGGCAAAGGCGCGGCATGGTGCGCCAGCGCATTCAGAAGCCGGCTCTTGACCACGATGACCGGACACAGCGCGGTCGGCACCTTGTTCGTAACGTCGAGCACAGCCAGCGTAATGGTCCAGCTGCGTGGCCAGGGCATCGAGCAGGTCGCTCTGAATCAGAGAAGGACAGCTTGCGACCCTTTGCCGACCCTCGATCGGTCGCGTTGTTTGCGCACAACCCGCCGTTGGAAGCTCACCATCCAATCGCTCCGGGCCACGTTGGCATAGTATGCCAATGATGACCAAGCGGGCCTGCTGCTCGCGTTACTTGGAGTCCCCCGACATGCCCACCCGCAACGTCGTTCTGAGCGAACATCAACAGCAGTTGGTTGAAACCCTGGTGCGGTCTGGCCGCTACCAGAACGCCAGCGAGGTGCTGCGAGACGGGCTGCGCCTTATCGCGGAGCGCGAGCGCCGCGAGGATGCGAAGCTCGAGGCCCTGCGGCAAGCAGCCCGCCAGGGCTGGGCGGATGTGTCCGCAGGGCGGTATGCGGATGTTGCCGATGATCAGTTGGAAGACTTCGTCGGACAGTTGGGTCGCCGCGCTGCGCAGGCTGCCAAGACTCCGAGTTGATGTTTCGCTATCGGCTGTCGGAAGCCGCGCAGGGGGATGTCCTCGACATCCTCGCCTGGACAGACGAGCAATTCGGCGAGGCCGCCCGACTGCGCTACGAGAGCCTGATCGTCGCCGCGCTGCGCGACTTGGCACGCCAGCCCGACAGACCGGGCAGTCTCGCGCGGCCTGAACTCGGCGCGGGAGTTCGATCTTGGCACCTGCGACTGAGCCGGGAGCACGTGAAGCCCGGTGCGGGGATCGTCCGCCGACCACGCCACTTTCTTGTCTACCGCTTGGAGCCCGGCTTGGTTGTGGTCGGTCGGGTGCTGCACGACGCGATGGAGTTGGCACGGCACCTGGACCCCGATGCGGCTTGGGAGTAGTCGTCAGCGCGCGTTGATCGACAGTTCGATCGCAGAAGCTTTTGCCTCGACGGCGCGGCGACGGAGTAGACGCCCGGTAGGCCGCCCGTCGCGAACGACTCTTCGTGGCCGAAAAGTGCCTCCCGGCTGCCTGCCGCGGCTGACAGCCGTCCAAGGCCGTGAGTCGCCCGGCCATGGATGCCCTCCGAGAGCATGGCCGAGCTGCCGGTGATGCCCGCGACCACGCGCTTCGTCGCTGCGATGGCGACGTTGGCCGCGATCGCACCATGGATGGCGAGCTTCGAGTTCGTCATGAGACTGAAGCCCTGGCACCGTGCGTGGGGGGACTCCAAGAAGCGCTAGACCCAATCGGCCCGACGCAATCGACGGTAGACAAGGACACATCCCAGCGCGGTCAAGGCAACGGCGATCGGATAGCCGGCCTTCCACTTCAACTCCGGCATCCACTCGAAGTTCATCCCGTACAGGCTGAAGATGACGGTGGGTATGGCAAGGATCGCGCCCCAGCCCGCGAGGCGCTTGACCACCTCGTTCTGGTTGTTGGCCACCAGTGCCAGGTTCACCTGCATCGCAGTGGTCAGCATGTCGCGCATGCCATCGATCAGGCCCACCAGGCGCGAGACATGATCCTCGATGTCCCGGAAGTAGGCTCGCAGCTCCTTGGGAATCAGGTCCTCGTGCAGACGCATCAGCTCGGCGCTGATCTCCGCCAAGGGCAGCGCGGCGTTGCGAAGCTCGAGGAGGTTGCGTTTCAGTGCGTACAGGCGCTCGATCACGAGCCTGTCGAACCGATCCTTGAAGATGTCGGTCTCGATCGCATCGAAGTCCTGCTCGAACTGGGCAACGACCGGCTGGTAGGTGTCGGCCACGAAGTCCAGGATCGCATAGAGGGCGAAGCCCGGTCCCTTGGGCAGACCCTTGGTGCCGTCTTCGCAGCGCTGCAGCACCTGCGCGTAGCTCGATGACGCGCCGTGGCGCACCGATACCAGGAAGTTGGATCCGACAAAGAGATGTGTCTCTCCGTAGGCCACATGGCTGGCTTGCAATTGGGCTGTCTTCAGCACGATGAACAGCGAGTCGCTGTAGGCCTCGATCTTCGGGCGCTGGTGGGCGTGGTGAGCGTCCTCGATCGCCAGTTCATGCAGACCGAAGGCCCGCTGGATGCTTCGCAACGTGGCCTCGTCCGGCTCGTGCAGTCCGAGCCATACGAAGGTGCCGGCCTGCTCGATGGCTTCGCCGATGTCGGCGATGGGGATGTCGCCGACCCTCTTGCCGTCTCGATAGAACCCGCTGTCCACGAGGGATGTCATCGCCACGTCCCTCTCGTGAAGGTCTGCCCGGACCGTCTGCTGCTGCGATTGGCGCACGGGGCTCCGACTCCGTCGGTGCGTTGCCGCACTGGATACGGCGAACACGCGCTTCGCGCTCGATGTTCTGAAGGCGGCCCCGAAGGGCGCGCCGGGCTTCGACAAGGATCGCTGGCCGGCGATGTCGGACCGGACCTGGGCGGGCGGCGTGCACACGTTCTACGGCACGCCTTACGCGGCGGATTGACCGTTGCGTGTCGCGGCGGTCGCGCTGATCTCCCAACTTCAACCCGAGGTGAAGCCATGAACAAGGATCACGTCAAGGGCGTGCTCGAAGATGCGGCTGGCACGGTGCAGGAAGCCACCGGCAAGGTGATCGGCAGCCACGAACAGCAGCTCAGGGGCATCAACAGGCAAGTGGAAGGCCACGCAGGCAGCACGAAACCCCTCGGTCTGCTCGGTCGAGCGCCTTGCACGCGTCGAAAAGCGCCAACCCAGGCGCGATGCCCCGGGGCGTAGCCTTGTTCCTCGGACAAGCCCTGCTGCACCGCCCACCGCCGGTTTCCGTCCGGAACGAAACCGATGTGCCGCGGCGGGCGTCGTGCACGGCGAGGCTGGCTCCCGATGCGCATGGAACCCGCGTTCGCGCTGATTGAGCTGTTCAGCATCTCGAAACCGTTCACTCCGTGGTCTTCCCGTCGAAGTGCTCGCTATCGGCCACGGACACGGCCTCGGCACGGGTGTGGTGGACCACCCCGTCACGATGGTTCGGCGGCGCATCGTTTCCGACGCTAGGCGTGCCCGCTCCTGGCGTCCGTTCGGTAACGAACATCTGCGCTACCCCGAATCGGATGTGCACAGTGGGTCGGCCCAGCCCATCGGGAACGTCTGCAGTGCTCGCTCGAGCTCCGCGTGCCACCCGTCGCGCGCGACGGCATCACGCCGACTTCCGGCCTTCGGCCGTCACTCGCCGGTCATGCCGACGTCGGTCGCATAGGACGCGGCATTCGGCTGGTCCGTCAGGGGGCGCTTGGCGGCGGCACGAGAGACCCAGTGCGTCAGGTCACCGGTCAGTCCGCGCACGCGGTCCGACAGGTGCAGCGCCATGTTCTTCAGCAGCAGCGCGGCCACGTCGGGGTGATCCCGCAGCAACTGGTCGAACGCGGTCGTCGGCAGGAAGCAGGCGGTGACATCGGATTCCGCGACCGCTTCCGCGGACCGGGTCTCGTGACTCAGCACGGCGATCTCGCCGATCGTCACGCCGGCCGCGAACGAGGCGAGACGCCGCGAGCTTCCGGGCAGTCGCAGGCCCACCTCGCCCCGCGTCACGACGTACAGGCCGTCGCCAGGGTCGCCCAATCGGAAGATCACCGTATCGCGCGGAAAGTGCAGCACCTGCATCGCGGCTTCCACCATGGCGCGCGTCTGCGGTATCAGGCCGCGCATGAGCGAGGTCTCCGCGAGCGGGATCGCCTCGTCCGAATGGACCTGCAGTCCCAGCCGCTCGATCAGCCTGTCTTCCGCGTGCTCGAGGGCCCGGTCGACGTCGTCGGAGAAGTGCAGCGGGTGGGCGCTGCCTGGGTCGGTCATCGCTTCCAGCAGCTGTCGCCGACTGTCGTCCATCGGCCATTCCGCGAACACCAGTCGCCGTCCGCGTCGTCCCCAGTCGTCCGCCACTTCGGTCAGGATGCGGGCGGCCGTGACGTCGATGTCCTGAACCTGACGCAGGTCGAGGATGGCCGTGCCGACCGTGTCCGGAAGCTGCTGCAGCCGGCTCTGCAGGGCATCGGCCGTACCGAAGAACAGCGAGCCCTCGAGTTCGAACAGCGCGATCTGTCGGCCTTCTCGGCGCAGCGCGTCGCGCACCTGCGCCGGACGCACCTTCAGGGACCCCCGGGATTCGCCGGTCGACAGGTGGCGAACCACGTCGCGCATGTTGGAGCGCACGAACAGCAGCACCGCGCAGGACGCGCCGATCAGGACCGCCGCGCCCAAGCCCCAGGTCAGCGCACTGAGCGCCACGGCCACCGTGACGGCCCAGTTGCCCACCAGCGCGCGGGCCTCGCCGCGGGACGGGTCGGCATGACCCTGCCTCAGGCGCAGGAGGCCCTTGGGGGCGCGCAACAGGGCGGGCGCCACCATCTGGGCGCCCTGCAGGACCAGCAGGCCGCCGAGGGCGCTTTCCGGCAGGACCCCCAGCCACTGTTGCCCCGCCACCAGCACGAGCAGCATCGCCAGCGCATAGAACAGCGCCACGTGCCGAACCTCCGGCTGCGGTGGAACCAGGGCGAGGGTGCGGGCGGCCGAGGGCGACGCGGCATGCCCGCCGCACAGCGCCGTCGCGATGTTCGCCACCCCCTGGGCCACGAGCTCGCGGTCGGCGCTTCGCCGCAGCCTCAGGCGGCCGTCGATGATGGACGTGGTGATCAGCGTGTCCATGCTGCACAGCAAGGCCAGCGTGACCGCATAGACCGCCAGCAGGGTGCCGGTCTTGAAATCCACCTGCGCGACGACGCCGCTCAGTGCCTGCACCAGCAGGCTCGCCTCGAACGTCGGCAGCTGCGGCACCCCCAGGGTACGGCCCCATACCGCGACGCCGCCGTGGTTCAGGAGCACCTCGTGCAGCCCGGTGGCGGCGATCATCCCCAGCAGCACCGGAGGCACCCGCGGCACGTGGCGGGCCACCAGCCAGCAGGTGGCGAGGGCACACGTGCCCACGGCCGCGGCCCCCCAGTCGGGGACCAGGCCGCCGGCCAGCAGCGAGGTGCCGAAGCGGTGGCCGAGCATCACGGGAAGCGCGGTGATCAGCAGCAGCAGGCCGATGCCGCCGGCCAGGCCGAGCCGAACCGGGTACGGGGTGAACTTGACCAGGTTGCCCAGACCCAGCCATCCGAACAGGCACTGCAGCAGGCCGGCGCCCACCAGGGCCAGCGCGACGCTGACCAGGACCTGCAGGACGCCCAGGTGGCCGTCGGCGACCGGGCTGGCGACGAGATTCGCCACCAGGCCCGCCGTCAGCAGTGCCAGCGACGAGCGCGGCCCGCTGGCCAGTCGCCCGCCGCCCAGCAGATGAGCCACCGTGTTGGCCACCACCGCGCCCAGGATGGCCAGCGCCATCGCCGTGGGCCCGAACGCCAGACCCAGCGGCGCCATGGCCATCAGGCCGTAGGCCGCGTTCTCGGGGACATGGGCCAGGGCCGCCGACACGGTGACGGCCGCGCGGGACGCCCAGTGGCGAGCCTGATCCAGGCGGGGCAGCCGAGCCGGCACGTCGACCGGTCCGCTCATGGAGCCGGCTGCCGGAGCGCGCCGACCCAGACCTCTTCGAGCGCGGCGCGGCCGCGCAGCTGCTGCGGCTCGAGTCTCACGAGGCCCCGCTGCCCGGCCCAGCGACGGGCGTGCGGCGTGGCCTCGACGAAGGCGCCCGACAGCGCCAGCGAGGCGTCGCGGGCGCGAGCGCTGTCCTGCAGGCGGCTGGCGGTGTTCACCACGTCACCGCTGACGGCCACGCGGCGATGCCGATCTCCACCCAGCACCCCGAGCTGCACCGGCCCCGCATGGGCGCTGAACCGCAGGCCGAGCCCCGGCCAGTCCGCGGATGCGAGCACCGCGGCGTCGAGCTGCTCGATGAACCGCAGGGCCCGTTCGACATCGTCCGCGCGGGGCTCGGGCACGCCGAAGACGACGAGCGCACCGTCGCCCGCGAAGTCGGCGATCATGCCGCCGCAGCGGTCCGCGGCCTGCTCCACCTGTCGCGTGAACGCGCCCAGGAACGCGTAAGTGCGCTCCGGGCCCGAGCGCTCGGCATGGGGCGTGAACCCCACGACATCGACGAACACCACGACCGCGGGCTGAGGCAGCCGATCCCGCAGGGGGTCGGCGTCGGTGGCGAGGGTCTCGACCATCGCCGGCGACTGGTACCGGGCGAGGTTGGTGGCGCGGCGCCGCTGCTGGAAGCGCTGGGCGGCGGCACTCGCCCCCGCGCCGAGCGCCAGGCACATCGACACCGTCGTCGCGTCGAGCCACCAGCCCGCCGAGAACGCGGCCTGCAGCGCCGCCGCCATCGCCAGGGCCACGCCGGCGGTGGCCGCCGTGGCGGCGAGGGAGCCGTTCAGTCCGGCGGCCAGACACCCCGCGACGGCGGCGAGCAGGCCCAGCAGGACACTGGCGCCCCACGCCACCCCGTCACG
This sequence comes from Burkholderiaceae bacterium, assembly GCA_044342535.1. GTDB lineage: Bacteria > Pseudomonadota > Gammaproteobacteria > Burkholderiales > Burkholderiaceae_E > UBA4615. Next base: position 11,617 of record JBIIPQ010000010.1, read on the forward strand.
GCGCAGCGGACGCCCCGTCAGCAGATTGGCGGCGAAGGTGGCATGCACCTCGACACCCGGCATCGTCGGGTCGAACGGCGTCGCGTGACGGTCGCCGAAGCCGGTGGCCGTCGCGCCCACGAAGACGATCTTCCCGCGCAGGTCCGCCTGCGACACGGACGCCGCGGAATAGGTCCGGATCGAACCCGCCGGGCCGTAGTAGTCCAGGGGAACCGTGCCGCGCACGTCCAGCGGGACCGAAACCGGCCCGAGCTCGAGACGGCCGCCCACGCCGCTGGGGGGGGTCGACACCCGGGTCGGTCCGGCCTGGGCCGATACCGCGGCCACCGCCAGCCCGGGCAGGGTCACGAGGCCGTGCGAGGTCGCCACCGACAGGACCGGGCGCAGCCGGCGCAGCACCCCGTCCGGCCCGTGTTCCACCGTCACGTGCGCCAGGTCGGCCGCCTCCTGCAGCACCGGGCCCGGCCCCATCGCGGGGAGCGGTGAGTGAGGCTCGGGTCCCGTGACCAGGCTCGGTCCGCCGCGCTGGCGCAGCGTCACCAGGGATGTACCCGACGCGGCCTCGGCCACACCGAGGATGGCCGTGCCCCGGGCCAGCGCGGCGGCCAGGATCGGGTCGTCGGGTCGTGGGTCCACCAGCAGGACATCCAGCGCCAGCACCCGCGCGCCCGACTGCCACGCGTCGGACACGACCTCGCCCAGCGCCGTGCGGGAGGGCGGGAAGGTGGCCGGGCGCTCGATCGCGGCGTCGTCGAACGCGACGATCGCGACCTGCTGCGGTGCGGGCAGCGGCCCGCGCACGCGGAACCGCGCGTCCAGGAGGCGGCCCTCGATGCCCTGCCAGAAGGTGCCGCGTTCGCCGGGATGCCACAGGCCCAGCACCAGCGCGCCCAGCACGACCCCGGCCATCACCCCCAGCCGCTCCAGTCGGACACGGCGCCCCGGCGTCACCAGTCGGCGCCCAGCAGCTCGCCGAAACGGGCGATGCGCGGAGGTCTCCACTGGACTACCGGCCTGAGTCCGCCCGTGTCCGACACATCGACGCCATCACCGGGGCCGAGGGTCGCCGTGCCGCCGTCGGCCGACACGGTGACGGTCCCCTCGCGGGTGAACACCTCGCTGACGCCGTTGGCCCAGCGCATCGCCCACTCCGTGGACCGGACCGCGGCCACGGCCGAGGGCGTTCGGACCTGCACGCCACCGCTGCCCCTGAAGACGAATCCCGCGATGCCCTCGAGCAGACGCAGACCGAACGGCTGCGACCCGGCGGCCAGCACGCCCTCGACCGTGATGGCGCTGTCGGGGCCGACGACCACCTTGAGGCCGCCGGCACAGCCCAGGCTGACGCGCGACGCCGGCAGCGTCCGGACCGTGTCGCTGGCGGCGAGGGTCTGACCCATCTGCGCGGCCAGTGGCGCGGCACCGCCCGCCGAGACCGTCACCGTGCCCTCGATCCGCTGGATCAGGCAGCCCCCGGAGGGCTGGGCCGAGGCGGGGGCGACGAGCGTGAACAACGCCGCCACCGCGATGCCGATCGGGCGACATGCGTGGATCATCGTGCAGCTTTCATGGAATGACGCGCGGTGCCGTGGAAACCGCCGGCGCGGGGGTCGTGTGGACGTCAGGTCCGATCATCAGTGCTCGCTCGGGTGTTGTCGAGCGCAGGACTCGTCTACTTGGGGGATGTGCCGGACCCGGGGGACGGACGTTCCGACGAGGAGCGCCCGGTCCCGAGCCCGTGCACTCACGTCCCGATGATCCCGCCGTCGTTCTTCCGGATCACCACCGTCGCGCTGCGGGGCCGCTGCCCCTTCACGCCCGAGGGCCAGGTCGAGAACTTCGTGGGGTCGGCCGGGTCGCTGCGGTCGCTGGGGCTCTCGCCAGGGTGCTGGACGTTGACGAACATCGTCCTCATGTCCGGCGTGCAGACCACCCCGGTGATCTCGCAGTTGACCGGGCCCACCAGGAAGCGCCGCGTCTCGCCGGTCTTCGGATCGGCGGCCAGCATCATGTTGCTGCCGACGCCGGCGTAGTCGCCCTGGTACATGTTCGTGGCGTGGGCGTCGGTCTGGATCCACAGCAGGCCCCGGCTGTCGAACCACAGGCCGTCGGGACTGCCGTAGGCGTCGCCCTTGACGTCGCCGCGCGCCTCGGCGCGCGTGTTCGCCGGATCGCCCGCCATCACGAAATGGGTCCAGGTGAAGGTGTCCGCATCGAAGTCGCCGCGCTCCTTCCAGCGGATGATGTGGCCCATGCTGTTGTTGGCGCGCGGGTTGGCGCCGTCCGTGGCGGGCTGGCCGCTCGCGCCGCGGCGCGTGTTGTTGGTGAGCGTGCAGTAGACCTCGCCGTTGGCCGGGTCGATCGTGATCCACTCGGGGCGGTCCATCTTCGTCGCGCCGAGCAGGTCGCTCGCCTGCCGGGACTTCACCATCACCTCGCCCTGATCCGCGAAGCCGTTGGCGGCGGTCAGACCCCGGCTGCCATGACGGACCTCCATCCACTGACCGGTGCCGCCGCCATCGAAGCGGGCGACGTACAGCGTGCCGTGGTCGAGCAGCTCGCGGTTGGCGGCGAAGCCGCCCGGCTGGATGCGGTCGCGGCTCACGAACTTGTAGATGTACTCGAACTGGGCGTCCTCGCCCATGTACACGACCGCGCGCCCGTCCTTCGTCGTGGCCACCGTCGCACCCTCGTGCGCGGCACGACCGAGCGCGGTGCGCTTGATCGGCGTCATCGTCGGGTCGGCGGGGTCGATCTCGACCACCCAGCCGAACCGGTTCGGCTCGTTCGGATGGCGCACGGCGTCGAAACGCGCCTCGTGCTCGTGCCAGCGGTAGCCGCGTCCGTTGCGGCGCAGGCCCCAGCGCGCACCGTGCGCGTCGGGCTTCTCGGGCCCGTTGAAGTAGAAGATGAAGTTCTCTTCGCAGGTGAGGTAGGTGCCCCAGGGCGTGTAGCCGTGGGCGCAGTTGTTCAGCGTCCCCAGCGCCCGCCGGCCCTCGGGGTCGGCCGCGGTGCGCATCAGGCCGTGGCCGGCGGCCGGGCCGCCGATCGCCATCGGCGTGGCTGCGGTGATGCGGCGCGCGTACTTCGAGGGGCGTACCGCCTGCCAGGCGCCGTCGCGCTGCTCGACCTCGAGAACGCTCACGCCGTGGGCCGCGATGCTCTTGGCGACCTTCTCGGGCGACCAGGTCGCCATGCCGTCGGTGTGCAGCAGGCCGTCGTCGGTGTACTCGTGGTTGATGACCAGCAGCCCGCGCCGGCTGCCGTCGAGCGGGAAGTAGTGCATGCCGTCGTGATGCATGCCGATCTGCACATCCTGCTCGGCGGCGGTGTTGGAGCCGTCGGGCCTGAAGGCCGGCAGGTTGCCCGGCACGCCGACCGGCTCGCCCCACATGAAGGCCGGCACGGCGGAGTAGCCCTCGGCGACGAAGAAGCCGTCCGCGCGGGTGACCGGCACGCTCCGGAAGCCCGGCCGCACGCCGCCTGCGGGCAGGCCGGGCAGGCCGGCGCAGCCCGCCAGCGACGACAGGAACGGCAGCATCGCCGCGACCATGCCGCCCCGAAGCGCGATGCGCCGCGCGGGGTCGCTGATCTCGTGGATGCTGGGGTTGGAGGACCGGTTGCTGTCCTCCATCGTGGTGAAATCCTTGGGCATGGGGCGGATCCTGGGTGACAGACGCAGCCGGATGTTGTATCCGCAATTTGATGACACGCCAATGACAGCGCGCCCGGGGCGGGCTCGATGCCCACGTCGCGGGGCAGCAGCTCGACCGCGCAGTGCGAGCAGGTCATCGCCGGATCGAAGCGCTGGCCGCACACGGTGTGGCGATGCACGATGGGCATGATCACCGGATGCAGGTCCCGGCCCTTCCGAGTCAGCCGGTCGGCCAGGACAGCACTACAGTTCTGTCTCGGCACTGACATTCGCAGGGAGCGAGTCCCTCTTTCAGAGCAAAAGCGGGCTGTTCCGGAAGGAAGCGATCGGCGGGCCACCCAGATCGGTTCCCAAACACCACCAGACCCCACCGAAGAGACCCCATGAAGCCCATCCAGTTCTACTTCGACTTCGGCAGCCCCAACGCCTACCTCAGCCACAAGGTGATCCCGGGCATCGAGGCGCGCAGCGGCGCCACCTTCGACTACGTCCCCGTGCTGCTCGGCGGCATCTTCAAGCTCACCGGCAACCAGTCGCCCGCCGCGGCCTTCGCGGGCATCAAGAACAAGCCCGCCTACGAGCGCCGCGAGATGCACCGCTTCATCGAGCGGCACGGCCTCACGGCCTTCGCGATGAACCCGCACTTCCCGGTCAACACGCTGCAGCTGATGCGCGGCGCGGTCGCCGCGCAGGAGGCCGGCGTGTTCGCGCCCTACGTCGACGCGATGTTCGCCTGCATGTGGGAGCGGGGGCTGAAGATGGACGACACCGCGGTGTTCCGGCAGGCGCTCGCCGATGCCGGCCTGCCGACGGACCGGCTGCTCGAGCTGATCACCACGGATGCGGTGAAGGCCCGGCTGATGGCCAACACCGAAGGTGCGGTGGCGGCGGGTGCGTTCGGCAGCCCGTCGTTCGTGGTCGGCAGCGAGCTGTACTTCGGCAAGGACCGGCTGCGCGACGTCGAGGAGGAGTCCCTGCGGCAGGCCGGCGCGTCCGCGTCGTCGAAGTCCTGAGTCCGTCTTCCAACCGACAGGAACCGCCATGTCAGAGCAAGCACGCAAGCAGGTCTGTCTCGTGATCGGTGTCGGCGACGGCGTGGGGGCCGCCATCGCGCGGGCCTTCGCGCTCGACGGCTTCGAGACCGTCATCACGCGCCGCGCGCGCAACCTGCCGGACCTCGAAGCCATCGCGCAGGGCATCCGCGACCAGGGCGGCGTCGTGTTTGCCCGCGGCGTGGACGCCCGGTCCGAAGCAGAGACGGTGGCGCTGTTCGAGGAGATCGAGCGCGACATCGGGCCCATCGAGGTGATGGTGTTCAACATCGGCGCGAACGTGCGCTTCGGCATCCGGGACACCACCGCCCGCGTCTTCACCAAGGTCTGGGAGATGGCCTGCTTCGCTGGCTTCCTCGCCGGCCGCGAAGCCGCCCGTGTGATGGTGCCGCGCGGCCGCGGCACCATCCTCTTCACCGGCGCCACCGCCAGCCTGCGGGGCCGCGAGCACTTCGCGGCCTTCGCCGCCGCCAAGAGCGGCCTGCGCGCGGTGGCCCAGAGCATGGCGCGCGAGCTGGGCAAGCAGAACATCCATGTCGCGCACGTCGTCTGCGACGGCTCGATCGACGGCGTGTTCTCGCGCGAGAACATCCCCGACATCGAGCAGCGTGTGCAGGAAGACCGGGTCCTCAAGCCCGACGACATCGCGCTGAACTACCTCGCGCTGCACCACCAGAAGCGCTCGGCGTGGACGCACGAGATGGACCTGCGGCCGTGGAGCGAGAGCTGGTGAGCCGCCCCGTCATGACCGACCCTCGATCCACGACCCTGCCGCATTGGCCCAACGCCTACTCCGCCAGCGGCGCCAGCGCCACCTTGAAACTTCTCAACGAGGATTTCATCGTGACCGAGCTGCCGCTGCAGCCCCCCTCCGGCGAGGGCGAGCACCTCTGGCTGGACGTCGAGAAGAACGGTGCCAACACCGCCTTCGTCGCCCAGCGGCTGGCCGAGGCCGCAGGCGTACAGGACCGGGACGTGGGGTATGCCGGCCTCAAGGACCGCTACGCCATCACCCGTCAGTGGTTCAGCATCCATCTGCCCAAAGGCGAGACGCCCGACCTGACCCGGCTCCAGCACCCGGAGTTCAAGGTGCTGAGTCAGACGCGCCACGCGAAGAAGCTGCGCCGCGGCGATCTGCAGGGCAACCGGTTCCGCATCGTGCTGCGCGACGTGAGCGGCGCGCGCGACGCCATCGAGGCGAATCTCGAGGCCGTGGCGTCACGGGGCGCGCCCAACTACTTCGGCGCCCAGCGCTTCGGCCACGACGGCGGCAACCTCGAGCAGGGCCGGGCCATGCTGGCGCGCGAGATCCGTGTGCGCAACCCGACCAAGAAGGGCCTCTACCTGTCGGCGGTGCGCTCCTTCGTCTTCAACGAAGTGCTGGCGCTGCGCATTGCGCAGGGACGCTGGGGCCAGACCCTGCCCGGTGACGTGATGGACGAGGCGGGCCGGCCCACCGGACCGCTCTGGGGGCGGGGCCGCGTGAGCACCACCGATCAGGCGCAGGCGCTGGAGAACGGCGTGGCCGAACGTCACGCCACGTTGTGCGGCGGCATGGAATACGCCGGTCTGGATCAGGAGCGCCGCAGCCTGGTGGCGATCCCGGCGGGCCTGTCATGGGACTGGCTGCAGGCCGATCAGCTGGTGCTCGCGTTCTCGTTGCGCGCCGGGACCTACGCCACGTCGGTGCTGAACGAGATCCTCCGCACCACCGAGCCCGACCGGTACGCCGAGAGCGAGTCAGCGGCGGTCGAATGACGCCTGCCGCCGCGCGGGCCGGCCAAAGACTCGGGGCCGATACAGCTCCACCCAGTGCGCCCAGCCCGTCGTTCTCGCCCGACTCCGAGAACGTCAGCGTGTCCTGGCCGGTCCCGACCGCCCTGAACACGCCCGAGCGGCGTCCGCGCTCGAGCAGGTCGTCGATCATCGCGACCCGATGCATCGTCGACGGGTACCGGCTGCTCCACAGCGATCGCGACTTCGATCCGTTCGTGACGCACCTCGGTCTCGCGGTCGTGGGCTGCGGGGTCTGACGAAGCGCAGCGCACCCGAGCCCTCGCCTGTTAACCGCTTCGTTACCATAGGCGTCATGCACGCCAAGGCCGCCCCCCGTCCCCGCGCGAAGTCCGCAGTCCCGCAGACGCGCGACCCGACCGCCACGCGCGCCGGCATCCTGCGCGCCGCCACCGACGAGTTCACGCAGCACGGCCTGGGGGGCGCACGGGTCGACCGCATCGCCGAGAAGGCGGGCATCAACAAGCGGATGCTCTACTACTACTTCGGCAACAAGGAGGACCTGTTCCTCGCGGTGCTGGAGCAGTCGTACCGCGACATCCGCGATGCGGAGCAGGCCCTGAACCTGTCGGAGACGGACCCGGTCGAGGGCATCCGCAGCCTGGTGGCCTTCACCTGGAACTACTACCTCGAGCACCCGGAGTTCCTGCGCCTGCTCAACAGCGAGAACCTGCACCGCGCCGAGCACCTCAAGCGCAGCCACGAGATCCGCGCGATGCATTCGCCGTTCGTCGCGATGATCGACGACCTGCTCGAGCGCGGACGCCGCTCGGGCGTGTTCAGGGCGGGCGTGGACCCGGTGCAGCTCTACATCTCCATCGCCTCGCTGTCGTACTTCTACCTGTCGAACCGCTACACGCTGTCGACCATCTTCGGCCGCGAACTGCTCGCGCCTCGCGAGCGGGCCGAGCGGCTCGGGCACATGACCGACCTGGTCCTGGGCTACCTGATCCGCAACTGAGCCGCTCGGGCCGCTCGGGCCGGTCGCCGATCCGGGGCGGGCGGGGACCGTGGCTGGATCGCGTGCGGCGGTCCGGGGCGCGGCGCGCGGCGTGCCCGGTCCGGATCGCTATACTCGATCGCCTTCGTCTCCGGCTCTGACTGCTCCCGGGCCTCCAGGGGCCGACGTCCTGCACGTCGCCCCGCACGTCTTGCCGCTCCATGCCGTTCCGGATCCACACCGCCCTCGCGTCCTGCCTCGTCCTGTTCCTCGCACTGCCGGTCGCGACGTCGCTCGCCGCGGCCCCGCCTCCCGACACGCTCGACGCGCGCCTGCTCGCCTGCACCGGCTGTCACGGCGACCAGGGCCGGGCGACCGCAGACGGCTACTACCCGCGGATCGCCGGCAAGCCGGCCGGCTACCTCGCCAACCAGCTGATCAACTTCCGCGACGGCCGACGCGTGGTGCCCTCGATGACCTGGATGGTCGAGCACCTGTCGGACGACTACCTGCGCGAGATCGCCGCGCACTTCGCGTCGCGCCATCCGCCGTATCCCGCGCCGCCACCGCCGGCGGTGCCGCCCGAGGTGCTCGAGCGCGGGCGCCGGCTGGTCGTCGCGGGCGATCCGTCGCGCGAGCTGCCGGCCTGCACCGCCTGTCACGGTGACGCGCTGCTCGGCGCGCAGCCGGCGGTGCCCGGGCTGCTCGGGCTGCCGCGCGACTACCTGAACGCGCAGTTCGGCGCCTGGCTGAACGGCACGCGCCGCGCGATGGCGCCCGACTGCATGGCGACGATCGCGAAGCGGCTCCCGCCCGCCGACATCGCCGCGGTCACCGCCTGGCTCGCCGCGCAGCCGGTGCCGCCGGCGGCCCGCCCCGCCGCGGCGCTGCCGGCGCGGCTGCCGCTCGACTGCGGCGGGCTCGGACGATGAGCCCGCGTGCGCGCCGCAACGCCGGCCTGCTGCTGCTGGCGATCACGGGGCTCGTGCTTGCGGTGCTGGTCGACCGTCGTGCGCCGCCGGCCGGCGACGCGCCGGACGAGATCGTCACGAACGTGACCGATATCGTCTCGACCCCGTCGACCCCCGCGGTCGTACCCGACCCATCCTCGGCCGACCCGATCGCCCGCGGCGCCTACCTGGCGCTGGCCGGCAACTGCGCCGGCTGCCACACCGCGCGCGGCGGCGTGCCGTACGCGGGCGGCCGAGCCATCGCGACGCCGTTCGGCACGATCCATGCGTCGAACCTCACGCCCGATGTCGACACCGGGCTGGGCGCCTGGAGCGCGGACGACTTCCGGCGCGCGCTGCGCGAGGGCCGCTCGCGCGATGGCCACGCGCTCTATCCTGCGTTCCCGTACACCGAGTACACGCGGGTGTCGGACGCGGACGCCGACGCGCTGCACGCCTACCTGCGCAGCCTCGCGCCGGTGCGCGCGCCGAACCGCCCGCACGCGCTGCACTTCCCGTGGAACCTGCCCGGGCTGCTCGACGGATGGCGGCTGCTGTACTTCCGCCCGGCGCGCTTCGAGCCCGATCCGGCGCGCGACGCGGCCTGGAACCGCGGCGCGTATCTCGTGCAGGGGCTCGGTCACTGCGGCGCCTGCCACACCGCGCGCAACGCGCTCGGTGCGCCGCGGGGCACGCCGCTCGGCGGGGCGACGGTGCCGCTGCAGGGCTGGCACGTGCCCTCGCTGCTCGACGCGCGCGACGGCGGCGTCGCCGCCTGGACCCAGGCCGAGACGGTCGCGTGGCTGGGGGCCGGCCTGAACGCGCGTGCGGTCGCGAGCGGCCCGATGGCGCAGGTGGTGGCCAACAGCCTGCAGCACCTTGTGCCCGCCGACCTCGAGGCGATGGCGACCTACCTGCGCGCGCTGCCGCGCATCGAGCCGCCGGCGGCACCGCGGCGCGCGGACCTCGGGCCGGGCAGCGCGTCGCTCGAGCTCGGCGCGCGGCTCTACACCGAGCGCTGCGCCGACTGCCACGGCGAGCAGGGCGAGGGCGCGCCGCCGCACTGGCCGGCGCTCGCCGGCAACCGGACGCTGACGATGGCCTCGCCGACCAACGCGATCCGCGCGGTGCTGCACGGCGGTTTCCCGCCGGCCACCCGCTCGAATCCGCGGCCGTACGGCATGCCGCCGGCCGGTCCCGGTCTCGACGACCGCGAGGCGGCTGCGCTGGTGAACTGGCTGCGCAACAGCTGGGGCCATGCCGCCCCGGCCGTCGAGCCGCGCCAGATCAACGCGCTGCGGTCGGTGCCGGTGGAGTGAGGCGCGCCGGGCCGCCGAGCCAGCGGCGCAGTCGCGCTGCGACCTCGGGGTGCGCGAGCAGGTCCCAGTGGTTGGTCGATGCGACCACCAGACGGCGTGCGCGCGGCACGCCGAGCGCGAACGCCGGATCGGGATGCTCGCCGAGCGCGCTCGCCAGCGGCACCATGCCGTCGCCGACCCAGGTGTCGCGGCGCCCGCCGACACGCGCCGCGGTGGTGGCGGCGACCAGGTAGACCGGCACGCCCGCCGGCAGCGGCGTCGGCACGCGGGTGTCGTGTGCGTGGGCGAAGCGGTCGCCGCCGGCACGGTCCTCGTCGCGCAGCAGGCCGTGGCGCAGGTCGGTGATGCCGGCACTGCGGCCCCGTCCGAGGCGTGCGAGCGGCGCGGCGTAAGGGCTCGCGCCGAGCGTGCGGTCGACGACATGGCCGAGCCGCTCGAGCGGTGCGCCGTGGTGCGGCGTGCCGAGGCACACCATCGCCGACAGCGCGGCCGGCCAGCGGCGGCCGGCCTCGGCCGCCGCATGGCAGGCGCTGCGCGCGACGAGCCCGCCCATGCTGTGGCCGACGATCGCGAGCGACTCGACCGCCACCGGCCAGCGCGCGAGCAGGTCCTCGAGCAGCGCGTCGAGCGCGCGCCCGTTGTCGGCGACGTGCCGGCCGGTGTTGTAGTGCACGTGCAGCGTCGTCCAGCCGCCCGCCTCGGCGAGCATCGCGCCGTGGTCGTGCCCGTTGCGGCGCCACTGCAGGTCGTTCATGCACAGCCCGTGGACCATCACCAGCACCCGGCGGCCGTCGCCGCGCAACGGGCCCGCGGTAGGGTCGATGATGCGCCCGTCGCTGTGCGACGGGCCCGCCGCCGGGTCGATCACGCGCCCGTCGACGCGCAGCGTCATCGGGATCGCGAGCGGATTGCCGGTGGCGACCAGGTGATCGCCCCAGACGCCGTTGAGCGCGGCGAGCAGGGCTTCGCGGCGCGCCGAGGGCGCGCGCGCCGACGTAGCGTGTCCCGACGCACCGCGCGCGGCGGCCGCGCCGACGCCGCCCAGCACTGCGTCCAGCCCCGTTCCGACGGCGCGCGTGGTGCCGCGCACGGTGCGGTAGACGAAGCCGGTCAGGCCGCGGGTGCGCGCCGGTCCGGCCGGCCCAAGCGGCCACGAGGGCTGCGCGATCGCGGCATGCATGCCTTCGACGACATCGGTGACGCCGGTCACGGCGTCGATGCCGAGGCGGGCGAGGCCGCGCAGGTCGGCCGCGTGCAGCGCGGGGCCAGCGGCGCGAGGGGCACGCGGCAAGGGTGTCGGATCGGTCAAGGTCGGTGGCGCGGGGTGAGGCGCGTGATGGATGACGTCGAACCGTGCGCCGAGGCCCGCGGTCTGGCAAGCGCGGGCGTGGAGGCCGGGCTCTAGAACGGGGTGGGCCGCGTTGCCTCGGCTCGCGTGCCAGCCGTCCGGCAGCGATCGCATCGCATCGCACGCCGGCATCGCGCCGCTCGCGAAGCCCGGCGCGTCGAGCGAGCCGATCGCGAGCCGCCCGTCGCGCTCGAAGGCCTGGATCGAGAAGACGGTGAAGCGTGGGGCGTGAATCGTCACGCCATGCCGAGCAGCGCGTAGATGCGTCGCGTGTAGACGCCGAAGGCCTCGTGCGTCTTCATGTCGAGCGTGCGCGGATAGGGCAGCTCGACCGGGAAGTTGTCGGCCATCCGGGCCGGGCCTGCGGTCAGCACCACCACGCGCGTACCGAGGAACACCGCCTCCGAGATGCCGTGGGTGACGAACACGATCGTCTTGCCCGACTCGCGCCAGATCCGCAGCAGCTCGAGGTTCATCTTCTCGCGGGTCAGTGCATCCAGCGCGCCGAACGGCTCGTCCATCAGCACCAGCTTCGGGTCGTGCACCAGGGCGCGTGCGATCGCGGCGCGCTGCTGCATGCCGCCGGACAGCTCGTACGGATACTTGTCCTCGCTGCCGGCCAGGCCGACCAGCGCGAGCAGCGCACGCGCGCGGTCCCGTGCGGCGGCCATCGGCAGCCCCAGGATCTCGGCCGGCAGCAGCACGTTGTCGATGATCCGGCGCCACTTCAGCAGCAGCGGCTGCTGGAAGACCATGCCGATGTCGCGCGCCGGGTCGAATGGGGTCGACGCCGAACCGATGCGGACCTCGCCGCCGTCGTGCGGATGCAGCCCCGACAGGATCTTGAGCAGCGTCGACTTGCCGCAGCCCGAGGGCCCGACCAGCGAGACCAGCTCGCCCGGCATCACGTCGAAGCTCGCGTCCGAGATCGCGAGGTGCTCGCGCCCGCCGGTCCGATAGACCTTGCGCACGCCGCGCAGGTGGATGAACGCGTCGGCGGCCCCGCTCAAGAGACCCTCGCGTCGCGCACCACCAGCCAGCGCTCGAGCAGCAGCACGAAGCCGTACAGCAGCATGCCCAGCAGCGTGATCAGGATCACCGCCATGAACATCGCCGGCGTGTCGAGCGTGACCTGCACCTGCAGCATCAGGTAGCCCAGCCCCTTGTCGGAGCCCAGGAACTCGCCGACGACCGCACCCGCGACCGCCAGGATCGACGCGACCTTCATGCCCGAGAAGATGTAGGGCAACGCGCCCGGAAGCTGGATCTTCACGAACAGCTGCCAGCGCGAGCCGCGCAGCGAGCGCACCAGGTCGAGGAGCTCCGGCTCGATCTCGCGCAGCCCGCGCGCGGTGGTGAGCAGGATCGGGAACACCGCGATCGAGAAGGCCATCAGCGTGTTCGGGAACACGCCGTACTTGAACCACACGATGATCAGCGGCCCGAGCGCGACCTTCGGGATCATGTTCAGCGTGACCAGCAGCGGCAGGAAGATCGCCTCGAGCGGGCGCGACCAGGTGAAGGCGAGCGCGAGCATCACGCCGACCGCGAGCGCGAGGAAGTAGCCGCCGAAGATCTCGGTCGCGGTGACCGCGGTGTTCAGCCACCACGAGTAGTCGGGGTTGAAGAGCGCCGCGAGCGTGGCCTGCGGCGAGGGCATCACGAACTTCGGGACCTTGCCGATCTCGACGAACAGGTACCAGGCCACGACCAGGCCGACATGCGCGAGCACGGCGAAGGTCCAGCGCGAGGCGGGCGAGTCCAGGCGGCTCATCGGCGCGGGCTCAGTCCGCCAGCCAGCGGGCGAGGTTCGCGCGCACGAAGCCGTCGTCGGACAGATCCGCGTGCTGCCGGCAGACGCGGTCGATCTCGGCCGCTTGGCCGGGCGACAGGGTCTCGTGCGGATCGAGACACCAGATGCCCTGCAGCAGCCCCTGGCGACGCAGCACCTCGTGGCAGCCGGGGATGCAGCCGGCGAAGCCGTGGGCCACGTCGAAGAAGGCGGCGTTGCAGTCGGTGACCCGGGCGTCCAGCGCCAGCAGGTCGTCGTCGAGGCGATCCTCCTCGATCGCGCGGCCGATCCGCGCGAACAGCTCGACCGCGCCGCGTGTCCACACGCTCCAGTGGCCGAGCAGCCCGCCACGGATGCGCACGCGGACCTCCTCGACGCCGTCGGCGGTGTCGCGGCGCACGGCGAGCGGGGCGAGCAGGTCGAGCACGATGTGGTCGTCGTTGCCGGTGTAGAGGGTGACGCGCTCGTCGGCGCCGGCGGCCACCACGCCGCGCGCGACCTCGAGCGTCGCGTATCGGTCGAACGGCGCGATCTTGATGGCCACCACGTTGTCGATCGCGGCGAAGCGCTGCCAGAACGCGGCGGGCAGCGCGATGCCGCCGACCGCGGTCTGCAGGTAGAAGCCGATCAGCGGGATCTCGGCCGCCACCGCCTCGCAGTGCGCGACGAGCGCGTCGATCGACTCGCCCTTCATCGCCGCGAGCGACAGCATTCCGCAGTGATAGCCGAGTGCGACCGCGGTGCGTGCCTCGGCCACGGCCTGCGGCGTGCGCCCGGCGAGCCCGCCGATCATCACCACCGGTCGCTGCGTCCAGGCGCGCGCCGTCTCCATCGCCAGGCGCAGCACCGGCTCGTAGAGGCCGACCTCGCGGATCGCGAACTGCGTCGAGTGCACGCCGACGGCGAGGCCGCCGGCGCCGGCGTCGAGGTAGTAGCGGGTCAGCGCGCGCTGGTGCCGCACGTCCAGCGCGCGCGAGGCGTCGAGGGCGAGCGGGTGCGCGGGGATGACCGCGCCGCGTCGCAGCAGCGAGAGCACGTCCTGCGGGAGCGCCGAGCGGTGCAGTGCCATCGGGTCGGGGCCGTGCTACCGTGCACCGGAGGATGTAACCATCCGGTTAAATTATCCGATGGGTCCGGCAGCGTCAACGCCCGGGCGGCGTTGACACCCCCGGAAACCGGTCGATACCATCGATCGGAGCCCGCCCGAGGCCGCCCGCATCACCACGACAGGAGAGGAGACGAGATGGCATCGATGCAAGGGTTCGCCCAGCGCGCGGCGAAGGTCGCGATCACCTGCGCCGCGCTGTTCGGTGCGGCCGCCGCGGGTGCGCAGACGAAGGTCGACTTCGTCCTCAACTGGGTGCCCGGCGGCGACCATGCACCCTACTACTTCGCGAAGAAGCAGGGCTGGTACGTCAAGGAAGGCATCGACCTGAATCTCGAGCCGGGCCGCGGCTCGGCGCTGGCCACGCAGAAGGTCGGCGCGGGCGCCAACCCCATCGGCCTGGCCGACATGGGCGGCGTGCTGGTGGCGCGCGGCAAGGGCGCGGACCTCGTCGCGGTCTTCAACGTCTATGCGAACTCGCCGCAGGGCCTGTACTGGCTCAAGAGCTCGGGCATCAAGTCGGTCAAGGACCTCGTCGGCAAGAAGATCGGCAATCCGGCCGGCGACGGCGCGCGCACGATGTGGCCGGCGCTCGCCAAGTCCAACGGCATGGATCCGAAGTCGGTCACCTGGGTGAACATCGACGCGAACGCCAAGCTGTCGGCGCTCAAGGCCAAGTCGATCGACGCGACCACCTCGTTCTACAACATCCACCACATCTTCCAGCGCGAGCTCGGCGACGACATGGGCTTCCTCGCGTGGAAGGACGCGGGCCTCAATCCGTACGGCAACTCGGTGATCGTGAATGCCGAGTTCCTCGCCAAGAACCGCCCGCTGGTCGATCGCTTCGTGAAGGTCACGCAGCGTGCGTTCGCCGCGTGCGTCGCGCAGCCCGAGCCGTGCGTGCAGGCGCTGATCGAGGCCAACGGCGCGCTCAAGTTCGACAACGAGCTCACCAACTGGAAGCTGGTCGAGACGCTGATGAGCGACAGGACCTCGCGCGAGGTCGCGCTCGGCATCCATGACGACGCGCGGATGAAGGCCGACTACGACCTGGTCCTGGAGTACATCGGTCTGGACAAGCCGTTCGACGTGAAGAGTGCGTACACGAACGAGTTCCTGGATCGCAGCGTGAAAATGGTGAAGTGATGGCCGGCGCCCCGGGATTCGTCGACGTCCAGGTCCGCCGCGACGACCTGCGCACCACCCGCGTGGTGGAGGGGCCGGTGCCCGGCGCGAGCGGCCTCGAGCCCGGCCGCGCGGTGCTGCGCGTCGAGCGCTTCGCGCTGACCGCGAACAACGTCACCTACGGCGCCTGCGGTGCGGCGCCCGGCCTCGAGTACTGGCGCTTCTTCCCGGCGCCCGAGGGCTGGGGGCGCGTGCCGGTGTGGGGCTTCGCGACGGTGGTGGCGTCCTCGCATCCGGAGCTGCCGGTCGGTGATCGCTTCTACGGCTACCTGCCGATGTCCACGCACCTCGAGGTCGAGCCGACGGCCCTCGGGCCGCGCGGCTTCGCCGACGGCGCGGCCCACCGCGCCGGTCTCTCGCCGGTCTATAACACCTACCTGCGCGTGCGCGGGCGGGCGGACGAGGACGCCTCGGCGCGCAGCGCGCGCGAGGCCGAGCAGATGCTGCTCAGCCCGCTGTTCACCACGGCGTTCCTGATCGACGACTTCCTCGCCGACGAGGGCTTCTTCGGCGCGCGGCGCGTGGTGCTGGGCAGCGCCTCGAGCAAGACCGCCTACGCGACCGCGTGGCTGCTGGCGCAGCGCCGCGGCACGGCCGAGGCGGTCGAGGTGGTCGGGCTGACCTCGCCGGGCAACGTCGCCTTCGTCGAGGCGCTGGGCTGCTACGACCGCGTGCTGCCCTACGATGCGGCCGGCTCGCTCGAGGCCGGGGTGCCGACGGTCTATGTCGACATGTCGGGCGATGCCCGCGTGCGCGAGGCGATCCACCGGCGGCTGGGCGACGCGCTGCGCCACGACTGCGCGGTCGGGCTCACGCACTGGGAGCAGGGTGCGCCGCGGCGCTCCGCAGGCGCGCCGCCCGCACCGCTGCCGGGCCCGAAGCCCGCGATGTTCTTCGCGCCCGGCCGCTGGCGCAAGCGCGACGCCGACTGGGGTGCGCAGGAAGTCGAGCGCCGGCTGGCCGCCGCGCGCGACGGCTTCTCGGCGAAGGTGCGGGGCGCGGGCGGCTGGATGACCGTGGTCGAGGGGCAGGGGTCGGCCGACGTGTCGCGTGTCTGGCGCGACATGGTCGACGGCCTCGGCCGGCCCGACCAGGGGCACGTGCTGGCGCTCTGAGGCCGCCGCGGCCGGCCCGGCCGCGACCGCCGTTCGCCGCAGCCGGTTTGACGCCCGGCCGATCCCAGTGCGACCTTTCGGGGGTGGACCCCGCCGAGCACGCGCCGATTCCGACGACCGACTCGTCCTCACCGCCGGTCGGGTCGGTGCCGGCCGCGCCGATCGCGCGGCGCACCCGGAGTCGCGGCTCGTGGCTCGGTCGCCTCGCGATCGCCGCGATGCGCCCCGTGCTGCGGCGGATGGTCAGCGTGCAGGTGGTCGGCGCCGAGGCGCTCGCCGGCAAGCTCGATCGCGGCCAGCCGGTCTGCTACGCGCTGCAGTTCCGCACGTTGTCGACGCTGGTCGTCCTCGACGAGCAGGCCCGCGCGCTCGGGCTGCCGCTGCCGCTCGCGCCCCTGGCGGCGGCCGGGGCCGACGGCACGCCGCATGCGGTCGAGTCGCACTCGTTCTTCTATCTCACGCGATCGGGGCAGCCCTCGCCGCTGCGTGCGCAGCCGTACGCCTACGCGCCGCGCCTGGCGCGCCTGGCCGCCGCGGTGCGCGCGGACCCGGCGGCCGACGTGACCATCGTGCCGGTCCACGTCTTCTGGGGCCGCGCGCCGCGCAACCAGGACTCGATCCTCAAGGCGTTGCTGGCCGAGGGCTGGGGCATCCCCGGGCCGGTGCGCCAGCTCGCCCGCGTGATCATCCACGGCCGCCAGACGATGCTCGAGTTCGGCGAGCCGATGTCGCTGCGCGAGATGACCGGGGGCGCGGACGACGACGCGCTCGCGCTGCGCCGCGCGGCCCGGCTGCTGCGCGCGGCGTTCCGCCGCGTGCGCGAGCGCGTGGTCGGCCCCGACCTGTCGCACCGCCACGTGCTGATCAACGCGGTGATCGCGGGCGAGCCGGTGCAGCAGGCGATCGAGGAGGCCGCGCAGGGCAAGGGCCAGACGCGCGAGCGCGCCGAGCGCACCGCGCGTCGCGCGGCGTGGGAGATCGCGTCGAACTACTCGTATCCGTTCATCCGCGCCTACGACCTGCTGCTGCAGCTGCTCTGGAACCGGCTCTACGACGGGATCTCGGCGAACCGTCTCGACGAGCTGCGCGCCATCGCCTCGGATGCGACCGTGGTCTACGTGCCCTGCCACCGCAGTCACATCGACTACCTGCTGCTGTCCTTCCTCATCTACTACCAGGGCCTGCCGCCGCCGCACGTCGCCGCCGGCGCGAACCTGAACCTGCCGGTGGTGGGCGGGCTGCTGCGCCGCGGCGGCGCGTTCTTCCTGCGGCGCAGCTTCCGCGGCGACGCGCTGTACTCGGCGGTGTTCGCCGAGTACCTGCACGCGATGATCACGCGCGGCTTCCCGGTGGAGTACTTCGTCGAGGGCGGCCGCAGCCGTACGGGACGCACGCTCTCGCCCAAGGCCGGGCTGCTCGCGATGACGGTCGACAGCTGGCTGCGCGCGCCGCAGCGTCCGCTGGTGTTCGTGCCGGTCTACATCGGCTACGAGCGTGTGCTCGAGGGCGACACCTACATCGCCGAGCTGTCGGGCCGGCCGAAGCAGAAGGAGTCGCTGCTCGGGCTGCTGCGCTCGCTGCGGGTGCTGCGCGAGCAGTTCGGCCGCGTGCACGTGAACGTCGGCGAGCCGATCGCGCTCGGGCCGTTCCTGCAGGCCCATGGCGCGCTGCCGGTGCCCGCGGTCGACGGCGCACCGGTGGCCAGCGCCGCACGGCGCGCGGCCGCGAGCACGAAGGCCGACCTCGAGCGGCGCGCCGCGGTGGACGCGCTGGCGCTGGAGATCGTCACCCGGATCAACGACGCGGTGGTGGTCAACCCGGTGAACCTGGTGTCGGTCGCGATGCTCGGCTCGCCGCGACACGCGATGGATGCCGCGCAGCTCGTGCGCCAGCTCGACCTGCTGCACGAGCTGCTGGCGCGTGCGCCGTACTCGGCGCGCCTGGTGGTGACGCCGCTGTCGGGCGTCGAGATCGTCGAGCAGGCCGAGCGCACCGGCGTGCTCTGGCGGATCGCCCATCCTCTGGGCGACGTGCTCCAGGTGCATGGCTCGCAGGTCGCGCTGCTCGCCTACTTCCGCAACAACGTGCTGCACGCGTGGGCGCTGCCGGCGCTGCTGGCGGCATTGCTGTCGCAGCATCCGGGCGTCGAACGCGAGCGGCTGCTGGCGGTCTCGCACCGCGTGTTCCCGCTGCTGCGCGCCGAGCTGTTCCTCTCGTGGGACGCGGCCGATCTCGGCGGCAAGGTCGACGCCTGCCTCGACGCGTTCGCCGCGCTCGGGCTGACCGGCGCGGGACCCGCCGCGCGCGGCGACGGGGCGGCGGCCCTGCACACGCTCGCGCAGCTGATGCGCCAGCCGCTGGAGCGCTGGTTCATCACGCTCGCCGTGCTCACCGGCCAGGGCTCGGGCGCGCTCACGTCGAAGGCGCTGGAGGACCTGTGCTACCTGCTCGCGCAGCGCATGGCCTTCCTGCACGAGCCGGGCTCGCCCGAGTTCTTCGATCGCGCCGCATTCCGGGCGATCATCGCGACGCTCGGCGAGCTCGGCTGGGTGCGGACCGTCGACGGGCGGCTCGCGTTCGACGGTGCGCTCGTCGAGGCGGCGGCGGATGCGCCCTGGCTGCTGTCGCCGGAGGTGCGTTTCGCGATCGCGCAGGTCACCCGGCTGTCGGACGAGGATGTCAGGCGGGCGGAGGGGATGTTCTCGGGGGGGCGGGGGAAGTAGTCAGCCGCCTCTCGGCGGATTCACTCTGTCGACGCAGCAGTGCGCGGCAAGCATGCCGCGCCCGCTGAACGGGCTCGCCGCGGTGCGGCTCGAAACCCCCGTTCAGCCCCCCATTCAGCCATCCAGCGTGACCCGGTTCCTGCCGCCTTGCTTGGACGCGTACAGCGCCCGGTCGGCGCGGGCGATCAGCGACAGCGGGTCCTCGCCGCGCATGTACTGCGCGACGCCGGCCGAGATCGTGATGTTGCCCACCGGTTCGCTGCCGCCGCGCTTGATCGTGCCGCGCGCGATCGCCGCGCGCACCCGGTCCGCGACCTCGCGGGCACCGGCCGCGGGCGTCTCGGGCAGCAGCAGCGCGAACTCCTCGCCGCCGTAGCGGGCCGCGACGTCCTTGCGCTGCGTGAGCTGCGACAGCGCCTGCCCGACGGCCCGGATCACCTGGTCGCCGAACGGATGCCCGTAGGTGTCGTTGATCTTCTTGAAGAAGTCGATGTCGACCATCACCAGCGAGAACGCGATGCCCTGCTCGGTGGCGGCCCGGCACAGCCGGCCGAGTTCGAGGTCGAAGCCGCGCCGGTTCAGGATGCCGGACAGCGGATCGAGCGAGGCTTCCTCGCGGGCGCGCTTGAGCTCGCTCTGCAGGCGCGACACCTCCTGATGGCTGGTCTCGAGCCGGCCGGTCAGCGTCGACAGCGAGCGGTTCATCCGGTCGACGTCGCTGCGCATCGTGTCCACGTGCTGGCGCATGTCCTCGGGCGACTCCGCGGCCGAGATGCCCTCGCCGAACGCGGCCAGCTGGGCGTCGAACTCGGTGGCCTCGGAGCTCGCGACCTCGACCGAGTTGCGCATCGTGTGCATCAGCTCGAGCAGGCCGGCACCCGCCTTGCGCACCGACTCCTCGCCGCGGTCGGACAGGTGCTTCTGATGCAGCTCGAAGGTCAGCTCGTGCGAGAGCCGTTCGCAGGCATTGACCAGCTGGTCGAGCTCGGCCCGCAGCGCGGGGTTGCCGCCCCGCACGTACTCGTACCAGAGGGCGTACGAGTCGGGCGCGTAACCGGCAGCGTGGCGCGACATCAGCGGCAGGGTCCGGCGCAGCAGCTCGGCGCTGCCATCGAGGGGGGCGGCAGGCTGAGGGCTGGCGGCGCCTGCGGCCCCCGGTGCGCCGGCACCGGACGCAAGAGGGACAGCGGGCCGGGCGGGGGGCGTGCGTATCGGGGCAGGAGTGGCCATGGCAGTCATTCGGACGGGTCGTTGTCGGAAAAACCCTACGGTACGACCGCAGGATGCGGCCCACTCGCGATGGCTGATCATCCGAACATCGACGGTCCGCCCCGGCTGTTCCGTGCCTCGGGGGACGCACTCCATTCGTGAGCGGGAAGCGACCGCCCAGGGGGGGCGTCGGCGCCCGGAGTTGTCGAAACGGTGTCGCACAGGGCGGTGCCCGGGACGGATCGGGCAACGCGGTCCGCGTCCGCGGCCCAGGAACGATGCTGCGGCACCACGGTCTGGCTGTCGGGCGGATCGGCTCGCCCGGCCGCTCAACCCAGCTCGGGCCCGGCGATCAGCCGCAGCGTCGATGGATCGCCGGGGGCGCGGGCGGGCGCGGTCGGGGCGTCGCCGGGGTGCAGCATCCGCGTGAACGGTCGCTGCACCGTGAATCCGCGCGCGCGCAGCGCCGCGTGCATCGCGCCCTGCGCGTCGGGCGCGTCGGCCAGCACGCGGCCCGGCGTGGCGGCGAGCGCCGCGTCGAGCAGCGCGATGCCGGTGGCCGCGTCCGCCGCGACCAGCGGTCCGAGCTGCGTCGCTCCACAGCCCGGCCGGCCGAGCACGTAGCCCGTGACCACGCCGTCGCGCAGCGCCACCTGGGCCAGCCGCGGGGCGCGCGCCCCGAGCGCGCGCAGCAGCGCGCTCCGGTCGCCCCCGAAGGCCGGTGCGTCCAGCGACCGAAGCCCCGGCCCGTGCACCTCCCGCAGCGGCTCGATGTGCACGCCCTCGGGCACCGCGGCGTGGGGCAGGGGCGTGCCGCCTTCGCGGGCGTGGCGGGCGAGTCCCCAGGCATCGACGAAGCCCTCCCGGCGATAGATCGGGTGCCCCGCCGGGGTGGCGTCCAGCACCGGCACCAGCCCGCGGGCCGAGAGCCAGCCGAGCGCCTCGCGCAGCAGTCGCGCCGCGTGGCCGCGCCCTCGGCACTGCGGCAGCACCAGCACCATGCTGACCCAGGCGAAGCCGCCGCCCAGCCCGTCGGCCGCGCCATAGGGCAGGACCACCGTGGATGCGACGAGCGTGCCGTCGGCGTGCGACAGGCCCCAGCCGCGGCCGGCCGACAGCATGTGGGTCCAGTCGTCGGCGTCCTGGTTCCAGCCCGCCGCGCCCGACAGCGCGAGCAGGGCGTCGAGCCGCGTCGGGTCCAGCGGATGGGCGAGGACGGCGGGACCATCCTCAGTAGCTGCCATCGCGGGTCTCGAAGTGCGTCGGCTTGCCGAGGCTCGCGCCGCCGTGTGCGACCCAGTCCGCCACCCAGTCGATCATCGCGGCCAGCGGCACGCGCGGTGCGCCGAACAGGCGCTGCGCCTCGGCGGTGTCGATCAGCCACGCGGTGGGCGCCTCGCTGCCGGTGAGCACCGGCGCACGTCCGAAGCGGGCGCCGAACTCGGCGGCGAGCGTGCGGATCGAGGTATGCACCGGCCCGGTCACGTTGATCGGCGAGGCGGGCGCCGTGCAGTGCGCGAGCAGGCGCAGCGCCTGCTCGTTGGCGTCGCCCTGCCAGATCACGTCCGCGTACCCCATCGCGAGGTCGAGCGGCCGGCCCTGGAAAACCGCGTCGGCGACGTCGCGCAGCACGCCGTAGCGCAGGTCGATCGCGTACGACAGGCGGACCAGCCGCCCGGGCGTGCCCCAGGTCCGCGAGCCGTGCTCGAACATCCGCTCGCGGCCGACGCAGGACCAGGCGTAGTCGCCCGGCGGCGGCAGCGCCGCGAGCGACTCGGGCGCGCCGGGGCCGGCGGTGTCGACGAACGGATACACGCAGGCGGTGGAGAACGCGACGATGCGCCGGTCCCGGAAGGCCTCGGCCACCATCGCCGGCACGCCGACGTTCATCGCCCAGGTGAGCGACGGGTTGCCCGAGGCGCCGAACTTGTGGCCGGCCATGAAGACGACGTTGGCGGCATCCGGCGTCGCGTCGCGCAGCCGCTCGAGCGCCGCGCGGTCGAGCAGGTCGCAGGCCATCGGCTCGATGCCGTGGGCGCGCAGCGCCGCAGGCAGCGCCGGGTCGGTGAAGCGGGCGACGCCGATCACCCGCCGCCCGGGCGCGGCCCGCTTGGCCATGCGCGCGAGCGTCGGGCCCATCTTGCCGCCGACGCCGAGCACCAGGATGTCGCCCGGCGCGCGCTCGAGGTCGGCGACGAGCGCGGGCGAGGGGGTGGTCATGAACGCATCGAGCGCA
>JBIIPQ010000100.1:0-12267 GCA_044342535.1 Burkholderiaceae bacterium
CTGCAGGTCCCATGGGGACCGGTCGTGCGCGGCCCGACGTCGCGCGGTGCCAGCACGTGCGCCAGCTGTCCGTCGCATTGCTGACGCTCATGTCGGCGCCGGCCGCCGGCCTGGGTGTCGGCTGGCGGGTGCTGACCGGTTGCGGGTCCGGCGGCGGCGACCGACCCAAACCGCTGCAAAGCAGAACTGCCTGGCGGGCAAACGAGGTTCTGCTTCAGCCTGGCTGCGGAAATCATTACCAGAGCCATTGAACGACTGTTCTCGACCCATTGGTGCCCGTGGCCGATTTCAGGGCGAAGGACCGGTCTATCCTGAAACTTGACCTTCCCTGTAACCGCCGAGCAGGGCGGATACGGCGACCTCGGCCAGGCGCACACCGGTCATCACGTCTCGACTGGCCGCACCACCGCTTCGTCGCCGATGGGCCGCTGAGTGGGGCCTACGGCCGGCGCTCCTCCAGACCCGGCAGCGAATCGGCGTCCTGCGGCGCCCGGCTCCCCGCCCCCAGGCCCAATGCGCCTCCGGCGGCCATGCCGGCGCCGCCCTGCTCGCCAGCGCCACTCGCTCGGCCACCCGAGTTCGCCGCACTGCTACGCCCGCCGGCCGGCGATGAGCGCACTGGACCCTGATGGGGAATCTGCAGGTCGACCGGCACGGCTTCGAGGTCCAGCACGTCTCGGATGAAATCGCGTAGGGATCGCACCAGTGCGGCCGTCTCGATCATGCGACCGGCCACCATGTCATCGGCAGCCTGCGCTGCCAGCCGTACCTGCTCGGCCGTGCCCAGCAACACTACGTCAGACAGCGCGGCCTCCACCGCATCGCGGGTTCGGCGACGGCGCTCGGAACTGCAAGAACCCACGATGACCTCGCGTTGCGGGTTCTCATGCGAGGTAGCGGAGCGCGTACGCAAATCGTGCAGATGGCTGGGGTCCACAGCCAGGTTGCCTGTGAAGGACCCACCCAGCGTTCCGATGCACCTCTATCGCTTCGAACCCCGCATCAACGCTCGGTCTTCGAGTTGCTCAGGGCGGACTCATGAGCAAGGAGCCGACTCGAATCGGCTCCGGCAGTACGGGCACTCTCAGACGAGTTGGGCCAGTTGCACGGGTTCCAGATGACACCATTGGCCCATGGGCAGGCCCAGCGAATCAAGCGTGAGCTTGCCGATCGCACTACGGCGCAACGAGACGCAGTGATTGCCCGCCGCGGCCAGCATCCGCTTCACCTGGTGGTACTTGCCCTGGTCGATGCTGAGTTCCAGCAGATACGTGTCCAGCATGCGCACCTGCGCGGCGATGGGCTTGTCCTCGTCGATGAGCTTCACGCCTTCCTGCAACTGCGCGATCAGTCGCGGCGTCACCGCCTCGAAGACGGTGGCTTCATAGATTTTGCGTACATGCCGCTTCGGCGAGGACTGAGCGTGGATGAAGCCGCCGTCATCGGACAGCAGCAGCAGGCCGGTGGTGTCATGGTCGAGGCGACCTACGGGCTGGGTATTGCGGTTGACGTATTCCTGCGGCAACAGGGTGAGGATGCCCGGATGGTGGCTGGGCTTGCGCGAACACTCGTAATCGGGAGGCTTGTGCAAGCCGATGTAGAGGTGCTCGCGATACGTCCATTCCTTGCCGTTGACGCTGAAGACCAGGCCTTCGCAGGGCAGGTCTTCATCGGCATCGGTGATCAACCGACCCGCCACGCTGACCCGCTCGTTCCAGATCAGCTGGCGGCACTGCCTGCGGCTGCCGAAGCCCTGGCTGCGAAGGATCTTTTCCAGAGTCATGCGGCTGGCACCGATCCCGATGGGCTGCTGCTGCGGCCAAGGCCGTTGAAGAACCGCTCCAGCAGGGACGTCGGTCCCGGTTCGCCGAGAAGCGCAGCGATTGTTTCGGCAGCCCGCCGGCGCGCCACATCCTTGTCGAGGCTGGCGATGCTGAGCTCGTTCTTCATGGAATGCCCCCAGCCCACACGTTCGGTGACGGTCGCATGATAGCCGTGCGATTCCAGTTCCAGGCAGCGCAGCACGGCGGCGACCTCCGCTTGGCAACACGGCGACAGCACGATGATGCGTGCCTTTGCCGACAGCGCGAACCGGATGGCGTCGTCGGTGGCGGTGTCGCAGGCATGCAAGGCTGTGACGATGTCCGCCCCGGCGCAAAGGCTGGGGCTGGCCATGCTCGAAATGGCCCGATCGACCCGCAGGTCAAGGACGTCGGCGGCATGCGGCTCGGTGGACGTGCGAGGCGCACCGTACCGGCGCAACGGCTCGAGGCCAGCGGTCATGTCCGGCGCGTGCGTATCCGCGTGCTCTTGGAGGTGCGCACGAAGAAGTCATCAGGCTTGGTCTTCACCCACGCCACAAAGGCCTGCAGCTCGGGATGCTGCAGCAAGGCCTCCACGGTGGCGTACTGGCCCGCCAGCTCGCTTTCGGTGAGCAGCGCATGAACCTGGCGGTGACAGACCCGATGCAGGAACTCCGTCTGGCGCCCGCCTTTGCTTTTGGGAACCAGATGATGACGGTCGGCTTGCGCCGGCGGGATCACGCGGCTGCACAGGGGGCACATCACGATGGCGCGTGGCTGCGGGTCGGGGATGAGTCAGGCGAGCTTGGACAGCAGCCATCCGGTGGCCGCGATGTGCCCGAGGGTGACCACCACGGACAGCCCGTGCAGCCACTTGAAGCGCTCGCGCAGGCCGGCGTCGGTGGCGCGGTTGATCGCTGGCATCAAGATTTGCCGTACGGGCACGGTGGTGACGGCCACCGCAGCCATCACCGCGGCATAGACGGCGTCACGGGGCCACCAGAGCACGGCGGCCGCAGCCGACGTGGCAATCACGAACGTGTAGAACCAGGGAAAGGCGCGACGCAATGCCTCCCCCGCGGTCTTCGCAGGCAACGCCTTGAACAGGAAGGCGGCAAAGCCGAATGAGTACAGCGTCATGCCACCAAACAACAAGGCCGTGCTCAGGACGGCCAATGACAACATCATGGTGTCGATCCTTCAGTCCGTGCAGGCTCAGCCCCGCTTGCGGAACACCACCACATGCTGCCAGGGCAGCGTGGTCACGGTGCGCTCCCAGTCCAGCGCGAAGACGGCGGCCTCGCGCCTGATCTGCGCCTCGCTCATCTTGTGCAGCGGCTTGATGGGCACGCGCGGGTCCTCGGCCTTGTACTCGACGAAGACCAGACGGCCGCCGGGCTTGAGGGCCTTCAGCACGCTGGCCATCACCTCGTACGGATAGGCCAGCTCGTGATAGACGTCGACCATGATTGCCAAGTCCACCGATGCATCGGGCAGCCTGACGTCGTCGACCGCGCCGAGCCGCGCCTCGATCTGCGTCAGCCCGCTGCGCTTGGCGCCGGCCTGCAGCAGGCTGATCATTTCGAGCTGCACATCCACCGCCCAGACCTTGCCGCCCGGCATCACCTTCGGTGCCATGCGCCGCGACAGGTAACCGGTGCCGGCGCCGATGTCGGCCACAGCCATGCCGGGCTGCAGCGCCAGAGCGGCCAGCAGCAGGTCGGTGCGCTCTTCGCGGTCACGCTCTTCGCGCTCGAGCCATGCTGCGCCTTGCCAGCCCATCACCGCCGAGATCTCGCGCCCCATGTAGCGCTTGCCGATGCCGTCGGCACTGGCTGGCACGGGGGTGTAGCGCTCAGCCATTGCAGCGGGCTGCGCCAGCGCGGCGCCGGCTGCCAGCAGCAGGGCAGCCCAGGTGCACCGTCGGAAGATTGCAGGGGTCATTGCAGGGCCATCCAGATCTTGTTGCGGACACCACGGCGTCATGAAGGCAACGCAACGCGTGGCGCGCACGGGTGCGCGCAAGCTGCCGCCTCGAGCGTCAAGGCGTTCGAGCGTACTGTAGCGACAGACGCGGCGACCGCGCCGAAGTTTCGATCTTTCGGAGAACGCGCTTCGGATGGTACGAGCCCGACAGGCAGTTGAAGCCACCTGCGCAAAACGGATGCGCTGCCTGTGCGCGACAGACCCGGTGCCACGGATCACGCCTTACCGGGCCGAGCGCCCTCGACACGACGACTTCGCTACCGCCCCCCATCACCCGATGCGACCGACACCCCTGACCTCGCCCCGATCCGCGCTCCACGCACCCGCGCGACGACGCGCACTCGGCGCACTCGGCGCACTCGGCGCCGGTCGGACGATCGCTGCGGCCGGGACGCTGTGGCCAGGACACGAGGCCCATGCCGCGGGCAGCCTGTCGGCCGCGCCCCCCCTCCCCCAGGGCGCCACTCTCCTCGAATCCGCCGACTCCCCCTTCAGCGCGATCCGCGTCTATGAGATCAACGGCGCGCGCCTCATGGCCTTCGACGGCCAGTCGAGCGGCAGCGTGCAGTCGGCCTGGCTGCCGGCGGACCCCGGTACGCTGCTGGTCGGCTACACGCGGCTGATGACACTCGCGCTCGTGCACGCCGACGGACACCGCAACGCGGTGATCGTGGGACTGGGCGGCGGGCGCACGGCAGGCTACCTCGCCGCGACCTTCGCGCCGCTCGAGGTACGGGCGGTCGAGATCGATCCGCAGGTCACACGCCTGGCGCGGCGCTGGTTCGACCTGCGCACCGGCCCGCGCCTGTCGGTCACCCACGATGACGGACGCCGCTTCATCGAGCGGCTGGCCGCGCCGGTCGATCTGATCTTTGTCGATGCGTATCTGAACGACTCGGCGCCGCGGCACCTGACGACGCGCCAGTTCTACGAGGCGATCCGCGACCGGCTCGCCCCGGGCGGCGCGATGGCGCTCAACATCGAGCCGCACTCTCAGGCGCTGGGCGACGCGCTGCTGACGATCGAGGCGGTCTTCGGGCACTACGAGACCTACGGCGACGGCAGCAACGTGGTGCTGATCACGCGCCGCGGACCGGCGCTCGAGGCGGGCGCGCTCGCGGCGCGGGCCCGTGCGCTCGACGCCCGCTTCTCGCCGCGCCATGGCCTGCGGGAGCTGCTCGCGGCCCGCCAGCCGCTGACGCCGGCACCGGGGGCGCGGATCCGGAACGACGCCTGAGCACGCAGCCTCGCGAGCCCTCCAAGCCGTGAATTGGCCGACGCGCCCCCCCGTGATTCGCGCTTAAGTTCTCCGGATCGCGGGATACCGTGGTGTCCGGCCATCTCGCCGACCACCTTGTGCCCCCGCAGGCCGACCATCATGCAGCTTCCTGCCATCCATCTCGCCGTGATGCAGCCCAGCGGCTTCGTGCACTCGCTCGGCTTCCTCGACCAGGCGCGGTACTTCCGCTACCAGTTCCGCCGCCTCGGCGCGACGGTGACCCTCGGCAAGAACCGCCTGCGCGAGGACGCAGTGAATTTTGTCTTCGGCGCCCACCTGGGCTTTCCCGCGGCGTGGCAGCAGCGCCACGCGTGCATCTTCGTGAACCTCGAGCAGCTCGACGGCACGTCGCACGCGCAGACCTACGTCGACCTGCTGGCGCGCAGCGCCGTCGTCGACTACGACCCGCTCAACCTCCCCGTCTACACGCGCGACCCGGCGAGCATTCCCCTCGTCCCGTTCCTGCACGCACCCTATCTGGACGACGACGCCGCGATGCGGATCGCGTCGCGTCCGATCGACCTGCTGTTCTTCGGCAGCGTCAGCGGCCGCCGCAAGTCCTTCATCGACCGGATCGAGGCCTGTGGCGTGCAGGTCACGCACTTCGACCGCCCGCTCTACGGCCCGGAACGCGACGCCTTCGTGCAGCAGGCCAAGGCGGTGCTGAACTGCCACTACTACGAGACCAGCCGATTCGAGCAGGCGCGCGCCTTCCCGGCCCTGTCGCTCGGCACCCCTGTGATTTCGGAGCGCACCGCCTGCACCACGCCGGCCCCCGCCTACGAGGACGCGGTCTTCTGGGTCGACGACGCGTCCATCGAAGGCTTCTTCACGGACGAGTTCCGCAGCCCTGCGTTCGCGCAACGGGCCGAGCAGAAGCTCGCCGCGTTCCGTCAGCACGATCCGATCGACGCGTACGCCGAGCTGCTGTCGTTCGCCCAGGGCTTCGCGCAGGGTTTCGCGTCGACGCGCACCCCGGGTCCGTGGCGTCCGATCGCGATGAATCTCGGCTCTGGCCGGGACTACCTGCCCAACTGGCTCAACGTCGACGTCCTCGAGCGGGCCGAACCCGATGTGGTGCTCGACCTCTCGGAGCCCCTCGCGCTGCCGGCCCGACTCGCGTCGCGCTTGGGCGGGCACGTGCTGCTCGAGGCCGACTCCCTCGTCCGGGTCCATGCCGGAAACGTGCTCGAGCACGTGCGGGACCTCGCCGCGCTGATGACGAACCTGCTCGCGCTGCTCGCCGAAGGCGGCGAACTCTCGGTCGAGGTGCCCTACGAGCACTCGCCGACCGCGTGGCGGGATCCCAGCCACGTGCGCGCCATGAACGAGAGCTCGTGGATCTACTACACCGAATGGTTCTGGCACCTGGGCTGGTTCTCGCACCGGTTCGAGATGACGGCGTCGCAATGGCTCGACCTTCAGATGAACCCGTGCGACCGTGCCGATGCCGCCTTCATGCGCGTCACGCTCCGCAAGGTCAGCACGTCGCCGAACGAACGGTCCGTCGCGCGGACGATGCAGGCCGACTTCGGCCAGCTGCCCGACGATACGCTCTACGCGGACGAGCCGGTCGCGCAGGCCGCCGCCTGAGCGCGCGCCGCGATGCGTCGGCAGGCCCCTGGCGCCACGGCTCAGAACCCGGCTCGACACGACACGACCCATGTCGACAGATGAACTGAACGGCCCCCCGCGCGACCCCGGCCACGACGGGCCGGGCGAACTGCGCCGGCGCACCGTCTGCAGAGCCTGCGGGTCGGATCGGCTCGGCCTGGTGCACGACTTCGGGCCTCAGCCCCTCGCCGGCGAGTTCCCGCTGGTCCCGGAGCGCGAGCGGTCCGCGCGGAAATGCCCGCTGGACCTCACGCAATGCCGGGCCTGCGGGCTGCTCCAGGTCACCCACCTGCCGCCGATCGAGGACGTCTTCCACGACGACTACCGGTACGCCTCCTCCACGGTGCCCGATCTCGTCCGGCACTTCTCGGACTACGCCGAATGGCTGGCCGGCCGGGTCCCGAAAGGCGCCTCGATCCTGGAGTTCGGCTGCAACGACGGCATCCTGCTGGCGCGGCTGCGAAACATGGGCTTCGCTTGCACCGGCGTCGACCCCTCGAAGAACGTCGCGCGGATCGCGAGCGCGCTCGGCCTGGTCGTCCACACCGAGTTCATGACCGAGCGCTTCGTCCGGGAGCGCGGGCTCGCGGGCGGCTTCGATCTCGTCACCTGCTCGAACGTCCTCGCGCACATCGACGAGGTCGGCTCGGCACTCGCCGGCGCCTGGCTGGCGCTGAAGGCCGACGGCCTGTTCTCGATCGAGGTGCACGACGCCGACGCGCTCGCCCGCGATGCCCAGTTCGAGACGATCTACCACGAGCACCTCACGTACTTCACCGTACGCACCCTGCGCCGCATGGTCGAATCCAGGGGCTTCTCGTTCGTGGAGTGTGTGAGCACGCCGATGCACGGCGGCGCCCTCCGGCTGATCTGCCGTCGGCTGCCCGATGCGTCGGCAGCGCCCGCAGTGTCGGCCTCCGACGAGAGCGAGCTGCTCGATGCCTCGCCGTTCGCCACCGCGATCGCGCGCTGCGCGGACGAGGTGCGGGCGCTCTTCGAGCGCTACGGGCCGCTCGACGCCTACGGCGCAGCCGGGCGTTCGCAGATGTTCATCAACATGACGGGCACGGCAGCGCATTTCGCCACCGTGTTCGACGACAGCCCGTTCCGTCAGGGGCGCTACATCGTGGGCACCGATCTGCCGATCCGCCCGTTCGGACGCCCGGTCGGCCGGGCGTGCGTGATCCTCGCGTGGAACTACGCGCCCGCGATCGCGCGACGCATCCGCGGCGACTACGAAGCGGTGGTCACGCTGCTGCCGCAGCGGACGCAGTGGTGATGCGCGCCCTCGTCCTCGGCGCCAACGGCATGCTCGGGCGCGCGATGTTCCGGCGCCTGAGCGCCGACCCCACCCTCGAGACGCTGGGCGTGGTGCGCAGCCTGTCGACGGCCGCGACCCTCGAGGGGCTGCGGGCCTCGGCGCGCGCGACGCTGGTCGAGATGCCGTCGATCCTCGACGACACGCGGCTCTCGGAGCACCTGCACGCGTTCAGCCCGACCGCGATCATCAACTGCATCGGCTGGAGGGGACAACCGAAGACCGACGCCGACGCGGCTGCGATGACCGAGGTGAACTCGGACTGGCCCCACCGGCTGGCCCGGATGGCCGAGGGCGTCGGCGCGCGCCTGATCCACATCAGCAGCGACGGCGTCTTCTCGGGCCGCCGCGGGCAGTACCGGGAGACCGACACGCCCGACCCGACCGATCCCTACGGCCGCTCGAAGCTGCTCGGCGAACCGGCCGGCGCTCACTGCACCGTGGTGCGCACCTCGCTGATCGGTCATGCCTACCCGGACAGCAACCAGCTCGTCGACTGGCTCCTCAGGCAGACGGGAATCGTGACGGGCTTCCAGCGGTCGATCTTCTCGGGCATGCCGGTGACCGAGGCGGCACGGATCGTCCACGGGATCCTGCTGCGGCGGCCCGACATCGTCGGCATCGTGCACCTGGCCGCCCCGCCCATCAGCAAGTTCGACCTGCTGACGCGGATCGCGGCGCTCTACGGGCTCGACCTCGAGGTCCGCCCCGCCCAGGAGCCCGTGCTCGACCGGTCGCTCGACGCGTCCCGATTCGCATCGCTGTGCGGCTACGCCACCCCCGGCTGGCCGAGACTCCTCGAAGACATGAAGCGGGAGAGGTGACATGCCCGGAGAACGGATGAACTTCGCCGGAAAGACGCTGCTCGTCACCGGCGGCACGGGCTCCTTCGGCAACACGATCGTCCGATCGATGCTGCACCGGGGCTGGAGCGAGATCCGCGTCCTCAGCCGCGACGAGAAGAAGCAGGAGGACATGCGGAACGAGATCGCCAGCGACACCGTCAAGTACTACCTCGGCGACGTGCGCAACTACGACAGCGTCTACGACGCGATGCGCGGCGTGGACTACGTGTTCCACGCGGCAGCTCTCAAGCAGGTGCCGTCGTGCGAGTTCTATCCGATCGAGGCGGTCCGCACCAACGTGCTCGGCGCCGAGAACGTGATGCGGGCCGCGATGGCGAACAAGGTCAGCCGCTGCGTGGTGCTCAGCACGGACAAGGCCGTGCATCCGGTCAACGCCATGGGCATGTCCAAGGCGCTGATGGAGAAGGTCATGATCGCCCAGTCGCGCTTCTGCCCGCCGGAGTCCACGGTGCTGTGCGGCACCCGATACGGCAACGTCATCGCCTCGCGCGGCTCGGTCATCCCGCTGTTCCTGAAGCAGATCGTCGCCGGCAAGCCGGTGACCGTCACCGACCCGAACATGACGCGGTTCCTGATGTCGCTCGACGAGTCCGTGGCGCTCGTCCTGCACGCGTTCGAGCACGCCATGCCGGGCGACCTGATGATCCAGAAGGCGCCGTCGGCCCGGGTCATCGATCTCGCCCACGCCCTGATGACGATGGTCGGCCGTGAATGTCCGGTCGACATCATCGGCACCCGCCACGGCGAGAAGCTGCACGAATCGCTGGTGTCGCGCGAAGAGATGGCGCGGGCGGAAGACCTCGGGGACTACTACCGGATCCCCGCGGACAACCGCGACCTGAACTATCAGAAGTACGTCGACAAGGGGTACGGGAAGAACGCGGACCTCGCCGACTACGCCTCGAACAGCGACCGGACCCTGGGCGTGGCCGAGATCGTCAAGCTGCTCTCGGAGATCCTCGACGTCTCCAGGGAGATCGCGGCGCTCGGCGGCAGGGCCTGACCGGGCCGGCGAGGTGTCGGCGCGCCCCGCGCGCTGCGGCACTGCGGCACTGCGGGACCGCAACGGTCGGACCGGCGGTCACTTCAGCCGCTTCGCCACGAACCGGACGAATGCACGCGCATTTTCAGGCGCCATCGGCATGGGCAGCGTCAGGGCCTGAATGGTGTCGCCTTCCGGTATCGGCAATTGCCAGCCAGGCAGCAGATCGATCAGCCGGCCACTGCTCAGCAGCGTGCGCACGCTGTAGTCGGGTGCCAGGACCACGCCGCAGCCGGCCAGCGCGAGTCCCACCAGGCTGCCCAGATCGTCCGAGTAGACCTGACCCTCGGCTTCGACATGCACTGGTGCACCCGCTGCATCACACGGCATCCAGCGCAGGGTCACGGGATCGTCCCGCGAGGCGCCGAGCAGCAGCAGCGACGCGCCCGCCAGCCGGAGCGGGCTGTCCAGGGGCGGCAGCAGACCCGGGCGCGCATAGGCGCCGACGCGCACAGGAAGCAGCGGCTGCGCGACGAAGTCCTCGGGGGGGCGGCGGGTCAGCCGGAACCCGACGTCGATGCCCTCGCGCAGCAGATCGATGCGCCGGTCGGTGAACAGCAGTTCGAAGCGCAGGCCGGGGTGCGCCGTACCGAATTCCGCCACCAGGGGAAGCAGCACACTCGCGCCGAACTGCGCCGGCGCGGTGATGCGCAGGCGACCGGCCAGGCCGGCCCTGCTCGCGCGCAAGGCGCCGCGCGCGGCATCGGCCGCTTCCAGCACGGCCCGGGCGCGTTGCGCCACGCGCCGACCCGCCTCGGTGAGCGCCAGCGAACGCGTGGAGCGGACCATCAAGGGCTGGCCGATCAGCGCTTCGATGGCGGCGATGCGACGGCTCACCGCCGCCCGTGTCTGTCCGAGCCTTCGGGCGGCCGCAGCGAAGCTGCCCGCCTGCACCACGCGGGCGAACAGCTCCAGCGCGTTGGCATCCAGCGCCGACGCCTGCACCCCGTGGCGTCGAGGGTCGATTGGTTCCTTCTTGGAACCAGAGTGTGAAGCCATGTTGGTCTAGTCAATCTCGGGTTGACTTTCTAGCCTACCGGACATCGGTCAGATGCCGCACCGCGAATTCACGCAGCGCAGCGAAGCGCCAGGAGCACGACATTGCAGACCCCACTGGAGCGGGCCCGGGCCATTCTTGCGGCGCAGCCGTTCAGCAGGCTGCTCGGCACCGAGATGACCGAGTACGGCGAGGCCGGGGTCGAACTGCGGCTCGCGCTGACGGACGTCCTGCGCCAGCAGCACGGCTTCGCGCACGGCGGCGTGCTGGCCTATCTCGCCGACAACGCGCTCACGTTCGCCGGTGGCTTCGCGATGGGCGGCGGCGTCCTGACGGCCGACCTGAAGCTGAACTACGTCCGCCCGGCTGTCGGCCAGGTACTCATCGCCCGCGCGACGGTCATGACGTCCGGCAGGACGCAGGCCGTGTGCCGCGGCGAGGTGATCGTGTTGAATGAGGGCGTCGAGAAGGTCTGCCTGATCGCCCAGGGCATGGTGCTGCGCGCCGCGCAGACGCCTTCGGGCCAGGCCCCGAACCCACTGGAGCACAGCGCATGAGTGTCACCTGCCACACCGCGGACCGGATCACCGTCGTGACGATCGACCGGCCGCAGCGGCGCAATGCCGTCGACCTGTCGACGGCGCTCGCCCTCGTCGAGGCCTTCAAGGCCTTCGACAGCGCGTCGGATTCGGACGTGGCGATCCTGACCGGTGCCGGCGGCGCCTTCTGCGCAGGCGCCGACCTTCACGCGCTCGCGGCCGGCGAGCGAAAGCCGTACAAGCCGGATGGCGACTTCGCGCCCATGGGACCGACGAGGCTGCGGCTGGGCAAGCCGGTCATCGCAGCGATCGAAGGCCCTGCCGTGGCCGGCGGCATGGAGCTCGCGCTCTGGTGCGATCTGCGGGTGGCGGGCCACTCCGCGACGATGGGCGTCTTCAACCGGCGCTTCGGCGTGCCCTTGGTCGATCTCGGGACCGTCCGATTGCCGAGGATCGTCGGGCACGGCCGCGCGCTGGAGTTGATCCTGACGGGACGCCCGATCGCGATGGACGAGGCCTTGCGCATCGGACTGGTCAACGAGGTGACCGCGGACGGGCACGCGCTGACCCGCGCGCTCGAGCTTGCGCGCGTGCTCACCGCGTTTCCGCAGGCCGCGATGAGGAACGACCGACTGTCTGTCTACGAGCAGTACGACCTGTCGGAGCGCGAGGCGACGGCCAACGAGATCGCACGCGGACGCGCGACCCTCGACAGCGGCGAGACCCTGTCCGGGTCGCGCCGCTTCGCCGAAGGGGCCGGGCGTCACGGCAGGTTCGAGACGCCCGGCGACGGAGGTCGTCGTGAGTGACCATGTCATGGTGAC
>JBIIPQ010000546.1:0-2698 GCA_044342535.1 Burkholderiaceae bacterium
GCTGCACTGCGGGCAGGTGTTCATCAACAACTACGGCGCGGGCGGCGGCGTCGAACTCCCCTTCGGGGGCGTGAAGGCCAGCGGCCACGGGCGCGAGAAGGGCTTCGAGGCGCTGTACGCGTTCACCACCCTCAAGACCGTGGCGATCCGGCACGGCTGATCTCAAACCGCCAGCCTAACCGCCTCCCGAAACACCCTCCCCGCCTCCTCCCCCCGCCCGAGCGTCTCGTACAGCTCCCCGAGCGCGCTCAACCCGGCGACCGTCGGCTGCCCGCGCGTCGCGAGCTTCAGGTAGTCCTCGGCCTTGCCCCACAGCTTCTCGGCGGTGCACAGCCTTCCGAGCGCGAGCAGCAGCGCCGGCTCGTCGCCGTAGCGCGAGCGCCATCCCTCGAGCCGCTCCAGCCGGTCGCGCAGGGCCAGCCCGCCGACACGCGCATAGACCGCGGGCAGCGACTCGGCGAAGCCCGCGTCGAGCGCCTGCTCGACGATGCGGCGCGCGTCGTCGTCGGCGCCCGCATCGGCGAGCGCCGCCGCGGTCTGCGACGCCAGCTCGGGCTGGGCACGCTCTTCGGCACGCAACGAGCGCCAGAGCTCGCGCAGCGCCGCCGGGTCGCCGGCCTTGCGTGCCACGAGTTCGCCATACGCCTTGTCGCGCAGCCGGCGCACCGCCGCCGGGTGCAGCGCGTCGCGCT
Source organism: Burkholderiaceae bacterium (assembly GCA_044342535.1). Classification (GTDB taxonomy): domain Bacteria; phylum Pseudomonadota; class Gammaproteobacteria; order Burkholderiales; family Burkholderiaceae_E; genus UBA4615. The sequence continues at coordinate 693 of JBIIPQ010000546.1, forward strand.
TCTCGACCAGCCGCAGCGTGCGCAGCACGTCGTCCCAGCGCTCGGCCTGCTCGTAGGCGCGCAATGCGGTGCGCAGCGAGACGATGTGGCGGGCCCCGCGCGCATGCATCCGCTGGACGATCTCGATCGCCTCCTGCGTGCGTCGGTCCTCGACGGCCAGTTCGGCCTGAGTCATCAGGAGCGCGTTGCCCGCGCCGGCATCGCTCTGCGCCTCCTGCAGCCAACGGTCGCGGCGCGACTGCTCCTGCATGCGCTGTGCCGAGCGTGCCGCCAGCAGCGCCGCCGGTGCCGCCGTGGCCACCGACGCCTGAGCCAGCAGCGCATGCCGCTCGACCCGCGCATGGCGACCTTCGAAGAACGCCAGCACGCTGTCGCGCAGCGCGCCGACCGCGGTCTCCTGCTGGCGACGCGCGCGGTACTCGCGCACCCGCTGCGGCAGCCGCAGCGCACGCGCCGTGCCGACCAGCAGCAGGTGCAGCGCACCGAACCCGGCCAGCAGCAGGGCCAGGGCCAGGTTCACCGAGATCTCGATCCGGTACGGCGGCCAGAGGACGGCCACGTTGCCGTGGTTGAAGCGCATCAGCAGCGCCAGCCCGACGGCGACCGCGAACGCCACCAGCAGCCAGACCATCCAGCGCATCGCGCCTACCTCGCGTCGCTGGCGGCGCGCGCGGCACGGACCGCGGCGATGCTATCGGCCAGCGACGGCAGGTCGACCGCGAGGCGCGTGGCCTGCAGCTGGCGAAGCGCGCCCAGCGCGGAAACCACCGAGCGGTGCTGGCCGTCGAACCACTTGCCGATAGCCCCGGTCGCGCGGGCGAGATCGGCGCGAAACAGCGCCTCGTTGCGGGCCAGCAGGTTCAGCCGCGCGTTGAGCAGCTGCAGGCGCAGCGACTCGCGCACGAAGAAGCGCTGATCCGGCGACATCAGCAGGGCCTCGGGCTGGTCGACGCGCTGCACGCGCACCAGCGTGCGCAGCTCTGCGACAAAGGCGTCCCAACCCTGCAGTCCGGTGCGCGCGACCCGCTCCGGCAGCCCCCGCAGTCCCGGCTGGGAGAGGTCGGGACGCGCCGCCGGCGTCGCCGAGCCCGACAACTGAAGGTCGGCGAGCAGCGGCATCTGCTCGATCAGGCCGATCACTGCATCGAGCCGATTGACCGCCGCCGCGAAGTCGGCGAGCGGCACCGACTTCAGGCGCTCGATGTCGCGGGTCAGCACGCGCCTCAATCCGATCATCGACGGCTGGTTCGAGCGCGCGAGGACCTGCTCGGCATCCGTCAGTGCGAGCAGCGCGCTCTGGACGTTGCCGCCGAGCTGCAGCTGCTGGGCGGCGATCATGATCGAGTTCTCGACGTCGGCGAGCATCAGGTCGCCGCGCGTACGCGCCATCTCGTCGTACAGCTGCCGGAGCTGCAACTGCTGGCCGAGGGAGTCGGCGAGCTTCGCCTCGAGCACCGCGGTCTTGCCCTGGGCATCGCGCAGCGTGTCGGCCAGCAGCTTCATCTGCTGCTCGCGCTGCGCATCGCGCAGCTCGGTCTCCTGCAGGCGACGCACAAGATCGCGCTCGACCCGCCCGATGCGGTCCTGGACGAACCAAGTGCCCGCGAGCGCCAGCACCGCCAGCACACCGATGAGCACCCATGCGGGCACGCTGCGGCCGCGTGCCGGAGTCCGATCATCGGCGGACGCCCGATCGGACGCCCGATCGGACGCACGACGCCCGCCCGCCGACGCCGGCTCGTTCACCGCATCGGTCTGGGAAGCGGGATCCGCACCGCGGGCGGGCGACGCCGCGGTCGCCGGGGAGAGGTCAGTGGTCATGGTAGATCTGGCCATGCCGATTCTATCGCGGCAGCCAGGCCATCCGCGCCCGGCGGATGACGCTCGACGCGCCGCCAGCCCTGTCGGACGAGGGCCTCGGCAATCCGCGGATGCTGCGTGAGCACCGGCCGGCCGCGCGCCCAGCCCGCACAGGGGAGTCCGTCGACGAAGCACCCCAGGCGGGC
>JBIIPQ010000155.1:0-9477 GCA_044342535.1 Burkholderiaceae bacterium
CCACGGAGAACACGAGCGGCGCATCGCGAGCGGCTCGAGCGGCGATCCAGTCGTCGGCATCGGCCGGCGGCACCGCGTCCCGCGCGGTGTAGACACTGACCGCGTGCAGCCGCGCCCCGCGCTCGCGCAGTGTCTGCAGCCAGGCCTCGCGACCGTCGGCACGCCGCAACACCGCGACGTCCACGTCGGGCAGCGACGCGAGCTCGGGCTCGGCGAGCAGCGCATCCGCATCGTGCGGCGCCCGCCGCGACTCGAGCACCGGCGCGGCATCCAGCCCGGCTAGGCGGCCCTGCCAGCGCGCCAGCGCCTCCCGGCTGCCCGGGCCGATCACGCCCACCCCGACGGCCACCGGCCAGCCGAGCCCGCGCTGCGAGAGCGCGCCCATCACCACGTCGATCGCCCCGGGGCTGGGGAGCAGGACCCAGCGGCAGCCGGCGAGCGTTGACGCCAGCGCCGGCCAGTCGAGACCTGCCACCTCGCCGATCGCGGTCATCGGCCAGCACATCAGATCGAAGCCGCGGGCAGACATCGCCTCGGCGAGCACGCCGGCCCGCTGCGCGGGCTGGGTGAGCACGACCGAGGGACGGTTCATGGTGCGGTGGACGGTGCGCGCTGCAGCGGCTGCCTGCGGGCAGTCAGCCGCGGGCGACAGCCGGTGGCTCAGCGCAGCCCGATCGCCGCGCGCTCGCCGAGGGCCTCGGCGGCATCGTAGTCCGCCCCCTCACCCTCGCGGCCCGGGCTACGGGCGGCATCGACCGCCGACGGGGTGTGCACCGCAGAACGGCGCACGCGGCCGTCCGTGGCGAGCAGCGCCTCGAGCTTGAGCAGGCCGTCGGGCTGGACCACCGCGTACGCGGCGAGCGGAATTCGGCAGCTGCCGCCCAGCGCGCGGGATACCGAGCGCTCGGCGGTGACTTCGAGCCAGGTCCGGCGATCGGCCAGCGGCGCGAGCCAGGCGCGCACCTCGGGGCGGCTGGAGAGCACCTCGATCCCGAGCGCGCCCTGCCCGGGCGCCGGCAGGCTGGCCGTCGGCGGCAGGATCTCGCGGATCCGCTCGGCGAGCCCGAGCCGCTTGAGACCGGCCGCGGCGAGGATGATGGCGTCGTACTCGCCGCGATCGAGCTTGCCGAGCCGCGTATCGAGGTTGCCCCGCAGGGGCAGGATCTGGAGGTCGGGGCGATGCTCGCTCAGCTGCGCGGCGCGCCGCAGGCTCGAGGTGCCGACCTTCGCGCCCTGGGGCAGCGCATCGAACGTGGCGAAGCGGACCGACACGAAGGCATCGCGAGGGTCCTCGCGCCGCATCACCGCCGCGAGCTCGAAGCCCTCGGGCAGTTCCATCGGCACGTCCTTCAGCGAATGGACCGCGAGGTCCGCCCGGCCGTCGGCCAGCGCGACCTCCAGCTCCTTCGTGAACAGACCCTTGCCGCCGATCTCGTTCAGCGAGCGGTCGAGGACCTGGTCGCCGACGGTGGTCATGCCGAGCAGCTCGACGCTGCACGCGGGATACAGCTCGCGGAGCCGGTCACGGACGTGGTGCGCCTGCCAAAGGGCGAGACGGCTCTCTCGCGTGGCGATGACGAGGCGGGCCGGAGCCGGGGGGGCAGCGGCCGCCGATGCAGGAACCGAGGACACGCTCAGCTCACCAGGCCCTTGACGATCGACCACTGCCGGCGGCTGACGGGCAGCTTCTCGGGCACTTCGCGCAGCACGACCTGCCAGTACGGATCGCCCGCCTCGCCCTCGCCGGTCGGCGTCACGCGCTCGAAGCCGGCGATCGACGGACGCGCCACCAGCGCGTTGCGGTGGATGCGCACGAAGCGGTCCTTGAACTCCTCCTCGAGGGAGGTCAGCGATTCCTCGATGAGGAACTCACGCTCGCGCGTGCGCACCGTGATGTACTTGAGCTCGGCCTTCAGGTAGAGCACCTGCTCGAGCGGCACCAGGATCACGCGACCCCGCTCGTGCACCGACAGGTGCCGGCGCCGCGTGTTGGTCGCCTTGACCAGCTGGTCGATCGCCTCGAGGTGCTCGGCCGGCAGCAGCGTCTGCGCCCGCTTGAGCGCACCGAGCAGCCGCTGCGCGCGCACCGGCTTGAGCAGGTAGTCGAGCGCGTTGACCTCGAAGGCCTCGACCGCGAACTCGTCGAAGGCGGTCACGAAGATCACCAGCGGCATCGGCTTGGGATCGTCCTGGTCGCCCTCCCCGGCCCGGGCCGAGATGTGGCGGGCCAGCTCGATGCCGGTCATGCCCGGCATCTGCACGTCCATCAGCACGATCTGCGGGCGCTGCGACTCGATCTGCGCAAGCGCCTCGGGGGCGTTGGCAGCTTCGCCGACGATGCGGTGGGGGAACTCGGGCGAGAGATCGGCCAGCACTTCGCGCAGTCGCGCGCGCGCCGGGGCCTCGTCGTCAACGATCAGGATCGAAGTAGCGTCGGACATCGCGGCGTCGTCTTTCTTTTCTGTAGGGGAACTCGAGAAGGACCCTGAACCGGCCGTCGTCCACGCCGGTCTTGAGCTCGGCTTCCATATCGTACAGCAGCATCAGCCGCTCGCGCACGTTGGAAAGTGCCATCTGGTTTCCGGGTCGCACAGGAGGCGTAGGTGCGAGGGGATTGACGATCTCGACCCGGACGCGCTCGCCCGGACGCGAGACGACGATTTCAATGGTACCGGTCTCCGAGCTCGGCTCGATCCCGTGATGAACGGCATTTTCGATCAGCGGTTGCAGCAACAGCCCCGGCAGCAACGCGTCGCCCGGCATCGGGTCGAGGTGCCAGATCACCTGCAGCCGCTCGCCGAGCCGCAGCTGCTCGATCGCGAGGTACTCCTTGCAGGTGACGATCTCGTCGTCCATCGGAACCAGTTCGCGGGCGTCGCGCATGAACACCCGGAACAGGTCGGCGAGGTTCTCGAGGGTGGTCTCGGCGCGCCGCGGGTCGCTGCGCATCAGCCCGAGGACGGCGTTCAGGCTGTTGAAGAGGAAGTGCGGCCGGATCCGCGCCTGCAGCGCCTGCAGGCGGGCCTCGGAGAACGACGGCGAGAACGCCCGGGCGCGCAGCCGGAAGTAGCCGACGAAGGCCCAGGCGGTCACCGCGGCGACCACGCCCCGGCTGCCGACCCACCAGGCGATCTCGTCCATCGCGAGGTCCGGGGCGACGAAGCGCTGCACGACGAGCGCCGCGCCGACCGCCAGCAGGGCCGGCACGCCGAGGACGGTCGCCCACTGCCAGCGGATCGGCAGCCCGTTGGCCAGCCGGCGCAGCGGACACAGGAGCAGCAGGGAGCCGAGCACCACCGGCTCGAGGATCACCGCCATCCAGAGGAACCGGTAGGCCGCCTCGATCGGACCCGCGGTGGAGGCGATCGCGACCAGAACGCCCAGCGCGTTCAGCGGCACCAGCGTGCGCAGCACGATGCCGAGATTGCAGGTGTCCGGGATGATCGGCGCGAGGCCGCCCTCGGTCTGGCGGCGGGCTCGCGCCGGCGCGTCGTCTGGAGGGCCCTGGGACTTATAATCCGCGGTTTTCGCGTCGCTGGGCGCCATGGGCACGGGATTATGACAGGTCAGTTCGCCAAGAAATCCGAGGCGTGGTCGGCGCGCTTCTCCGAGCCGGTGGCGGAGTTGGTCAAGCGCTACACCGCGTCCGTCGACTTCGACAAGCGGCTCGCGCTGCACGACATCGAAGGCTCGCTCGCGCACGCCGACATGCTGGAGTCGGTCGGACTGCTGAACGCGGCCGATCTGGACGCCATCCGCGGCGGCATGGCGACGATCCGCGACGAGATCGAGCGCGGGGTCTTCGTCTGGTCGATCGATCTCGAGGACGTCCACCTCAACATCGAGAAGCGCCTGACCGACCTGGTGGGCGACGCCGGCAAGCGGCTCCACACCGCCCGCTCGCGCAACGACCAGGTCGCCACCGACATCCGCCTGTGGCTGCGCGCGGCGATCGACGACGCGAGCACGCTGCTCGCGGCGCTGCAGGGCGCGCTCATCGATCTGGCCGAGGCACACGCGGACACGATCATGCCGGGCTTCACCCACCTGCAGGTCGCGCAGCCGGTGACCTTCGGCCACCACCTGATGGCATACGTCGAGATGTTCTCTCGCGATGCCGAGCGGCTCGCCGACTGCCGCCGCCGCGTGAACCGGCTGCCGCTCGGGGCGGCGGCGCTGGCCGGCACGAGCTATCCGATCGACCGCGAGCGGGTCGCCCGCACGCTCGGCTTCGACGGCGTCTGCGGCAACTCGCTGGACGCCGTCTCCGACCGCGACTTCGCCATCGAGTTCTGTGCCGCCGCCTCGATCGCGATGGTGCACGTCTCGCGCTTCTCGGAGGAGCTGGTCATCTGGATGAGCCCGCGCGTCGGCTTCATCGACCTGGCCGACCGGTTCTGCACCGGCAGCTCGATCATGCCGCAGAAGAAGAACCCGGACGTGCCCGAGCTCGCCCGCGGCAAGACCGGCCGCGTGGTGGGCCATCTGACGGCGCTGCTGGTGCTGATGAAGGGCCAGCCGCTGGCCTACAACAAGGACAACCAGGAGGACAAGGAGCCGCTGTTCGACGTCGCCGACACGCTGACCGACACGCTGCGGATCTTCGCCGACCTGGTCGGCGGCATCCAGGTGAAGGCGGCCCGCATGCGGCAGGCGGCGGCCGAGGGCTTCTCGACCGCGACCGACCTGGCCGACTACCTGGTCAAGAAGGGCTTGGCGTTCCGCGATGCGCACGAGGCGGTGGCGCATGCCGTGCGGCGCGCGTCCGAGGCGGGCAAGGACCTGTCGGAGCTGTCGCTCGACGCCCTGCGCACGTTCAGTCCGCTGGTGGGCGAGGACGTGTATGCAGTGCTGACGCCCGAGGGGTCGGTGGCTGCGCGCGATCACGTCGGCGGCACGGCGCCCGCGCAGGTGCGTGCGGCCGTCGTACGGGCACGGACACGCCTCGCGGCGGCCTGACCCGGACGATCCTGGGCGGGGTTCCGGCGTCGATCCGCCCGGTGCCGTTTGCAGCAAAGTCAAGCGCGGGCTTAAACTCGGCGACCCGCAGGCGCATCTCGCGCCCGCGGAGGACCCTTGCCGACTGCGCGCAGCGCCCCGGCGACGAACCCATGTAGAGACGGAGACGAAGACGATGACACGTCGTTCCTTTTTGAGAAATGCAGGCGGTACGGCGGCAGCCGGTGGGGTGATTCTGGGCGCACCGGCAATCGTGCACGCGCAGCCCACCATCCGGTGGCGCCTGCCCTCGAGCTTCGCCAAGAGCCTGGACACGCTGTTCGGCGTGAGCGACGTGATCGCGAAGCGTGTGGCCTCACTGACCGACGGCAAGTTCCAGATCAGCACCCACGCCCCGGGCGAGATCGTCCCGGCGCTCCAGGTGCTCGACGCGGTCCAGAACGGCACCGTCGAGATCGGCCACACGGCGCTCTACTACTACTTCGGCAAGGATCCGACCTGGGCATTCGGCACCGCGGTGCCGTTCGGCCTGAACTTCCGGCAGTACAACGCCTGGTGGTACTACGGCGGCGGCAGCAAGGTCTTCGGCGAGTTCGCCACCAAGAACGGCGTGCATCCGATCCTGTCGGGCAACACCGGCGTGCAGATGGGTGGCTGGTTCCGCAAGGAGATCAACACCCTCGACGACCTGAAGGGCCTGAAGTTCCGTGTCGGCGGCTTCGCCGGCGCGGTGCTGTCGCGCCTCGGCGTCGTGCCGCAGCAGATCGCCGCCGGCGACATCTACGCGTCGCTCGAGAAAGGCACGATCGACGCGGCCGAGTGGGTGGGCCCGTACGACGACGAGAAGCTCGGACTCGCCAAGGTGGCGAAGTTCTACTACACGCCCGGCTGGTGGGAAGGCGGCCCCGCGCTGCACACCATCGTCAACAACAAGGCCTGGGAATCGCTGCCGCCTGCCTACAAGTCGGCACTCGAGGCCGCCTGTGCCGAGGGCAACGTCGACCTGATGGCCAAGTACGATGCGGTCAATCCTCCCGCCCTGCGTCGCCTGATCGGCGGCGGCACGCAACTGCGGGCGTTCTCCAAGCCTATCCTCGACGCGTCCTACGCAGCGGCGCAAGAGATCTACAAGGAGACGAACGAGAAGAACGCCGAGTTCAAGAAGGTTCACGACCACTACTTCGCATTCGCCCGCGACCAGATTTCCTGGGGGCAGGTGGCGGAGGGTCGCTTCGACGACTACATGGCCAGCGTCCGCCGCTGACTCGGCGCTAGCACCGTTCCGGAGAGCCCCGCCTCGTGCGGGGCTTTTTTTCGCCCGGCGCCCGCGTCTCGGGGACGCGGGCGGCGGGCGACTTCTACTTCGAAGGTCCGAACGGATCCTTCAGGCTGTTGTCGTTCGACCCGCCCGCGGGGCTGCCGAACGGATCCTTCAGCGATCCATCGCCTCGCCCGCCCGCGGCGCCCGGTGCGGACGACGGCACCTCGATGTTCACCTTCTCGAGATCCACCACCGCCGGCTTGTCGAGCCACATCGTCACCATCCCGGGATAGAAGATGAGGACGCCCACGAGGATCAGCTGCATGCCGACCCAGGGAATCGCGCCGAGATAGATGTCGGAGCTCTTGACCTCCTTGGGCGCAATGCCCCGCAGGTAGAAGAGCGCGAAGCCGAAGGGCGGGTGCATGAACGAGGTCTGCATGTTCACGCACAGCAGCACGCCGAACCAGATCAGGTCGATACCGAGCTTCTCGGCGATCGGCGCGAGCAGCGGGATGATGATGAACGCGATCTCGAAGAAGTCGAGGAAGAACGCGAGGAAGAACACGAACAGGTTCACGACGATCAGGAACGAGGTCGGGCTGCCGCCGGTGACCGAGGTCAGCATGTGCTCGATCCAGATGCCGCCGTCGACGCCCTGGAACACCAGCGAGAAGACGGTCGATCCGATCAGGATGAAGATGACCATCGCGGTGAGGCGCATGGTCGATTCCATCGCCTGCCGGACCAGCGACCAGGTGAGCCTCCGGTTCATCGCGGCCAGGCCCATGGCGCCGACGGCGCCCATCGCCCCCGCCTCGGTCGGCGTGGCGAGACCCAGGAAGATCGTCCCGAGCACCAGGAAGATCAGCACGATCGAGGGCACCATGCCCCAGAGCACCCGGCGCCACAAGGCCCAGCCGTGCAGCGTGCGCGCCTCGGGCGGCAGCGGCGGCATCATCTTCGGGCGCAGGATCGACAGCACGAAGATGTAGAGCATGAAGATGCTGACCTGTGCGATCGACGGTCCGATCGCACCCGCGTACATGTCGCCCACCGAGCGTCCGAGCTGGTCAGCCAGCACGATCAGCACCAGCGACGGCGGGATGACCTGGGTGATCGTGCCCGAGGCAGCGATCACGCCGGTCGCCAGGCGCATGTCGTAGCCGTAGCGCATCATGATCGGAAGCGAGATCACACCCATCGCGATCACCGACGCGGCGACCGTACCGGTGATCGCACCGAGCACTGCGCCGACCAGGATCACCGCGTAGGCGAGTCCGCCAGGCAACGATCCGAAGAGCTGGCCGGTGCCTTCGAGCAGGTCTTCGGCCAGACCGCAGCGCTCGAGGATCGCGCCCATGAACGTGAAGAACGGGATCGCGAGCAGCAGCTCGTTCTGCAGGATGCCGAACACCCGCAGCGGCAGGTTGGCCATGAACTGCGCCGGGAAGAACCCGAGCTCGATCGCGATGAATCCGGAGACCAGCCCCAGGGCCGACAGCGAGAAGGCGACCGGGAAACCGATCAGCATCACGAACACCAGGGCCCCGAACATCAGCGGGGCCATCGTCTGCATCTCGATCATTGCAGCGGCCTCTCGTAGTGGGTGTCCATCGTGTACTCACCGCGGATGAAGGCGACGCGCTTGATGATCTCGGCCACGCCCTGCAGGGCGAGCAGCATGAAGCCGATCGGCACGAGCACCTTGAACGGCCACCGCAGCAGACCGCCCGCGTTGCTGGACATCTCGCCGCCGACGTAGGAATCGATGACGTAGGGCATGGCCATCCAGGACAGCAGGATGGCTGCAGGCATCACGAACACCACGAGTCCCATCAGGTCGACCATCGCCTGGCGGCGCGGCTGCAGGCGGGAGTACATGATGTCGACGCGGACATGCTCGTTGACCTTGAGCACGAACGGCGCCCCGAGCATCACCGTCGCCGCGAACAGGTACCACTGGAGCTCGAGCCACGCATTCGAGCTCTCGCTGATCAGGTATCGGAGGGTCGCGTTGACCGCGGACACCATGCAGGAAATGAACATGGCCCAGACGGCCACCTTCGCGACCCGCTCATTGAGCCAGTCGACCGCATGGGCGAACCCAAGCAACGCCTTCATCGTCTCTCCCCCTGACGCCCGGGAACGCCTCGCGCGGCCCCGGGGTGGCGGGATTATAGGCGGATCACCCCGCAACGGCAGCGCCGATTCGCCTCAGCGCCTGCGGATAGGCGGCAGATCCGTGCACACGCCTTCGAAGAGCTCCGCCGCCATCCCGATCGTCTCGCCGAGCGTCGGATGCGGGTGGATGGTGCGGCCGATGTCGGTCGCGTCCGCACCCATCTCGATGGCCAGCGCGATCTCGCCGATCATGTCGCCGGCATGCGTGCCGACGATGCCGCCGCCCACCACGCGGTGCGTGGTCTCGTCGAACAGCAGCTTGGTGAAGCCCTCGTCGCGGCCGTTGGCGATCGCGCGGCCGGAGGCGGCCCAGGGGAACGCGGCGCGACCGAGCTTCATGCCCTGCTTCGCGGCCTCCTCCTCGGTGATGCCGACCCAGGCGACCTCGGGATCGGTGTAGGCCACCGACGGGATCACGCGGGCATCGAAGAAGGCCTTCTCGCCGGCGGCCGCCTCGGCGGCGACATGGCCCTCGTGGACCGCCTTGTGCGCGAGCATCGGCTGGCCGACGACGTCCCCGATCGCGAAGATGTTCGGCACGTTGGTGCGCATCTGCGCGTCGACCGGGATGAAGCCACGGTCGGTGACCACGATGCCGGCGCGCTCGGCGCCGACCTTCGCGCCGTTGGGACTGCGGCCGACAGCGCCCAGCACCAGGTCGTAGCGCTGCGGCTCGGCGGGCGCGTTCTCGCCCTCGAACCAGACCGCGATGCCCTCTGGCCTCGCCTCGGCGCGTACGGTCTTGGTCTTCGTCATCACCCGGTCGAAGCGGTGCGCGTTGTGCTTCTGCCAGACCTTCACCAGGTCGCGGTCGGCGCCCTGCATCAGGCCGTCGAGCATCTCCACGACGTCGAGCCGCGCGCCCAGGGACGAGTACACCGTGCCCATTTCCAGGCCGATGATGCCGCCGCCGATCACCAGCATCCGCTTGGGCACCGCGGCGAGCCGCAGCGCGCCGGTGGAGTCGACCACCCGCGGATCGTCGGGCAGGAACGGCAGGCGCACCGCCTGGCTGCCGGCGGCGATCACCGCCTGCTCGAAGCGGATCACCTGCTTGGCCCCGGTGCGCGCCT
>JBIIPQ010000425.1:0-3950 GCA_044342535.1 Burkholderiaceae bacterium
CCCGGGGCGGCCGGCGCAGACTGGCCCGGACGTGCTGCGCCAGGCGCCGGACGCGCAGTCGGCCGGTGCAGCGTGCCAGAGGGCTTGATCTCGGCGGCGGGGGCCGCGGCGACCGGCGCGGCGGCGACCACCGGGGGCGGCACCTCGACGGGCTTGGGCTGCGGGCGGCGCGAGGCGGTCAGCAGCCGATTGATGGCGGCGGCCTCGTCCTCGGCCTTGCGGCGGGCGGCGACCTGGGTGGCCGCCTCTTCCTGGGCCTTGCGGGCCGTGGCGGCGGCGGCCTGCGACGCGAGGCGAGCGGCCTCCGCGGCGGCTTCTGCCTGCACGGCGGCGGCGTCGTTCTGCGCGGACACGACTTCGTTCTCGGCGGCGGCGGCCTGCAGCGCGGCGATGCGCGCCTGCTCGGCACGCGCCTCCTCCTCGCGCAGCGCGGCCTCGCGGGCGGCCGCTTCGGCACGCTGGCGCTCGGCCTCGGCACGCTCCTCGCGCTCGAGCATCTCGGCCATCTCGCGCTCCTGGCGCTCGAGGGCCTCGCGCTGCTTGCGGTCCTCCTCTTCACGCAGGCGCTGCTGCTCGATCTCCACCGGCGACGGGGCACGCCCGGTCGACTCGACGGTCGGCGCGAGCTGCACCTCGGCGCCCTCGGCGTCGCGCTGCACGAACACACGCTTCTTGCGCACCTCGACCTGGATCGTGCGGGCCCGGCCGGTGGCGTCGGCCTGCTTGATCTCGGAGGTCTGCTTGCGCACGACCGTGATCTTCTTCTTCGGCTCGTCCGCGCCGTGGGCGCGGCGCAGCGCCGTCAGCAGCTGCGCCTTGTCGGCCTCGGTCAGGTTGTCGTCGGCCGAGCGCTTCTCCACGCCGGCGGCGCGCAGCTGCTCGAGCAGCACCTCCGCCGGCACTTTGAGCTCGGCGGCGAAATTGGACACGTTGGTGCTAGACATTCAGGTCCTTCCGGCTCAAGCCGACTCGTTCTCGAACCAGTGCGCGCGTGCCTTCATGATCAGCGACTTCGCACGTTCCTCGTCCAGGCCGGTGGCCTCGACGAGTTCGTCGACCGCGAGTTCGGCCAACTCTTCACGGCTGTGGACGTTCGCATCGGCCAGCTTCGCGGCCAGGTCACGGTCCATGCCCTCGAGGCTCAGAAGATCCTCGGTGGTGCTCTCGAGCTTCTCTTCCTTGGCGATCGCCTCGGTGAGCAGCACGTTGCGCGCTCGATCGCGCAGCTCGTTGACCGTGTCCTCGTCGAAGGCCTCGATCTCGAGCATCTCGTTCAGCGGCACGTAGGCCACCTCGTCCAGCGACGAGAAGCCCTCGTCGATCAGGATGTCGGCGACCTCCTCGTCCACGTCGAGCTTGGCCATGAACATCCCGCGCAGGGCGGAGCGCTCGTTGGCCTGCTTTCCGGCGCTTTCCTCGGCGGTCATGATGTTGATCTGCCAGCTGGTCAGCTCCGAGGCGAGGCGCACGTTGCGCCCGCCCGTGCCGATCGCCAGCGCGAGGTTGTCCTCGTCGACCACCACGTCCATCGAGTGCTTCTCCTCGTCGACCACGATCGACGAGACGTTCGCTGGCGCCAGTGCGCCGATCACGAACTGCGCCGGGTCCTCGGACCACAGCACGATGTCCACGCGCTCGCCGGCCAGCTCGCCGGTGACCGCCTGCACGCGGGACCCGCGCACGCCGACGCAGGTGCCGATCGGGTCGATGCGGCGGTCGGTGGTGTGCACGGCGATCTTGGCGCGAACACCCGCGTCGCGCGCGGCGGCCTTCACCTGCAGCAGGCCCTGCTCGATCTCGGGCACTTCCAGGCGGAAGAGCTCCATGATGAACTCGGGCGCGGTGCGCGACAGGATCAGCTGGGGGCCGCGCCCCTCGCGGTTGATCCGCGCGACCCAGCCGCGCACGCGGTCGCCGACGCGCAGGTTCTCTTTGGGGATCATCTGGTCGCGCGGCAGGCGGGCCTCGATCTTGCCGGACTCGATGACCGCGCCTTCGCGGTCGAGCCGCTTGATCGTGCCGGACAGCAGCGAGTCGCCCCGGCCGAGGAAGTCGTTGATGATCTGCTCGCGCTCTGCGTCGCGGATCTTCTGCAGGATCACCTGCTTGGCCGCCTGCGCGCCGATGCGTCCGGCCTCGATCGGCTCGAGCTCTTCCTCGACGTGGTCGCCGACCTGGATGTCCGGGATCTGCTTCTGCGCTTCGGTCAGGATCATCTGGATGTCGTGATCCTCCATCTCGCCGTCGGGTACCACCAGCCAGCGGCGGAAGGCCTCGGACTCGCCGGTCTCGCGGTCGATCGCCACACGGCAGTCGACCTCTTCCTTGAACCGCTTCTTGGTCGCCGAGGCGAGCGCGCTCTCGAGCGCGGCGAACACGACCTCGCGGGCCACGCTCTTCTCGCGCGCCAACGCATCGACCAGCAACAGCACTTCCCGGCTCATCCTGAAGCCTCCTAGAACTTGACCTTGGGCACCAGCCGCGCCCGCTCGACCTCGTCGAGCGTGAACGACAGCCTGCGCACCGTCTCGACCTCGCCCGCGTCATCCGCAGGCGCTGTCGCCTCATGTCCGTCACCACCGCCACCACCGCCACCACCGTCGGCGCGGGCGGCCGCGGCCTTCGCCGCAGCGACCTTCATCGCCTCCTTCTGAGCCAGCTTGCGCGCCGCTTCCTTGGCCGCCGCCGCCTTGCCCACCTTGGCCCCCGGCTTGCGCGGCTTGGGCGCGAGCGGGTCGGGCAGTTCGAGCGCCCAGCGCACCGGCTCGCCCGGCGCCGTCGGCACGCTGTCGTCGCGCACCAGCACTCCCTCGAAGTTGCGCCGGCCGGACAGCGGCTGGTGCAGGCGCAGCACCACCTCCAGCCCCTCGAAGCGCTCGTAGTCCGTCGCCCGCTTCAGCGGACGGTCGAGACCCGGCGACGACACCTCGAGGCGCGCGTAATCGATGTTCTCGACGGTAAGCACGTGAGACAGCTGATGGCTGACCCTCTCGCAGTCCTCGACCCGCACCGCGGGCGGCATCGCATCGGCGGGCCGCGCCGGATCGGGCAGGTACGCCGTGGCCGGAAGGTCGATCGTGACGCGCAGCAGACCACGGCCCGCGAGCTCGACATCGACCAGCTCGTAGCCCATTCCGCTCACGGTCCGTTCGATCACGGCTTGCACCGGCCCCACCACTGCCAACGACGTCCTTTGAGAATGACCGAGCAACGACTCGGCCGGCCGACGGGAAAAAAAAATGGGCTTGGCCAGCCCATTCACTCGATCCGAGCACGCTCGCCTGTGCGAGGTGTCTAGCCTGAAAAGTATAGCGGAAAATGAGTCTGGAATCCACTCGCACGACATCCGCGCGCGTGGAAGGCCGCCGCCGGGGGCCCGCAGCGCCCTCGGGCGCGTGTGGAGGCGTCGACCGACGCCGGGCCGACGCCGGGCCGACGCCGGGCCGACGCCGGGCGCGCCGGCCGCCCCGACCCGCGTCAGGCGCCGGCCGGGCCGCGGCGTCGACCGCCGCCGCCGTTGCCGCCTCCATTGCCGCCGCCGGAGCGGCCTCGGTTGCCGCCGCCGGGACCGCGGGGTGCGCCGCCCTGGCCTTGGCCCTGCGCGCCCTGCCCGCCCTGCCCGCCCTGCCCGCCGCGGTTGCCGCCCTGCGCGCCCCGGTTGCCGCCCTGCCCGCCGCGCGGCCCCCGACCACCGCCCGCAGGCTTGCCCCCGCCGCCAAAGCCGCTGGCCGGGAAGCCGCCCGTTGCACCGCCCGCCCCGGCGCCTGCACCGGCGCCGTAGCGCGCGCCCCCGCCCCCGCCACCGCCACCGCCGCCACCGCCGCCGCCCCCGCCACCGCCGCCGCCGCCGAAGCCGCCCTGTGCGCCGCGCTTGCGGCGCGCCTGGCCACCGGCCGGCTTGACCACACCGGGCAGGCCCGGCTGGCCGAAGCCCGACCCGGCGCCGAAGC
>JBIIPQ010000101.1:0-12096 GCA_044342535.1 Burkholderiaceae bacterium
GTGGTGGCCTCAGCCCGGCTGCGTCTCGGTCGCGGACGCCTCGCCGCTCTGGCCGTATTCGCGCAGCCGGTTGTACAGGGTCTTGAGACTGATGCCGAGCACGTCGGCCGTGCGCTCCTTGACGCCCCCGCAATGCTCGAGGGTTGCCACGATCAGCTGGCGCTCGACCTCGGCGATCGAGGCGCCCACGCGCACGCGCAGCATCGGCGGACCGCCCGCCGCGGGCGCGGACGAGCCGGCCACGGGGACCACCGGCGAGGTACCCGCCGCCGCCTCGTCGGGCAGCTGAAGCTGATCGATCACCGTGCTGTCGGACATGATCGAGGCGCGCTGCACGACGTTGCGCAGCTCGCGCACGTTGCCCGGCCAGTGGTACTGCTTGAGGCGCTCGATGGCGACCGGCGCGAACGCCTTCGGCCTGCCCTCGGCCGCGCTGATCGCCTCGAGGAAGTGGGGGGCGAGCAGCTCGATGTCCTCGAGCCGCTCGCGCAGCGGCGGCAGCAGGATCTGGAAGACATTGAGCCGGTAGTACAGGTCCTCGCGCAGCTTGCCGATCTGCACGGCCTCGAGCGGCTGCCGGTTGGTGGCGGCCACGATCCGCACATCGGTCTCGAAGAGCTCGTCGGAGCCGACCCGCATGAACGCGCCGGTCTCGAGCACCCGCAGCAGCTTGACCTGCAGGTCGAGCGGCATCTCGGTGATCTCGTCGAGGAAGAGCGTACCGCCGTGCGCCCGCTCGAAGAAGCCCCGGTGCTGGCGCATCGCGCCGGTGAACGAGCCCTTCTCGTGACCGAAGAGCTCGCTCTCGATCAGCTGCGGCGAGATCGCGCCGCAGTTCACCGCCAGGAACGGCTGCGTGCGCCGGCGCGAGAGCTCGTGGAGGGTGGCCGCGACCACCTCCTTGCCGGTGCCGCTCTCGCCGACCAGAAGCACGTTGACCACGGTCGGCGAAACCCGGGCGATCTGGTCGTAGACGCGCTGCATGGGCGCGGAGCGTCCCCAGAGCTTCCCGAAGCGCCCGGAGGTGCGGAACTCCTGCCGCATGTCCGAGATCTCGGCCCGCAGGTCCCCGGGCTGCCCGAGCCGCGACAGCACACGCTTGAGCTGCACGACCGAGACCGGCTTGATGAGGTAGTCGGCGGCCCCGACGCGCAGGGCCTGGATGGAGGTCTCGAGCGACGCGTGCCCGGTGATCAGCACGATCTCCGCGTGGCCCCGCAGCGCGGTGTCCTCGAACAGGTCCATGCCGCTGCCGTCGGGCAGGCGCAGGTCGAGCAGCACCACCTGCGCGGGCATCATCACCAGCTGCTGGCGGGCCTCGCGAAGGCTGCCCGCGATCGCGGTCGTGAAGCCCTCGCCGCGGACCACGGTGGCCAGCATCTCGGCGGAGTTGGGCTCGTCGTCGACAATCAGTACGTGGGGCATCGGACAATTATAGGAGCGCGTTCGGCGGGTCACCCCCCCTGTTCGGGCAGTCACTCGCGAGCACGGCGGGCACGGTCCGTGCTGCGCATCCGAAAGGATGCCTGCCCCGACGAAACGAGGAGTGACGGTCATGCCATTGATCTACATGAACAGCTGGGCGAGCCTCGCGCTGCGGGCCGCGGCACTGGTGGCGTTCTCGGTGGCCGCGCTCAGCGGCACACTCGAGGGCTCTACGCGCAGCGGCCTCGCGGCCACTGCCCTGCTGCTCGCGGCCAGTGCGGCGCACCCGCTGTCGCTCTCGCTGCGCCTGGGCAGCGGCGCGGCCGCAGGCCTGCTCGCGGTCGCCGAGGGCGTGATCGCGCTCGCCGCGATGCTCGGCCTGGTCGCGGCCTTCGGCGCCGACGGGGCTGCGCACGCAGGCGCGCTCGCCGCGCCGCTCGCGCTGGCGCTCGCGGTGATCGCGCTCGCCGGCGGCATCGCCCAGCATGACCGGATGCTGCACACGAACGGCGGCCGCGGGCCCGCACTGCCGGTCGCGATCGCCTCGGGCAGCGCAGGCGTCGCAGTGCTCGCCGCGCTGCAGGCCGAAGGTGCCGCGCGTGCGGGCGCTCAGGGCGGTCTGGTGCTCGGCGCCGCTGCGCTCGCCCTGGCGGTGTGGATCACGCATTCCGCGCTGCGCCTTCGGCGGGCGCGTCGAAGCGCGGCGCAGGCGCGCCTTCGGGACCTGGTCCTGGCGAGCCCGGCAGCGCCTGCCTCGCGGCGGCTGGATCCGGCGGCTCAGTGGTCGTGACCGAAGGGCCCGCACGGCGCCTGGCATCGCGCAGCGACTGCCGATCCGCGAGCACACGCAGCACCTCGTCGGGGTCGGCGGGCTTGGTCAGGTGCAGGTCGAAGCCGGCATCGTGCGCGGCCTGCCGGTCGCGCTCACGACCGTAGCCGCTGACCGCGACCAGCAGCAGCCCGTCGCCGGTCGGCTCGGCGCGCAGCCGACGCGCGACCTCGAACCCCGAGAAGCGCGGCAGCCCGAGATCGAGCAGCACGACCTGCGGCGCGAAGCGCTCGGCGCTGTGCAGCGCTTCCTCGCCGTCGTACGCACATTCGACCTGATAGCCCTCGAGCCCGAGCAGCAGGCTCATGCTCTGCGCGGAGTCGACGTTGTCGTCGACCACCAGCACGCGGCACGGGCCGGCCGGCACGGGCGCGCCCACCGAGGCGTCGTTCATCGTCGAACTCCTTTCGGGTCGGTAGCGGGCATTACGCTCACGCGCGTGGCCCGCCGAGCTTCGGAGCGTCGCCCGCCGAACCGGCGGCGCCGTCGTCGAACCGGATCAGCAGCGAGTCGCCGACCCGGCCTTCACCGCTCGGGCCGACGTGCGCGCCGTGCGCCTCGGCGGTCAGCATCGCATGCAGCAGGTCGAGCGGCAGGCGGCCGCCCGTGCGGAAGCCGTTCCAGATCGACAGGCCGCCCTCGTCGCCCTCGTCGATCCCGACGCGCAGCACGGGTGCGTCGGCCGGACCGGCCAGCGCGAGCACGAGCGGCGCGCCCTGCATGCCGTGCCGCAGCGCGAAGGCGCCGAGCGCACGCAGGGCCGCGAGCAGCGCGGCCCGGTCGCCGCGGAGCCATGACGCGCCATCGGCGCGCTCGACGCGGATGTCGCGGCCGGCGGCGTCGGCTGCGGGTCGCAGCGCCTGCGCGCAGGCGTCGAGCAGCGCGCCGAGCTCGAGCGGCTCGGCCCGCTCGAGGCGTTCGCCGTCGACCAGCCGCAGCACCGCGCCCAGGGTATCGATCAGCCCGAGCTGCTGGTCGAGCGCCCGCCGCAGCCCTCCGAGCGCGCGCTGCGCGGATTCCGGGTGCGTCGACGCATCGGCCGACAGCAGGTGCAGCCAGCCGGTCATCGCGTTCAGCGGATTGCGCAGCTCGTGCGTGACCAGCGACGCGAACTCGTCGCGGGTCATGCGCAGGGAGCGGGCCGGGTCGGGGGGAGTCATGTCGCGCCAGCCGGGGAGAGCCACGCCCGATTGAACCACATCGGCCGGCAGCACCGACACCGCGCCGCCCGGCAGCGCGGGCAGGCTCACGTCCGAGGATGTTCCGTGCGGACCCGCCGGGGGGGATCGCCCGCAGGGCGGACCGGTCGCTCGGGGTGCTCGCCGCGGGGACGGGGGGCGGGCGGGGTCATCGGGATGGACGCCATGGGGCAGGACTCCTCGGGCACGCCTGTCCGCGCGGATGCGCGGTGGGACCATCAGGAGCATGCAACGGCCGTGCCCGGGCAAGTCCGGTGCCGTGCCGCCGGAACCGGTTCCGGGGGTGGGCCCGTAGACGCGAAGCAAGGGCGGCGCATCGCGCGCCGCCCCGCCTTGTGCCGCGCGGCCCCCTTGCGGGTCCCACGCGCCTGCGTCGAACGCTCAGCGCACCGAGCCGCGACGGAACAGGTTGACGACCGCGAGCAGGATCACCGCGCCGACCAGCGACACCACCATCGATCCGATGCTGAAGTTGCTCTGGTTGATGGTGCCGACGCCGAGGAGCGGAGAGATCAGCCATCCGCCGAGCATCGCGCCGATGACGCCGACGACGATGTTGAGCAGCATGCCTTGCTGTGCATCGGTACGCATGATCATGCTGGCGATCCAGCCGATCACGCCTCCGACGACGAGCCAGATGAGCAGGTTCATGGTTCCTCCTTGGGAAGTTGCGGGTACGCCTTGCGTAGCACCCGCCGTGCCCGGCAAGGGTCCATCGGCTCGCGCGGCCGGATCGGGCCCCCGGCGGGACCCTGCCCCGGCCGGGCCGCGGCCCCGTCAGCGCGGCGCGAGCACCACCGCGAGACCGCCCTGCTGACTGACCAGCCTGGACAGCGCGGCGAAGAGCTCGTCGCCGCTGCGGCCGTCGATCCAGCGGCCGTCGGTGAGCCGGTAGTGGAAGCCGCCGGAGCGCGCGGCCACCCAGATCTCCTGCGCGGCCGAATGGCTGTTGACGATGACCTTCGAATCGTCCTCGAACGTCATCGTGATCACGTTGCCCTGGCGCTCGACGTCGACGTCGAGGTCGCCGTCCGCGGCGCGCTCCATCGCAGCCTCGATCGCGTCGAGGGCGGCCTCGGCGTCACGCTGGAAGGCCTGATCGCTCATGCTATGCTGGCCTCATGGTTCGCGGTCGTTCCCGCGTCGGTGGAAGCAGTCGTCGCGCCGGGCTCGGCCCGATGCGGCTGCTGGCGGCGATTCTAGCGGGTTCGCTGGTCGCGGCCTGCGGTCAGCGTGGCCCGCTGGTGCTGCCGGTGCCGCCGGCAGAGCCGCCTCCGAGGGTGCGTGCGCCGTCGAGCGGCACGGTGGTGCTACCGCCGGCCCGGCTCCCGACCGAGGCGACCCCGGGCTCGCCCGCGACCGAACGTCCCGCACGCCGTACAGACTGAGTCGCGCCCTCCGGCCGCGCCTGCCCCACCGACTCTCCTCAGAGGCTCCGATGTCCTGGTTCCCCACGATCGGCGGTCGCCTGCACGCCGAGCAGGTCCCGCTCGCCGACATCGCCGAACGCTTCGGCACGCCCACCTGGATCTACTCGCGCGGCGCGATCGAAGGCGCCTGGGACGAGTTCGCGCAGGCCACGGTCGGCCGCCGTGCGCTCGTCTGCTACGCGATCAAGGCCAACAGCAACCTCGCGGTCCTCGAGCTGCTGGCACGCCGCGGCGCCGGCTTCGACATCGTCTCGGCGGGCGAGCTGGCCCGCGTGCTGGCCGCCGGCGGCGATCCCGCGCGGATCGTGTTCTCCGGTGTCGGCAAGACGAGCAACGAGATGCGCGCCGCGCTGGCAGCCGGCGTTCGCTGCTTCAACGTCGAGTCCGAGAGCGAGCTGGTGCGCCTGGATGCCGTGGCGGGCTCGATGAAGCTGCGCGCGCCGGTGTCGCTGCGCGTGAATCCCGACGTCGACGCGGGCACCCATCCCTACATCTCGACCGGCCTGCGCGAGAACAAGTTCGGCATCTCGCACGAGCGCGCGCTCGCCGCCTACCGGCAGGCGGCGGCGCTGCCGAACCTGCGCATCGAGGGCATCGACTGCCACATCGGCTCGCAGATCACCGAGATCGCGCCCTTCCTCGCCGCGCTCGACCGCCTGCTCGACCTGGTCGACGCGCTCGCCGCCGAGGGCATCGCGATCCGCCACCTCGATCTCGGCGGCGGCCTCGGCATCACCTACCGCGACGAGACGCCGCCGGCACGCGGCGAGATGCTGCGCGCGCTGTTCGCACGCATCGACGCCTGGGCCGCCGCGCGCGGCCGCGAGGTGCCCGAGACGCTGTTCGAGTTCGGCCGCGCGATGGTCGGCAATGCGGGCGTGCTGCTCACGCGCGTCGAGGTGCTCAAGGCCAACGGCGGCAAGCACTTCGCCGTCGTCGACGCGGCGATGAACGACCTGATGCGTCCGGCGATGTACGAGGCCTGGCACGACATCGTCACCGTCGAGCCCGCCTCGGCCGCCGCCCGCGAGTACGACATCGTCGGGCCGGTCTGCGAGTCGGGCGACTGGCTCGGCCGCGGCCGCGAGCTCGCGATCGGCGAGGGCGACCTGCTCGCCATCCTGTCGGCGGGCGCGTACGGCATGGCGATGAGCTCGAACTACAACACGCGCCCGCGCGGTGCCGAGGTCATGGTCGACGGCGCCCGCGTGCATGTCGTACGCGAGCGCGAGCGCATCGCCGACCTCTTCGCCGGCGAGCACACGCTGCCGCGCGACTGATCGGGCCGCCGTCGGGCCCCCCGGCCCGCGCGATGCCGACGTGGGTCGGCAGCGGGTCGGCAGCGGGTCGGCAGCGGGTCGGCAGCGGGTCGGCAGCGAGTCAGCCGCGCGCCTGCGCCTGCGACCGGGCCTGCGACCGCACCCGCAGCCGGTCGAACACCCGCCAGCCCAGCATCAGCACCACAGCGGCCGCGTACCAGCCGACCTCCGAGTAGTCGTTCTTGCCGGACTTGTGCCACCAGTAATGCAGCACGGCCGCCACCGCGACCAGGTAGACGAGCTTGTGCACCGTGCCCCAGCGCCGGCCGAGGCGGCGCACCATCGCGTCGGTCGAGGTCACGGCCAGCGGCACCATCAGCACGAAGGCCGCGAAGCCCACCGTGATGAACGGCCGCTTGATCACGTCGCTCACGATCGCCCGAAGGTCGAACCACTGGTCGAACCAGACGTAGGTGCCGAGGTGCAGCACCGCGTAGAAGAACGCGAAGAGGCCGATCATCCGGCGCAGCCTCACCAGCCAGTTCAGGCCCGTGGCACGCCGCAGCGGCGTGACCGCCAGGCTCGCGCAGAGACACACCAGCGTCCAGGTGCCCGTCGAGCGGGTGATCAGCTCGATCGGGTTGGCGCCGAGCCCGCCGAACCAGCCGAATACGCCGGCCCCGAGCAGCCGGGCAAGCGGCAGCAGCGCGAGCACGAACAGCGCGGCCTTGATCGCGGGGAGCGCGCGCGGCACGCCGCCGTGCCGCGCGGGCGCGCGCGCCTCAGTAGAAGCGCTTGAGGTCCATGCCCGCATAGAGGCCCGCGACTTGGTCCGCATAGCCGTTGAACATCATCGTCGGCCGCTTGCGCTGGATGAACCCGTCCTCGCCGATGCGGCGCTCCGTCGCCTGCGACCAGCGCGGATGGTCGACGTTCGGGTTCACGTTCGAGAAGAAGCCATACTCCTGCGGCGCCGAACGGTTCCACGAGGTGACCGGCTGCTTCTCGACGAAGCGGATCTTCACCAGCGACTTGTTGCTCTTGAAGCCGTACTTCCAGGGGACGACCAGCCGCAGCGGCGCGCCGTTCTGGTTCGGCAGCACCTCGCCGTACAGGCCGAAGACCAGCAGCGTGAGTGGGCTGTTCGCCTCGTCCATCCGCAGGCCCTCGACGTACGGCCAGGCGAGCACCGACGAGCTCAAGCCCGGCATCTGCTTCGGATCGTTGAGCGTGTAGAACTCGACGAACTTCGCGTTGCCGGTCGGCTCGACGCGCTTGATCAGCTCGGCCAGCGGGAACCCCACCCAGGGGATCACCATCGACCAGCCCTCGACGCAGCGCATCCGGTAGACCCGCTCCTCCATCGGAGCGAGCTTGAGCAGGTCCTCGATGCCGAAGCTGCCCGGCTTGCCGACCTCGCCCTCGACCGCGACCGTCCAGGGCCGAGTCTTGAGCCGACCGGCGTTGCGCACCGGATCGTCCTTGTCGAGGCCGAACTCGTAGAAGTTGTTGTAGGTCGTCACGTCCTTGTAGGGCGTGGGCTTGTCGGTGGTGCCGAACGGACCGGGCTTGCCCGGCAGCTTGGCCGGCTCGGGCTTGGGCCCCTGGGCAAGCGCGAGCCCCGACGCTCCCGGCAGCGCGATGCCGGCGGCGGCGGCGCGGACGAGCTCGCGGCGACGTTGCCAGACGCCGCGCGGCGTGATCTCGGACGCGGTGGGTTCGTGGCGGGGCGGGGTGCGGATGAGCACGCGAGTCTCCTGGGCGCCGGGGGCGCGACAACGGGTGGTCGTCATTCTGAGGGAGTCCTGACCCGCGGGCCAGCACAGGCGACCTCGAGCCGGAAACGACATGGGCGCCCAGAAGCGAACGGGCGCCCACTCGTGGCACGGGCGCCCGCGGGCGCCCAATCGTGAAAACGGGCGCCCGAGGGCGCCCGTCCGGGGTCGACGCGCGCTTCGGCGCGTCAGCGCAGGCCGGCGACGTAGTCGGCGACGGCCTTGATCTCGCGGTCCGACAGGCGTGCCGAGATCGCCATCATCTGCGCGTTGTTCATGCGCTGGCCGCCGCGGAACTGCACGAGCTGCGACTCGGTGTACTCGGCCCACTGGCCGGCGAGGCGCGGGTACTGGGCGGGCATGCCGGCGCCCGCCGGGCCATGGCAGCCGGCGCAGGACGGCACCTGCTTGCCCGGGATGCCGCCACGGTAGATCTGCTGACCGAGCTCGACCAGCGCCTTGTCCTTGGCGGCCGAGGGCTTCTTGGTCTGGCTCGCGTAGTACGCGGCGACGTTGCGCTTGTCGTCGTCGGACAGCGTCGACGCGAAGCCCATCATGATCGCGTTGACCCGCTCGGCCTGCTTGGCACCAGGCTTCGGCACGAAGTTGACCAGTTGCTTGTACAGGTAGTCGGCATGCTGGCCGGCGAGCTTGGGATTGGCCGGGCCAGTGGCATTGCCGTCGGCGCCGTGGCAGGCGGCGCAAGCCTGGGAGGCGATCTGCTGACCTTTCGCCAAGTCGACCTTCTTGGGCGCGCCCTGGGCCTGGACGGCGCCGCAGACCGCGAGGAGCACGGTGGCGGCGAGCGCTGCCAGGCCACGCGCGGCCCGGGGTGCGGGTCTGGCAACCGGCTGGCGGAACGCGACTGCTTGTTCGCTTGAGGAGGAGGCCGGTCGGATCATCGATGACACCTGAAAGTCGTTAATGCACGCAAACCCCGGATTGTACAATAGCCCCGGTCCATGCCACTCCTCACCACTGCCCGCTTCCATACCACCGTCGCCGCCCTGCACCAGCTGCCGCGAGACGGCCTCGTCGAGGTCGCTTTTGTGGGCCGCTCCAACGCGGGCAAGTCGTCGGCCATCAACATCCTGTGCAACCGCAAGCGGCTGGCCTTCTCCAGCCGCACGCCCGGACGCACCCAGGCCCTCAACTACTTCACGATCGGGCCCGAAGAGCGCCCCCTCGGCTACCTCGTCGACACGCCGGGCTACGGCTACGCGTCCGCCCCGCTCGAGATGAAGAAGACCTGGGACCAGCTCGCCGGCCAGTACCTGCAGAAGCGCCCGCAGCTCGCGGGCGTCGTGCTGCTGGCCGACATCCGCCGCGGGCTGACCGACCTCGACCGCCGGCTGATCGGCTGGGTGCCGGCCGGGGTGCGCCTGTCGGTCACGCTCACCAAGTCCGACAAGCTGTCCCGCGAGCAGGCCCGCAAGACCCAGCGCGAGGTCGCGGCCGAACTCGCCCGCATCCGACCCGGGCTCGGCGACCACGTCATGCTCTTCTCGGCCCTGAACCGGTCCGGAAGCGACGAACTGACCGAACTCGTGGAGAATTGGATCGAGACCGGCCTGCCCGGGTCGCCGCAGCCGCCGGCGACCTGAGTCTCCACCGGTCCGACAAAAAGAACCCCGGCGACTTTTCAGTCCCGGGGTGGAAATACCCTTGAAGAGCCTTTGAAGACCTCGCAGGCACCCGCTCAGGGAGGAGAAGCGGGAGACGATCGCGCGAATATCAGTCGCGTGACCCTCTGTTGTCCATGATAAGTGCTGCACAAACTTTTGCAAGCACTTTTTGACCGGCCCGTCCGTGCGCTGACCGACGGGTCGAAGGAAAACGACGAATGGCCCAATTTCCCCAGTTAGAACAAGGCTTTCCGGCTCATCGTCCGCGTCGCCTCCGGCGCGACGAGTTCACCCGCCGGCTGGTTCGTGAGAACCTGGTGAGCGTCGATGACCTGATCTACCCCGTGTTTGTCCTGGACGGAAACGGGATCACCCAGTCGGTCGCATCGATGCCCGGGGTCGAGCGCCACAGCATCGACCGGCTGCTCGGCGTCGCCGAGAAGTGCGCGGCCGCGCGCATCCCGGTGATGGCGCTGTTCCCGGTCATCGAACCCGCGCTCAAGACGCCCGACGGCCGGATCGCCACCGATCCCGACGGCCTGGTGCCACGCGCGGTCCGGGCGATCAAGAAGCACTTCCCGCAGCTCGGCGTGCTGACCGACGTCGCGCTCGACCCGTTCACCAGCCACGGGCAGGACGGGGTCATCGACGACGACGGCTACGTGATCAACGACATCACGGTCGAGCTGCTGCGGGCGCAAGCGGTGGTGCAGGCCGAGGCGGGCGTCGACATCGTCGCGCCGTCGGACATGATGGACGGGCGGATCGGCGCGATCCGCCAGGCGCTGGAGGGCGCCGGCCACATCCACACGCGGATCATGGCGTACTCCGCGAAGTACGCATCGGGCTTCTACGGTCCCTTCCGCGACGCGGTCGGCTCGGCCAGCAACCTCGGCAAGGGCGACAAGAAGACCTACCAGATGGACCCGGCCAACAGCGACGAGGCGCTGCGCGAGGTGGGACTGGACCTGCAGGAAGGCGCCGACATGGTGATGGTCAAGCCGGGCATGCCCTACCTGGACATCGTGCGCCGCGTGAAGGACACCTTTGCCGTGCCGACCTTCGTCTACCAGGTCAGCGGCGAGTACGCGATGCTCAAGGCGGCCGCGGCCAACGGCTGGCTCGACGAGCGCACCGTGGCGCTCGAGTCGCTGCTCGCGTTCAAGCGCGCCGGTGCGGACGGCATCCTGACCTACTTCGCGCTGGACGCGGCGCGGTGGCTGGAGCAGCGCTGAAGGCGCCGCGAGGCGAGGCGCCGGCGCGCCGCGACGACGACGAGCTGCCGGTCGCGCGTGCGCCGGGCGAGTCGCCGCGCGACACGCCGACCGACCTCGATACCGGTGCGCCGCCGGTGTCGGTGATCTGGATCCAGCCCGGGCGCTGCGAGCAGGTCGACGAAGCGTCGGCCACCGTGCTGCCCGAGCACGGCTATGCCTGGGTCGACGCACATTTCGAGACGCCCCGGGCCTGGGTCGACACGGTCGAGCGCCTGACCGGTGTGACGGTGCTCGACGATCACCTGGTCGACGCCGAGAACGTCACGCATCCCTCGTACTTCGATTCGACGCGCGAGTACGAGATGATCGTCTTCCGCGGCCTTGCGATCCGCCCCGTGCCCGATCCGGACGAGCCGATCCGCATCCGCACCCAGCCGACGGTCTTCTTCCTGTTTCCACGCTGCGTGGTCAGCGTGCGGCCCGCCGACAGCCACCAGGTGCCGGCGCTGCGCAGGCGCCTGCTCGATGGCGCCCGCTTCAAGGAGCGCATGCCATCGCGCCCCGAGGAGCTGATGCTGCGCATCCTCAACGGGATGGTCGACCGGTACCTCGACCTGCGCCAGCCGGTGACGGACCAGCTCGAGTACTCGCAGCGCGAGCTGCTCGACCCGCGCCGGCCGTTCCGTGACTGGGTATCGCTGCTCGAGGCGAGGCGCCAGCTTCGCAAGCTCGAGAACCTGTCCGAGGAGCAGCTCGACGCGCTGCAGGAGTGGCGCGACGAGCGGCTCGACCGGAACGGCGGCCACGACGATCCGGCCCAGTACTGGACTGACGCGACCGACGACCCGAGGTCCGCACGCGACGCTGGCGAGCCGGCGATGCCCGCGCTGACCGACGCACTCGAGGTCCGGGTCAACGACCTGGTCGAGCACATCGAGCGGGTGCGCGGCCACGCGCAGCGGCTCGAGACCTCGATCGAATCCGCGGTGCAGCTGCACTTCTCGGCGACCGCGCACCGCACCAACCAGATCATGCGGACGCTGACGGTGCTGACCGCCACCTTCATGCCGCTGACGCTCATCACGGGCATCTTCGGCATGAACTTCGAGGTGATGCCCGGCGTGCACTCGCCCGCGGGCTTCTGGTGGACGATGGCGGCGATGGCGGCGATCGCGCTCGGGCTGGTCCTGTTCTTCCGGACCCGCCGCTACCTCGAGGAGACGGGGCTGCGCGGCGGCTCGAAGCGCGTGCGGCGGCGCCGCAGCTGACGCGGCGGCCTAGCGCGCGGCCGTGCGGCGCCGCCGCGCAGGCACGGACGCCGGCACAGCGGCGGGCGC
>JBIIPQ010000426.1:0-3916 GCA_044342535.1 Burkholderiaceae bacterium
GCCTGCCTCGCGCGCCTGCGCGCCGACGCCATCGCGCGTGGCGTGCCCCGTGCCGCTGTCGAGCGTCATCTCGCCGGCCTGGAGCGCGACCCGTCGGTGCTGGAGTCGCTCGACTTCCAGCCCGAGGTCCGCACGCCGATCTGGGACTACCTCGCCGGCCTGGTCGACACCCAGCGCGTCGACGACGGGCGCGCGATGCTCGAGCGCTGGCGCGAGGTGCTCGACGGGGTCCAGGCGCGGCATGGCGTCGATCCGGCGACGGTGGTGGCGGTCTGGGGCGTGGAGAGCGACTTCGGGCGCGCCACGGGGCGAAAGTCCATCCTGCGCTCGCTCGCCACGCTGTCCTGCGAGGGCCGCCGCCAGGCGTTCTTCCGCAACGAGCTGCTCGCCTCGCTGCGCATCCTCGCCGAGGGGCACGTCGATCCGGCGGCCTTCAACGGCTCGTGGGCAGGCGCCTTCGGCCAGACGCAGTTCATGCCGAGCACCTTCCTCGAGGCCGCGGTCGACTTCGACGGCGACGGCCGGCGCGACATCGTCGGCACCGTGCCCGATGCGCTCGCCTCGACCGCCAACTACCTGCGCCGCGCCGGCTGGCGCACCGGCGAGCCCTGGGGGTGGGAGGTGCGCCTGCCCGAGGGCTTCGATGCCTCGCTCGCCGGACGCAGCAAGCGCCGCCCGCTCGCCGACTGGGCCGCGCGCGGCGTGCGGCGCGTCGACGGCCGTCCGCTCGAGGCCTCGCAGACCGCGTCCGCGCTGCTGCTGCCGGCCGGGTCCGCGGGGCCGGCCTTCATCGTGCTGCGCAACTTCGACGCCGTCTACGCGTACAACGCGGCCGAGAGCTATGCGCTCGCCATCGTGCACCTGGCCGACCGCCTGCGCGGCGGCACGCCTTTCGTCACGCCGTGGCCGACCGACGACCCCGGGCTGTCGCGGGCCGAGCGCCGCGAGCTGCAGACGCTGCTGCTGGCGCGCGGCCATCCGATCGGCGAGGCCGACGGGATGATCGGCAGCCTGAGCCGCCGCGCGATCCGCGACGAGCAGGCGCGCATCGGCCTGCCGCAGGACGGCCGCGCCGGAATGAAACTGCTGGCCACGCTGCGCCGCGATCCGCCGGCCGCGTCGCGCTAGCATGCGCGCCACACAACGAGGAGACGGCATGTCGACGACGGAACGGATCGGATTCATCGGTGCATCGGGGCTGATGGGACACGGCATGGCGAAGAACCTGCTGGCCCGCGGGTACCCGGTGGCCATCACCGTGCACCGCAACCGCGAGCGTGTCGCCGACCTGCTGGCCGCGGGCGCGACCGAGGCACCGAGCCCCGCCGCGCTCGCCGCGCAGTCGAGCATCGTGTTCATCTGCGTGACCGGCTCGCCGCAGGTCGAGGCGGTGGTGTCGGGCGCCGACGGCCTGCTGTCGATGAAGCGCCAGGGACTGACGATCGTCGACTGCTCGACCAGCGAGCCCGACTCGACCGCGAAGCTGCGCGCGCTCGCTGCCGATGCCGGCGCGTCGCTGGTGGACGCGCCGCTCGCCCGGACGCCGGTCGAGGCCGAGCAGGGGCGGCTCAACGTGATGGTCGGCGCCGACACCGCCACCTTCGCCCGGCTCGAGCCGGTGATCCGCGCGTTCGCCGAGAACGTCTTCCACGTCGGCGGGCCGGGTGCCGGCCACATCGTGAAGCTGCTGAACAACTTCATCGCGCAGGCGATCTGTACCGCTACCGCCGAGGCCTTCGCCGTCGGACAGCGCGCCGGCATCGACGTGGGCAAGCTCGTCGAGCTGGTGTCGGCGGGCGCGGTGAACTCCGGGCTCTTCCAGGCGATGGCCAAGACGCTGACCGGCGACCTCGGCGGCCTGAAGTTCGAGCTCGACAATGCGCGCAAGGACGTCCGCTACTACACGCACCTTGCCGAGAACCTGTCGATCCCGACGGTGGTCGGCGAGGCGGTCCATCAGTCGCTCGCGCTGGCATCGGCGCTCGGCCACGGCAAGAAGTACGTGCCTTCGCTGGTCGAGGCGCAGGAGCAGCTCACCGGCGCGAAGATCGTCCCCAGATAGGGAGGGGCTAGAGCCGGGCGGCATCGAGGTATCGCCCGGCTAGAGCCGGGCGATGTGCAGCCCGCCGTCGACATGGACGGCTTCGCCGGTGGCGAAGGGCAGCGCCCCCGAGGCGAGCGAGGCGACCGTGCGGCCGACGTCGGCCGCCTCGCCCCAGCGCCCCTGAGGCACGAGGCCGTCTTCGATCAGGGCGTCGTAGCGTGCAGTGACTGGCGCGGTCATCGGCGTGCGCACGATGCCGGGGCGCACCTCCCAGACGGCGATGCCGTGCGCGGCGAGCCGCAGCGCCAGCAGTCGCGTCATCATCGGCAACGCGCTCTTCGACAGGCAGTACTCGGCGCGCTCGGGCGAGGCGTGGGTCGCGCTGATGGAGGACACCGTGACGATCGAGCGCGAGCGGCGGACGACGCCGTCGGCGCGCGTGTCGCCGACGCCGACGTCATCCCCATCGGCCAGCATCGCGCGGGCCACCGCCTGCGCGAGGAAGAAGGGCGCTCGCAGGTTGACCGCGAGCACCCGGTCGAAGTCCTCGGGGCGTAGCGCGAGCAGGTCGCCGCGGCGCACCGCGGGCACGCCGGCGTTGTTGACCAGGCAGTCGATGCGCCCCGACAGCGAGCGGGCCGCCTCGAGCAGCGCACCGTGGCCGTCGAGCGCGGCCACGTCGCCCGCGTGGAAAACGGTGCGCGCGCCGCGCGCGGCGAGGCCTGCGAGCATGGCCTCGGTGTCCGCGTCGTGCGCGAGGTCGCAGAGCGCGAGGTCGAAGCCCGCATCGGCGAGCGCCCAGGCGATGCCGCGGCCGATGCCGCGGTTGGCGCCGGTGACCAGCGCGACGGGGCGCGACGCCGGGTCTGCCGCGGCCATCGTCAGGCGCGCAGCCCGCCCGGCGGCTCGACGGTGATCCGCCACGGCGTGCGGGGATCCTCGGGGCCGGTGAGCGTCGCCGGGTGCAGCATCGTCGCCCGTCCCCTACTTCAGGTACTCGGGCGAGATCAGCTTCGGCAGGATCAGCGCCACGTCCGGCCACACGATGACCAGGACCAGCACGCCGAACATCGGGATCAGCATGATCATCGTGTCCTTCAGGACCGATGCCATCGTCACCTTCGCGATCGAGCAGGCGATCATCAGGCACAGCCCGTACGGTGGTGTCACTAGGCCGAAGGCCAGCGACACGATGCCGATCATCGCGAAGTGCACCGGATCCATGGCGACTGCCTGGGCGAGCGGCTGCAGGATCGTGCCGACGATGATGATCGCCGGGATCGCGTCGAGGAAGCAGCCGACCACCAGGAACACCGCGGCGATGAAGAAGCCCGTCTGGTACAGGCCCATCCCCCAGCTGCCGACGTTGGCGAGGATCGCCTTCGGGATCTGGTAGTAGGCGAGCAGCCAGCCGAACGCGCTGGCGGTGCCGACGCAGAACAGTGCGACCGCGGCCAGCCGGCCGGTGTCCGTCAGCGCGAGCTTCAGGCCCGACAGGTTCATCTCCCGGTACACGATCATCGACAGCACGCCTGCGTAGAGCACGGCGATGCACGCCGACTCGGTGGCGGTGAACCAGCCGAAGATCTTGCCGCCGATGATGATCACCGGCGTCATCAGGGCCGGCAGCGCCACCAGCAGCGCGGCCAGGAACACCTTGAAGGTCGAGCGGCCGTAGGTCGGGTAGCCGCGCCGCTTGGCGTAGGCGTGCACGGTGGCCATCTGCACCAGCCCGATCAGCAGGCCCGGGATCACGCCTGCGAGGAACAGCGCGCCGATCGACACCGACAGCACGCCGCCCCAGACGATCATCAGGATCGACGGCGGGATGATGACCGCGAGCACCGCCGAGACCGCGGTGATCGCGACCGA
>JBIIPQ010000427.1:0-3910 GCA_044342535.1 Burkholderiaceae bacterium
GTGTTGGGGGGGGCGGGTGGGGTCCGGCGCCTGGGGGGGGCGGCGCCCCGCGCCCCCCCCCGACGCGATCGCGCCGAGCGCGCCGTGTCGAAGCGGGGTGTTCATCGGGTGTCTCCGTGGGGGAAAGCGGGGCGCCGAGGGGCCGCCCGAGCGGTGGCGGGATCCTACGCGACGAGCCTGGCCGGGGTGCCTATGCCCATCGTTGTTCTAGAATTAAGCAAAGACGCGAAACGATCTAAGCCGCAGCCATTCCGCCACGCCTGCCGATCACGCGGGAAGACTCCCACGGATGAACACCCCCGGACCGCTCAGGCGGCGGCTGATGCGCGCGCTTCCCGTCGCGCTCGCGATTCCCGCGCTCGCTGCGCTCGCTCGGGCGCAGCATCCGCCTGCGGCCGCGCCGGCCGCGTCGGCCGCGTCGAACGGGCCGGTCGCCTGGCCGACGATCGAGCTGCTCGACGGCACCGTCTGGTCGCCCGAGTCCTGGCGCGGACAGGCTGGCGTGCTGCTGATCTGGGCCACCTGGTGTCCGTTCTGCGTGCGCCACAACCCGCATGTCGACGCGCTGCATCGTGCGGCGCAGGCCGCCGGCAGGCCGCTGCGCGTGCTCGCCGCCTCGCTCGATCGCGACCCGGAGCTGGTGCGCCGCTACGTGCGCGAGCGCGGCTACGGCTTCCCGGTCACGATGGGCGCGGAGGCGCTCCGCGCGCGCTTCGAGCTGCGGCGGGTCACGCCGACCACGGTGACCTTCGATCGGCGCGGACGGCTGCTGCAGCGCATCCCCGGCGAGATGTTCGAGGAAGACGTGATGGCCCTGATGGCCCTCGCCGACACGCCGGCCTGATCGGGGCCGGTGCCGCGTCCGGGTACGATTCGGCCCGCGGACCCCATGACGCCTCGGGAGCCCTGATGAGCCCTTCGTCGAACCGCTGCCGTGCCGCCGCACGCCATGTCGGCGCTGCCGCGGCCGCAGCGGTCGACGTTGCCTTGGCCGCGCCCGCCCTCGTCTCCGCCGCTGACCCGAGCTATGCCGAGCCGAGCTCGCGCCGCCTGGTGCGGCGTCAGCCGGCCTTGCGGCGCGGGGCCTCGGCCTCGGCCTCGATCGCGGGCAGCCCGAGCGCCTCGAGCAGCTCGGCCCACCGGGGCGTCGGCTCGGCCGGTGCGCCGTCGAGCGTGGCGAGTGGCGAGCCGAGGCGCGCGAAGTGCGCGGTGTCGTCGGCAAGCAGCACCAGCGGCACGGTGTCCGCGTCGGCCTCGGCCGCGGCGGTCGATGCGGCCGGCACCCGGCGCCAGCCGAGCGCGAGTGCCGCGTCGACGAGCGCGAGCGGGCAGGCGCCCAGCCAGAACCCGTCGTCCGCCTCCCGGCGGCGCCGCTCGAGCACGGCCGCGGTCAGCAGCGCGAGGCCCTCGAGGCCGGCATCGTCGCCGTCGGCCGAGCACAGCACGTAGGCGCCGTCCGCATCGGGCAGGGTGGTGACTCCGATCCGCCGCATCATCGCCAGCGGCGCGGTGCGGACCGACTCGAGCCGCAGCGTGGCCACGATGCGTTCATCGCCCTCTAGCTGGGCGACGTGGTGCTCCACGCCGTCGTCCATCAGGTATCGGAAGCAGTCGAGCCGCGGGCTGTCGGCCTCGGCGTTCGGGGGCAGGTTCGATGCGGCAGCGCTCATGGACCCTCGCGGCGAGCAGCGACGGACACGCCGGCCGGGGATCCGGACCGCGAGGCGACGCTCGACGCTGAAAGTGTTGTCGGCGCGCGCCCGCAGCACCATAGCCACAGCGGACGAAAGGTCGACCGCGGCCTGGATACGGACGGTCGGACGCGGGGCGGTCCGACGGCGCGGCGAGTCCATCGGTCTGCGCGCCCGCGGCCCGCGCCGGAACCGTCAGGGCGCGAGCCGCTCGCGCTGCCAGTCGCCCTCGGGCCGCAGCCGGTAGGCGAGGCGGTCGTGCAGGCGTGACGGTCGCCCCTGCCAGAACTCCCAATAGTCAGGCTCGAGCCGGTAGCCGCCCCAGTGCGGCGGGCGCGGCGGATGCAGGCCGTACTTCAGGCCGTACTCGGCGGCCCGGGCCACCAGCGTCGCGCGCGAGGCGATCGGGGCGCTCTGCTCGGAGGCCCAGGCGCCGATGCGCGAGGCGAGCGGACGCGAGGCGAAGTACGCGTCGGACTCGGCCTCGTCGACGCGCGTGACCCGGCCCTCGATCCGCACCACGCGCTCGAGCGCGACCCAGTGGAACTGCAGCGCCGCGAACGGGTGCGCCTCGAGCTCGCGACCCTTGCGGCTCGCGTAGTTGGTGTACCAGACGATGCCGCGCGCATCGAAGCCCTTGATCAGCACGATGCGCGTGGACGGACGGCCGTCGGGTCCGACGGTGGCCACGGTCATCGCGTTGGGCTCCTCGAGCTTCGCGTCCAGAGCCTGCTGCATCCAGCGCCCGAACTGCTCGAGCGGGGCGTTGGCGGCACGGTCCTCGACGAGTTCGTCGCGGTCGTAGCTCTTGCGCAGGTCGGCGAGTGTCTTGTCCATGAGGAGAAGTATAGGCACGCATGGTCACGCGGGATGGCCCGACCGGCGGTCCGGGGGCCGAGGAGGTCGCGTGCTACCATGCCTGTCTGGACGTGAGCAGCCAATCAGCGCGTCCTGCCTGGTTTCCTCCCGGGTTCCCTCCATCCCCCCGGACGTCCGCCTAGATTGGTGTCACTCGGCAAGAGCGGCAGGCTGTCGCTGGAACCGAAGACCATGACACTCGAATCGAACTTCGCGAGCCTCGGGCTCGCACAGCCGCTGCTGCGCGCAATTGCAGACGCCGGCTACGAAACCCCCACCCCGATCCAGCTGCAGGCCATCCCGGTCGTGCTGACCGGCCGCGATCTGCGCGCCGCCGCGCAGACCGGCACCGGCAAGACCGCCGGCTTCGTGCTGCCGATCCTGCAGCGCCTATCCGCCCCCGGCCCCGACGGCAAGCCCGCGCAGTCGCGCGCCGGCAAGCCGCGCTGCCTCGTGCTCGTGCCGACCCGCGAGCTGGCCGCGCAGGTCGAGGAGTCGGTCCGCACCTACGGCAAGTACCTGTCGATGACCTCGCTGGTCGTCTTCGGCGGCGTCAACATCAATCCGCAGATCAGCGCGATGCGCGGCAAGATCGACATCCTGGTGGCCACGCCCGGTCGCCTGCTCGATCACCTCGGTCAGCGCACGGTCGACCTGTCGGCCGTCGAGGTGCTGGTGCTCGACGAGGCGGACCGGATGCTCGACATGGGCTTCATCCGCGACATCCGCAAGGTCATCACGCACCTGCCGAAGCAGCGCCAGAACCTGATGTTCTCGGCGACCTTCGCCGACGAGATCCGCGAGCTCGCCGACAGCATGCTGCACGACCCGGCGAGCGTCGAGGTCGCGCGCCGCAACACGGCGTCCGAACTGGTCACGCAGTCGGCCTACATGGTCGAGAAGGGCATCAAGCGCCACCTTCTGTCGCACCTCATCAAGGAAGGCAACTGGTTCCAGGTGCTGGTGTTCACGCGGACCAAGCATGGCGCGAACCGTCTCGCCGAGCAGCTCTGCAAGGACGGCATCGAGTCGCTGGCCATCCACGGCAACAAGAGCCAGAACGCGCGCACCCGTGCGCTGGCCTCGTTCAAGGACAGCTCGCTGCAGGTGCTGGTCGCGACCGACATCGCCGCGCGCGGGCTGGACATCGACCAGCTGCCGCACGTGGTGAACTTCGAGCTGCCCAACGTCCCCGAGGACTACGTCCACCGGATCGGCCGCACCGGCCGCGCCGGCAGCGAGGGCGCGGCGATCTCGCTGGTCGACCGCGAGGAGTCCAAGTTCCTCTCCGACATCGAGCGCCTGATCAAGCGCCCGATCCCGCGCGCGACGCTGCCGGCCGACTTCGTGCCGCCGCCGCC
>JBIIPQ010000102.1:0-12032 GCA_044342535.1 Burkholderiaceae bacterium
TCGTGAGCCAGCTCGAGAAGCAGCTGCCCAGCAAGGCCGAGATGGACGCGCTGCTGTCGGACATCAACCAGGCGGGCGTGGGTCGCGGCGCGCAGCTGATGCTGTTCAAGCCCGGCCAGACCGTCGTGCGCGAGTACTACGCCGAGTTGCCGATCAGCGTGCGCGTGGTCGGCAACTATCACGACCTCGGCTCGTTCGCGAGCGACATCGCGAACCTCGCGCGGATCGTGACCCTGAACAACGTGCAGATCCAGCCCTTCGACCCCAAGGGCGTGAACACCATGCTGGCGATGGACGCGACCGCGAAGACCTTCCGCTACCTCGATCCCGAGGAGATCGCTCAGCAGCGTGCGGCGGGCACGAAAGCGAAGCAGGGGGCCAAGAAATGACGGGCACCCTTCAACGCGCGGCGGGCCTCGCGGCCATCGTGCTGGCGATCGCGGGCTGCGAGTCGGACCGCGGCGAACTGCGGGCCTGGATGGACGAGACCCGCCGCACGACGCCGCTGCTCAAGGAAACGCTCGCCCCGCCCAAGTCGTTCGAGCCGTTCCGGTACCCCTCGAGCGGTGAGATCGATCCGTTCAGCGTCGCCAAGCTGCGCGTGGGCGCCATGGAAACGATGCGGCCCGGCAACGGTCTTCGCCCCGACCTCACGCGTCGCCGCGAGCCGCTCGAGGCCTATCCGCTCGACAACCTGAAGATGGTGGGCAACCTCACGCAGAAGGGCTCGACCGTCGCGCTGCTGCAGGCCGATGCGGTCCTCTTCCAGGTTCGCGTCGGCAACTACATCGGCCAGAACTTCGGCCGCGTGCTGCGCGTCTCGGAAGACGAGGTCGCGGTGCGAGAGATCGTCCAGGACGCCGCAGGCGACTGGATCGAACGGGACACGGCCCTGCGTCTGCAGGTGCAGGAGATCAAGAAATGAAGGGTGCACAGGTGCTGGCTGCGATCGGCGGCCACGGCCGCAACGGGCCCCGCGCCCTCGTCGCGACGATCGTCGTGGCGCTCGCGCTGATGCTGCATGCGGGCTTGGCGCGCGCGCAGGCCAACGTGATCGAATCCGTCACCTCGGCGCAGCAGGGCGCGCAGACGGTGCTGCGCATCCAGCTCAAGGCACCTCCGAAGACCCAGCCGGCGAGCTTCTCGATCGCCAACCCGCCCCGGCTCGCGCTCGATTTCCTCGACACCGGCAGCACGGTCGGCACCGCGCCGATCGAACTCGTCCAGGGCGACGCGCGCAGTGTCAACGTCGTGCAGGCCGGCAACCGCGCGCGCATGGTGCTGAACCTGCGCCGTCCGGTGACCCACACGACGACAGTCGAGGGCAACGCGGTCATCGTGACCCTCGAGCCCGTCTCCGGCATCGGCGGCGCATCCTCCGTCACGTCGCCGAACGCGGCCGCCTACAGCTTCGCCAAGGCCGATGCCCCGGGCACGCAGGCACTGCGCGACATCGACTTCCGGCGTGGCAAGGACGGCGAGGGCCGCGTGGTCGTCGAACTCTCGAGCGCGCAGACGGGCGTCGACATCAAGCAGCAGGGCCAGACGATCGTCGTCGACTTCCTGAAGTCGCGCGTGCCGGACAACCTGCGCCGCCGCCTCGACGTCGCCGACTTCGGCACGCCGGTCCGTGCGGTCCGTACCTTCCAGCAGGGCGAGAACGCCCGGATGATCATCGAGCCCGTCGGCCTCTGGGAGCACAACGCCTACCAGAGCGACACGCAGTTCGTGATCGAGGTCAAGCCGGTCCGCGAGGACCCGAACAAGCTCGTGCAGGGCACGCGCGCGGGCTACCGCGGCGACAAGCTGTCGCTGAACTTCCAGAACGTCGACATCCGCGCGCTGCTCCAGGTCATCGCCGACTTCACGAACCTGAACATCGTCGTGCGCGACTCCGTCGCCGGCAGCATCACGCTGCGGCTGAAGGACGTGCCCTGGGATCAGGCCCTCGACATCGTGCTGCAGTCGAAGAACCTCGACATGCGCAAGAACGGCAACGTGATCCTGGTCGCGCCGCGCGACGAGCTCGCGACCCAGGAGAAGCTCGACCTCGAGTCGAAGCAGCAGATCGCCGAGATCGAGCCGACTCGCGTCGAGACCTTCCAGCTCAACTACCAGAAGGCCGAGTCGGTCGCGAAGCTGCTCGGCGACGACAAGCAGCGCGTGCTGTCGAAGTCCGGCAGCGCGGTGCCCGACGTGCGCACCAACAAGCTGTTCGTGCGCGACACCGCGTCGCGCCTGGACGAGGTGCGACGGATCATCGGTCAGCTCGACATCGCGGTGCGCCAGGTTCTGATCGAGGCCCGGATCGTCGAGGCAGACGACCGCTTCTCGCGGAACCTCGGCGTGAAGCTCGGCTTCAACGACCTGCGCAGCACGATCGCCCGGACCACCTCGGTGATCGACCCGGTGTCCGGCACGCCGACCGCGCTCAACGTGCCGGTCTACGGCGCCGGCTCGCCGCTGCTCGGCAGCAGCGCGTACTCCACCCTGTCGTGCAACCTGCAGGGCGCCGCCGACCTGTCGTCGCAGCTCGGCAGCGGCCTGGCTGGCCTGAACGCACAGGGCCTCGGCCAGCAGACCGCGATCGCGAACACCAACTTCGTGAACCTGCCCGCCGCGGGCATCTCGGGCGCCAACCCGGCGAGCTTCGCGGTCAGCCTGTTCGGTTCGCAGCTGACCCGCTTCGTCAACCTCGAGATCTCCGCGCTCGAGGCCGAGCAGCGCGGCAAGGTGGTGTCGAGCCCGCGCGTGCTGACCTCCGACCAGGGCAAGGCCGTGATCGAGCAGGGCACCGAGCTGCCGTACCAGACCGCGACCTCGAGCGGCGCGACCGCGGTCGCGTTCCGCAAGGCGAACCTGAAGCTCGAGGTCACCCCGCAGATCACGCCCGAGGGCAACGTGATCATGAAGGTGCAGGTCAACCGCGACGCGGTCGGCCAGCTGACCCCCGCCGGCTTCGCGATCGACACCCGCTCGGTGCAGACCGAGGTGCTGGTCGAGAACGGCGGCACCGTCGTGATCGGCGGCATCTACGAGCAGTTCGAGCGCAACCGCGTCAACAAGGTGCCGGTGCTGGGCGACCTCCCCTACCTCGGCAACCTGTTCAGGAACACCGCTCGCACGAGCGACCGGACCGAGCTCCTGGTGTTCCTCACGCCGCGCGTCGTGACCGACGTTGCTGCGAGCACTCGTTGAGCCGGCGAACCGACAAGAGGAAGGCTTGAGATCATGTTCCAACGATTGACCCGTACCTGCCGGATTGCGTTGCTGGCGATCGTGGCCCCGCTTTCGATCGCGGCCGGGCTCTCCGCCTGTGGCGGTGAGGGCGCGGGCGCGGGCGGCGGCGCCGCCGCCAGCGGCGCCGGCATCGGCACCGTGCAGGTGGTCGGTAACACCACGACCATCAACTCCGATGGCAAGACGCCGGTCGATCTGACCGTATTCGTCACGTCCGGTACCAATGTTGCCGCCAAGAACGTGCTGGTCGACCTGACGGCCTCCGACGCGAGCGGTACGCCCGGCGGCGTGCGTATCGAGGTGCTGCGCGCCATCACCGATGGATCCGGCACCGCGACCGCGCGGCTGACCGTGCTCAGCGATCCGCGCAGCCGTGACATCTCCGTCATCGCCACGGCAGGCGGCGTCGCTTCGGCGCCGCTCAAGGTGCGCGTCGCCGGCACCACGCTCAACGTGACGGGTCCCGCGGCGATCTCGCTGGCGGGCGCGACGGCGTCGAACTACACGGTCTCGCTGAAGGATTCGAGCGGCTCGCCGCTGGCCGGATGGGATGTCACTGCGGATTCGGACAAGGGCAATACATTCACCGTGAAGACGGTCAAGACGGACTCGGGCGGCCAGGCGGTGTTCGGCGTGCGCGGCGCCGTTTCGGGCTCGGACACGCTCAGGTTCAGTGCCCTCGGCGAGTCCAAGCTGCTTCCGGTTGTCGTCTCGGGCAAGGGGCTCTCGATCACCCCGTCCTCTGGCTTCTCCAACGTCGGCGGGACGCCGGTGGTGCCGCTTGGCACGAGCGCCACATTTCAGGTCGCTTACCAGTCTTCCGACGGCATTCCCCCGGGTATGGTCGTCGATGTGTCGACCACGCGCGGCACGCTGACGCCGTCCTCGTCCGGCATCGGGAGCGGTACAGCGAACTTCGCGGTCAGCTCGAACTTCGCCGGTCCGGCGACGGTCACCGCGCGGGTCGGCGGTGTGGCCGCGGAGTACACCTTCAACTTCGTGTCGGTGACGCCGTCCCAGATCGACCTGCAGGCAGGTCCGTCGACCATCGGCCCGAATCTCGGCGGCGGCACGGAGCAGCGTGCAACGCTGACGGCGGTGGTGCGCGACGCGCGGGGCAACCCTGTCGCGAACCGGCTGGTGTCGTTCAGCGCGACCGACGATCCGAGTGGCGGCAGCATCCAGCCGGGCGTCGCGACCACCGATCTCGCGGGCCGGGCCACCGTCTCGTTCATCGGCGGGCCGACGACCACCGCAGTGAACGCCGTCAAGCTGATTGCGACCGTCGATGGCATCTCGTCGCAGGTCGCGTTCATGAGCGTGGCGCGCAGCCAGCTGTTCGTGCGGATCGGTACCGACAACGAGATCGAGAAGCTCGAGCCCGCGCTCTACCGCAAGACCTACGCGGTGGTGGTCACGGACTCGACGGGCAACGCGGTGAAGAACGCCGCAGTCATCGTCAACCTGCGGCCGCTGCAGTACCGGACCGGGTTCTGGGTCCCGGCTACGGGCGGGCCGCCCGAGTGGGAGCAGAACATCACCGGTACGTTCCCGAGCGAGGACCTCGACCGCGACGGCATCTGCAAGGCCGGTGAGGACACGAACCTCGACAAGCAGCTGACACCCGGCAACGTGGCCAGCACGGCGCCCACGGTCAGCACTACCGAGAACGGAACGGCGGCGGTCACGCTGGTGTTTCCGCGCAGCTTCGCGCGATGGGTGGAGGTGCTGCTCGACGTGCGCGTGCTGGTGGCCGGCAGCGAGGGCGCCGCGGTGGCGCAGTTCTGGTTGCCGATTGCCGCAGAAGACTTGGGCGATAAGGCCGTGGCGCCGCCGGGCGCGTTGAGCCCGTTCCCGTTTCAGCAGGGGCCCGACTTCCCGACAACCTGCCCTTGATCGGCCGGCTCGTCGAACTGCGGTAAAGTCCCGCGGTGGAGCCACCGCGCGCGACAGACCCCTTGGATCAGAACACCTCCGTGAACGAGGGCCCGGCCGACCGCCGGGCCCTTTTTCTCGTCGGCATGATGGGTGCCGGCAAGACCACCGTCGGCAAGCGCCTGGCGCGCCGGTTGGGCTGGGCCTTCGTCGACGCCGACCGCGAGCTCGAGGCGCGGCTGGGCGTGCCGGTCCAGACGATCTTCGAACTCGAGGGCGAACCGGGCTTCCGGCGCCGCGAGGCGGCCCTCATCGACGAGCTCACGCAGCGCCCGCAGGTGGTGTTCGCCACCGGCGGCGGTGCCGTCCTCGACGCGGGCAACCGCGCATTGCTGCACGAGCGCGGCCGGGTGGTCTACCTGCGCGCCTCGGTCGGCGACCTGTGGCACCGGCTGCGGCGCGACACGGTGCGCCCGCTGCTCAAGACGGCCGACCCGCGGGCCCGCATCGAGGAGCTGGTCGGGCAGCGCGACCCGCTGTACCGCGAGGTCGCGCACCTGACCGTCGACACCGGGCGCCAGCCGATCGAGCAGGTGGTCGATGCTATCCTCGCCCGACTCGGCCAGCCCGAACCCGCGGCGCCGCCTCCTCCTGAGTCCGCCCCCGATGCGTGAAGTCCCGGTCTCCCTGGGTGACCGCTCCTATTCGATCCAGGTCGGCAGCGGCCTGCTCGCCGGCAACGACGCGCTCGCGCGGCTCGCTGCCGGGCGCATGGTGGCGATCGTCACCGACTCCAACGTCGCCGCGCTGCATGCGCGCACCGTCGCCGACACGCTGCGCCCGCATGCCGCCTCGCTCCACGAGGTGGTGCTGCCCGCCGGCGAGTCGCACAAGACCTGGGAGACGCTGAACCGGATCTTCGACGCGCTGCTCGAGGCGCGCTTCGACCGCGACGCGCTGCTGGTGGCGGTGGGCGGCGGCGTGGTCGGCGACATGGCCGGCTTCGCGGCCGCGGTCTATCAGCGCGGCATCGAATTCGTGCAGGTGCCCACCACGCTGCTGGCGCAGGTGGACTCCTCGGTCGGCGGCAAGACCGGCATCAACCATCCGCTCGGCAAGAACATGATCGGCGCGTTCCACCAGCCCCGGCTGGTGCTGATCGACGTCGACACGCTCGCCACGCTGCCCGACCGCGAGCTGTCGGCGGGGCTGGCGGAGGTGATCAAGCACGGCGCGATCGCCGATGCCGGCTACTTCGATGCGGTCGCGGCCGCGCTGCCCGCGCTGCGGGCCAAGGATCCGGCCGCGCTCGCCGCGGCGGTGGCGCGGTCCTGCGAGATCAAGGCTTCCGTGGTCGAGCGCGACGAGCGCGAGGGCGGCGTGCGCGCGATCCTGAACTTCGGCCACACCTTCGGTCATGCGATCGAGGCCGGCATGGGCTACGGCGAGTGGCTGCACGGCGAGGCGGTGGGCGCCGGCATGGTGATGGCGGCCGACCTGTCGCGCCGGCTCGGCCTCGTCGATGCCGCGATCGCCGCGCGGCTGCGCGAGGCGGTGGCCGCGGCCGGCCTGCCGGTGCGCGGCCCGCGCTGGCCCGCGTCTCGCTATGTCGAACTGATGTCGGTCGACAAGAAGGCACGCCAGGGCACACCGCGCTTCGTGCTGCTGGACGGGCTCGGCGCGGCACGCGTGCAGCGGGTCGACGACGCCCTGCTGGCCGAGACGCTCGCGGCCTGCAGCGGCTGA
Organism: Burkholderiaceae bacterium; assembly: GCA_044342535.1. Classification (GTDB taxonomy): domain Bacteria; phylum Pseudomonadota; class Gammaproteobacteria; order Burkholderiales; family Burkholderiaceae_E; genus UBA4615. The sequence continues at coordinate 6,862 of JBIIPQ010000102.1, forward strand.
GCGGGCGGGCGATGGAGCCGCTCGCCCCCTACGCGGCCGACCCTCGCCGGACCCGGGGTCGCGTTCATCCCGAGACCGCCCCCGAGGGCCGCAACGAGTTCCAGCGCGACCGCGACCGGATCGTGCACAGCGGGGCCTTCCGCCGGCTCGAGTACAAGACGCAGGTCTTCGTGAACCACGAGGGCGACCTGTTCCGCACGCGGCTCACGCACTCCATCGAGGTCGCGCAGATCGCCCGGACGATCGCCCGCCGGCTGCGGCTGCACGAGGACCTGACCGAGGCGATCTCGCTGGCGCACGACCTCGGCCACACGCCCTTCGGCCATGCCGGGCAGGATGCGCTGAACCGCTGCATGCAGCCCTACGGCGGGTTCGAGCACAACCTGCAGTCGCTGCGCGTGGTCGACGCGCTCGAGGAACGCTACGGCGCGCACGACGGCCTGAACCTGTGCTTCGAGACCCGCGAGGGCGTGCTCAAGCACTGCTCGGCGGTCAACGCCGCGAAGCTGGGCGAGGTCGGGCGGCGCTTCCTCGAGCGCACCCGGCCGACGCTCGAGGCGCAGCTCGCCAACCTCGCCGACGAGATCGCCTACGTGAACCACGACGTGGACGACGGCATCCGCTCGGGCCTGGTGACGGTCGAGCAGCTGCTCGAGGTCGAGCTGTTCGCGCGCCACCACCGGGACGTGCTCGCGGCCTGGCCGGCGGCGGGCGAGCGCCGGCAGGTCTACGAGACAGTGCGGCGGATGATCAACGAGCTGGTGCTCGATCTGAGCCGGCGCAGCGAGGCGCTGATCGCCGAGGCCGCGCCCGGCTCGGTCGACGACGTGCGCAACGCGCCGCCGCTGATCGCGTTCTCCGACGAGGTGGGCGCGCGCGCGGCCCAGCTCAAGCGCTTCCTCTTCGACAACCTCTACCGGCACTACCAGGTGCTTCGGATGACCTCGAAGGCGGCCCGGATCGTGACCGCGCTCTTCGAGGCCTTCGCCGCGGACCCGCGGCTGCTGCCCGACGAGTACCGGCGCAAGGCCGAGCGCGACCCGCATCGGGCCATCGCCGACTACATCGCCGGCATGACCGATCGCTACGCGATCAAGGAGCACCGCCGGCTGTTCTCGGTCGACGAGGTCTGAGCCGGGCGATGGCCCGTCGTCCGCGCCAGGCGGTGACCGCGCTGCCGCACCACGTGCTGCTGCGGGGCCACAACCGCCAGCCGGTCTTCGTCGACGACGCCGACTACCGGCAGTACCTTGTCTGGCTGCACGAGGCCAGCCTCGCGCACGAACTGTCGATCCATGCGTACCTGCTGATGGATGCGCAGGTGCATCTGCTCGTCACCCCCGAGCGCGAGGATGCGCTGTCGCGCGTGATCCAGGACGTCGGCCGGCGCTACGTGCGCTGGTTCAACCGGCGCCACGGCCGCAGCGGCACGCTCTGGGAGGGCCGGTTCCGGTCTTCGCTGGTCGAGGCGGAGCGTTGGCTGCTTGCATGCCAGCGTCACCTGGAGTCCGGACCAGTCCGGGCCGGGCGCGTCGGTGCGGCCGCCGACTGGCCGTGGTCCAGCCACCGGCACCATGCCGGGCTGGCGGTCGATCCGCTGGTGCGGCCGCATCCGACGGTCTGGGCGCTGGGCAACACGCCCTTCGAGCGGGAATCGGCCTATCGGCGCCTGTTCGACGAATCGGTATCCCAGTCGGAGAACGATTGGCTGCTCGCCTGTCTGCTGGGCGGAAGGCCGACAGCGAGCGCTGACTTCCAGCGCAGGCTCGAGGCCGCTCACGGCCTGCGGCTGCTGTCGCGGCCGGTCGGCCGTCCGCGCCGCACGCCCGCGGCAGGCGACGGCTCCGACCGGTGACGCGTCCGGGCAGGTGACACAAAAGAGGTGTCGCGAAAAGGGTGTCGCAAAACGTCGGTGACGCAACGCGTGGTCCGACGAATGCGGATCTCGCCACGGTTCCGTCAGTGAGCGATTGCTCCGGGATGCCCGCCCGGGACCCATCCCGGGCTTCGGCGCGCCCGCCGTCTGGGCGGCTCGACCCAGCACGGTGCAGGATCGCGGTTGATATGTCCCCCATTTTTAGGGTTCCTACCGACATGCTCGTTAAACAGTGCTCCGACCCCGATTATTCCACTTGAGGCGGATGCTGCGCCGCACTATGCTGCAGTGATCACCGGAGGAGAAGTGCGATGGCACTGCCGCAAGCCCAGGGGCTGTACGACCCGTCCAACGAGCACGACGCCTGCGGCGTCGGCTTCGTCGCCCACATCAAGGGCGCGAAGAGCCACGACATCGTGCAGAAGGGGCTGCAGATCCTGCTGAACCTGGATCACCGCGGCGCCACCGGGGCGGACCACCTGTTCGGCGACGGCGCCGGCATCCTGATCCAGATCCCGGACGACTTCTATCGGGCCGAGATGGCCGCGCGGGGCATCGCGCTGCCGCCGCCCGGCGAGTACGGCGTCGGCATGATCTTCCTGCCCAAGGAGAACGCCTCGCGCATCGCCTGCGAGCAGGAGCTCGAGCGCACCGTCCGCGCCGAGGGCCAGCGGGTGATCGGCTGGCGCGACGTGCCGGTCGACGCGGCGATGGAGATGAGCCCGCTGGTGCGGACCTCCGAGCCGGTGATCCGCCAGATCTTCATCGGCCGCGGCCGCGACGTGATGGTGCCCGACGCCCTCGAGCGCAAGCTCTACGTGATCCGCAAGACCGCCAGCCATGCGATCCAGTCGCTGGGCCTGAAGCACGGCAAGGAGTACTTCGTGCCGTCGATGTCGACGCGCACGATCGTCTACAAGGGGCTGCTGCTCGCCGACCAGGTGGGCCGCTACTACCGCGACCTGCAGGACGCGCGCACCGTGTCGGCGCTGGCGCTCGTGCATCAGCGCTTCTCGACCAACACCTTCCCGGCCTGGGAGCTCGCCCATCCGTACCGGATGGTCGCGCACAACGGCGAGATCAACACCGTCAAGGGCAACTACAACTGGATGCGCGCCCGCGAGGGCGTCATGCAGTCGGCCGTGCTCGGGTCGGACCTGCAGAAGCTCTGGCCGCTGATCTACCCGGGGCAGTCCGACACCGCCTGCTTCGACAACTGCCTCGAACTGCTGGTGATGGCCGGCTACCCGATGTCCCAGGCGATCATGATGATGATCCCCGAGGCCTGGGAGCAGCACACGCTGATGGACGAGAACCGTCGCGCGTTCTACGAGTACCACGCGGCGATGATGGAGCCGTGGGACGGCCCGGCGGCCATTGCGTTCACCGACGGCCGCCAGATCGGCGCCACGCTCGACCGCAACGGGCTGCGCCCGGCGCGCTACATCGTCACCGACGACGACCTGGTGGTGATGGCCTCCGAGGCCGGCGTGCTGCCCGAGATCCCCGAGCACCGCATCGTCAAGAAGTGGCGGCTGCAGCCCGGCAAGATGTTCCTGATCGACCTCGAGCAGGGCCGGATCATCGACGACAAGGAGCTCAAGGACCAGCTGTCCGCGAGCAAGCCCTACCGCCAGTGGATCGAGCGCATCCGCGTCAAGCTCGACGAGGTCGCGACCCACGAGCATCCCGAGACGCCCGAGCAGGACGAGTCCGCGGCCGAGAACACCGCGCCGCTCGCCTCGGTGCCGCTGCTCGACCGCCAGCAGGCCTTCGGCTACACGCAGGAAGACCTGAAGTTCCTGATGGCGCCGATGGCCATCGCCGGCGAGGAGGCCGTCGGCTCGATGGGCAACGACTCGCCGCTCGCGGTGCTGTCGGACAAGAACAAGCCGCTCTACCACTACTTCAAGCAGCTCTTCGCGCAGGTCACCAACCCGCCGATCGACCCGATCCGCGAGCAGATGGTGATGTCGCTGGTGTCCTTCGTCGGTCCCAAGCCGAACCTGCTCGACATCAACAACATCAACCCGCCGCTGCGTCTCGAGGTGAGCCAGCCGATCCTGTCCGCCGAGGACATGGACCGCATCCGCCACATCGGCCGCTTCACCGACGGCAAGTTCCAGAGCTTCGAGCTCGACGTCTGCTACCCGGTCGCCTGGGGCAACGAAGGCATCGAGGCGCGGCTGGCCTCGCTGTGCGCGAACGCGGTCGACGCGGTGCGCAGCGGCTTCAACCTGCTGGTGGTCTCCGACCGCCGGGTCGACCGCGAGCATGTCGCGATCCCGGCGCTGCTCGCCACCAGCGCGATCCACCAGCACCTGATCGACAAGGGGCTTCGCACCTCCACCGGCCTGGTGGTGGAGACCGGCTCGGCGCGCGAGGTCCACCACTTCGCGCTGCTCGCCGGCTACGGCGCCGAGGCCATCCATCCGTACCTCGCGATGGAGACCATCGCCGCGATCCACGCCGGGCTCGGCCCCGACCTGTCGGCCGAGAAGGCCGTCAGGAACTACGTGAAGGCCGTCGGCAAGGGTCTGCACAAGGTGATGTCCAAGATGGGCATCTCCACCTACATGTCGTACACCGGCTCGCAGATCTTCGAGGCGATCGGCCTGAACCGCGAGCTCGTCGACAAGTACTTCAGCGGCACGCCGTCGAACGTCGGCGGCATCGGCATCTTCGAGGTCGCCGAAGAGGCGCTGCGCATGCACCGCTCGGCCTTCGGTGGCGACCCGGTGCTGGCCGCCGCGCTCGAGGCCGGCGGCGAGTACGCGTTCCGTGCCCGCGGCGAGGAGCACATGTGGACGCCCGACGCGATCGCGAAGCTGCAGCACGCGACCAAGGCGAACAACTTCCAGACCTACAAGGAATACGCGCAGATCATCAACGACCAGTCGCGCCGTCACATGACGCTGCGCGGACTGTTCGAGTTCCGCGTCGATCCGGCGAAGGCGATCCCGATCGACGAGGTCGAATCGGCCGCCGACATCGTCAAGCGCTTCGCCACCGGCGCGATGTCGCTCGGCTCGATCTCCACCGAGGCGCACGCCACGCTCGCGATCGCGATGAACCGCATCGGCGGCAAGTCGAACACCGGCGAGGGCGGCGAGGACGAGAACCGCTACCGCAACGAGCTGCGCGGCATCCCGATCAAGACCGGCGACACGCTGGCCTCGATGCTGGGCCGCGACGTGATCCAGGTCGACATCCCGCTCAAGGACGGCGACTCGCTGCGCTCGAAGATCAAGCAGGTCGCCTCGGGGCGCTTCGGCGTCACCGCCGAGTACCTGTC
>JBIIPQ010000428.1:0-3896 GCA_044342535.1 Burkholderiaceae bacterium
CGTCGACGGCCTGGCGGATGAAGTGGCTGGCGCGGCCCGCATCGGCGTCGCGGGACGGATCCGTGCGGGAGGGCGGGGCGCTCGGAGCGGAGGCGGGCGGGGTCGCTGCGGTCATCGGACGTCGGACTGAAACCCCGATTCTAGCAACCGGGTCCGCTGCGTCCCTCGCCGGCCGTCCGGCCGGCGCTCCGGATCAGACGCCCAGCAGGTCGACTTCGAAGAGCAGGGTGGCGTTCGGGGGGATGACGCCGCCAGCGCCGCGGGCGCCGTAGCCGAGCTCGGCGGGGATCACCAGACGGCGGGTGCCGCCGATCTTCATGCCCTGCACGCCCTCGTCCCAACCGCGGATCACGTGGCCGGCACCGAGCGGGAAGTCGAACGGGGCGCCGCGGTCCTTGCTCGAGTCGAACTTGCGGCCGGCCTGGCCATCCGCATACAGCCAGCCGGTGTAGTGGACCACGGCCATGCAGCCGGCGGTCGCCTCGGCGCCGTCGCCGACGACGACGTCCTCGTACTGAAGCCCGGAAGGGGTGGTGGTGAAAGCCATCGCGTGTCTCCGTCGGAAAGGCGGCGACGATAGCACGCGCGGCCCCGCTGCGAGGCCCGCCCGGCGAGGCCCCGCGCGGGTCCGGCTCAGCGCCCCCGCTGCGTCCTGGGACCGACCCAACGCGCATAGCACGCGCGAAGCTCGGCGAGCTCGAGCAGCACCTCGAGCGGAAAGCCCGACCGGTTGCCACGGGCGTCGAACACGACCTCGTCGAGCGTCGCGTTCATCCGCGACGGCTCGGCCCAGTCGCGCGCGAGCGCCTCGATGACGTGCGGGAAGCCCTCGGCGGTGGCCTGCAGCATGCCTTCGGGCAGGTTCGACAGGAGCTCGCGCGCGGCCAGCGACGGGCGCGAGGCGGCCGGGCGGCGGTCGTCCGTGGTGCCCGGCCGCTCCGCCGACGTGGCGCGGCCGTCGGTGGCGACCGAGGCCCCGTTCCGCTGCGGGTGGGCCGGCGCGGCGTCGGCCTGCGGACGGGACTCGGTGAACGGGGGGCGGCTGGCGGGCATGTCGGTCTCCTTGCGGCTGCGGCAGCGGTCGTGCCGGGCGATGCGTCCGATTCACGCCGACCCGAGCGATACAATCTCATCGGCCAGCATCCGGCCGTCCGCGCGCGGCGCACAGGAACTTCATCGCATGTCCGACCATTTCATCGCCCGACCCGCCGGCGCCGTGCGCGGTGCCCTGCGCGTTCCCGGCGACAAGTCGATCTCGCATCGATCGATCATGCTGGGCGCGATCGCCACCGGCACGACCCGCGTCACCGGCTTCCTCGAGGGCGCGGACGCGATCTCGACGATGAACGTGTTCCGGGCGCTCGGCGTGCGCATCGACGGGCCGTCCGATGGCCGCGTCACGGTCGAAGGGGTCGGGCTGCACGGGCTGCGCGCGCCGACGGTCGATCTCGACTGCGGCAACTCGGGGACCTCGATGCGCCTGCTGTCCGGGCTGCTCGCCGGTCAGGGCTTCGAGGCCCGACTGGTCGGCGACGCGAGCCTCACGCGCCGCCCGATGAAGCGCGTGACCGAGCCGCTCGCGCGGATGGGCGCGCGCATCGACACCGCCGACGGCCGCCCGCCGCTGCGCATCCATCCGCCGGCCGGACGCCTGCACGGGATCGACTACGCCATGCCGGTGGCCAGCGCCCAGGTGAAGTCGGCGCTGATGCTCGCCGGCCTGTATGCCGACGGCGAGACCCGAGTGACCGAGCCCGCGCCGACCCGCGACCACACCGAGCGGATGCTCGGCGCCTTCGGCGTGCCGGTCGCGGTCGATGGCGCGACTGTCACCGTGCGCGGTGGCGTCGCGCTGCGCGCCGCCGACATCGACGTGCCCGCCGACATCTCGTCGGCCGCGTTCTTCCTGGTGGCCGGCGCGATCGCCCGCGACGCGGACCTGCTGCTGCGCCACGTCGGCACGAATCCGACGCGCACCGGCGTGATCGACATCCTGCGGCTGATGGGCGCCGACCTGACGCTCGAGCATCCGCGCACCGTCGGCGGCGAGCCGGTGGCCGACCTGCGGATCCGCTCCTCGTCGCTGCGCGGCATCGACGTGCCGCCCGAGCTCGTGCCGCTCGCGATCGACGAGTTCCCGGTGCTGTTCATCGCCGCCGCCTGCGCGCGCGGCCGCACGACCGTCACCGGCGCCGAAGAGCTGCGTGTCAAGGAGTCCGACCGCATCGCCGTGATGGCCGAGGGGCTGCGCGCACTGGGCATCGACGCCACGCCGACGCCCGACGGCATCGTCATCGAGGGGCGCGGCGATCGCGCGGACGTGTTCGCCGGCGGCTCGGTCGACTCGCACGGCGACCACCGGCCGGCGATGGCCTTCTCGGTCGCTTCGCTGCGTGCGGCGGGCCCGATCCGAATCGCCGACACCGCCAACGTCGGCACCTCGTTCCCGAACTTCGTCGAACTCGCCCGCGAGGCGGGCATCGACGTCGAGCCCATCCGGGCCTGATGATCGGCGACCCGGCCCCGCAGGGCGGCGTCCGCCCGGTGCCCGCGTCGATCGACGCGCGGAGCGCACCGGTGCTCGCCCTCGACGGCCCGACCGCCTCGGGCAAGGGCACGATCGCGCAGCGGGTCGCCGGCGCCCTCGGCTGGCACTATCTCGACAGCGGCGCCCTCTACCGCCTGACCGCTCTGGCTGCGCTGCGGGCCGGCGTCCCCTTCGACGACGCCGAGAGGCTCGCGCGGCTGGCCGCCGCCCTCCCGGTCGACTTCACCGCCGACGGCCGGGTCGTCCTCGGTGGGGCGGACGTCACCGACGCGATCCGCGAAGAAGCGGTCGGAAACGGCGCCTCGCGGCTGGCAGTCCACGCCGGCGTGCGCACCGCGCTCCTCGGCCTGCAGCGTGGTTTCCGACGCCCTCCGGGCCTGGTCGCCGACGGCCGCGACATGGGCACCGTGGTCTTCCCGGACGCCGCGCTCAAGGTGTTCCTGACGGCAAGCGCCGAGTCGCGCGCGGACCGCCGCCATAAGCAGTTGATCGAGAAGGGGATTTCTGCTAAGCTCCCGGGCCTTTTGCAGGATCTTCGGGAACGGGACGCGCGCGATGCATCGCGCTCGGTCGCCCCGCTGGCCCAGGCAGAAGGTGCGCACGTCCTGGATTCGACTTCGCTCTCCATCGACGAGACGGTGAAGAAGGTGCTCGAGCTCTGGACGGCGCAAGGGTAGCGGCACGCGCGAGCGCACCGCCTTTCACGTCAACACCGCTGGATTTACGGGTCGCAATGCAGGTCGGGACATCGGGTCCGGCGCCTGGCGTTCCCTCTCTCCGGCGCGCGTACAGGAAACCTACTTGAACACCACTTCCATTCCAGAGACCGAGAGTTTCGCGAAGCTCTTCGAAGAGTCGCTCTCCAAGCAGGAGATGCGGCAAGGCGAGGTGATCACCGCCGAGGTGGTCCGCATCGACCACAACTTCGTGGTCGTCAACGCCGGACTCAAATCCGAGAGCTTCATCCCGATCGAGGAGTTCCACAACGATCGCGGCGAGCTCGACGTCAAGGAAGGCGACTTCGTCTCCGTCGCCATCGATTCGCTCGAGAACGGCTACGGCGAGACGCGCCTGTCACGCGACCGCGCCAAGCGGCTGGCGGCCTGGGTGAACCTCGAGCGCGCGCTCGACGACAGCACGCTGGTCGAAGGCACGATCACCGGCAAGGTCAAGGGCGGCCTGACCGTCATGACCAACGGCATCCGTGCGTTCCTGCCGGGCTCGCTGATCGACATGCGTCCGGTCAAGGACACGACCCCGTACGAGGGCAAGACGCTCGAGTTCAAGGTCATCAAGCTCGACCGCAAGCGCAACAACGTCGTGGTCTCGCGCCGCGCCGTCATCGAGC
>JBIIPQ010000430.1:0-3895 GCA_044342535.1 Burkholderiaceae bacterium
CATCAGGGCGCCCGGCACCAGCAGGGCCGCCGCCAGCCATTGGCCCTGGCGCCAGGTCTCGCCGACCTCGCGCAGCCGGCCGGCGCCGTAGTGCTGCGCGGCCACCGGCGAGATCGCCTGCAGGGTACCCATCAGTCCGACGAACACCACGAAGTAGATGCTCGAGCCGATCGCGACCGAGGCGAGGTCGCGGGGCGACAGGTGCCCGGCCATCATGGTGTCGATGATGCCGTTGGCCATCACCGCGAGCTGCCCGATGAACATCGGCCAGCCGAGCGAGACGATCGCGCGCGTGGCGCCCGCCGCTGCCATCGTCGCGCGCGGGCTCAGCCCGGGAGGCGGCGGAACAGTCGGAACTGCTCCTGGCGGTCCACCGGACGCTGGCCGCGCCAGACCTGACGCCAGAGGCCGCTCGCCTGTGCCGGATCGAGCGGGGCAGTCGAGCGGTCGGCGACGAGCAGCCATTCGCAGTCGCGGCGGGTGTCGTCGAGCCGAAGCCCGCCGAAGTAGGCGAAGGTCGCGCGCTGCGCGACGTCGAGGCCGAGGGTCGCGACGCAGCCGTGGCGCGGCGAGACCACCAGCCCCGCCTGCTGTGCGACGTCGCGGTAGGTCTTGCGGTGGTTGCCGGCGGGCAGCCACAGCGTCATCAGCAGGCACCAGGCCAGCACCATGCCGCCGGCCGACAGGATCACCGGCCGCCACATCGCTCGCGGCTGGCGCGACACGCGCCACGCCACGAGCGCCAGCCACGCGAGCGTGACCACCGCGCCGGCCACCACCTCGAAGACATCGATCGAGGGCAGGAAGCCGAGCACCGACTGCTGCGCGCGGAACGCCATCTTCGGCGGCCAGCCGGTCTGGAACGCGATCCAGTAGGCCCAGAGCGCCGCGCCGATCAGCGTGAAGGTCATCACCGCGAACCAGTCGATCAGGCTGACCAGGCCGCGCCGGATGGTCGGCAGGCCCAGCGCGCCGAGCATGGCCGCGGCGGGCACCAGCGGCAGCAGCATCGCCTCGGTGCCGCGCGGCGACAGGGCCGCGGTGATGGCGAGCACGGCCGCGCTGATGCCGGGCACCGCGAGGGCGGGCTCGAGGCTGCGCTCGCGCCATCGCCACAGCGCCCACGCAGCCATCGGCCAGGCTGGCCAGAAGAACCAGGGGACGTTCCGCACGGCGTAGGCTGCGGTGTCGAGCGTGGGCCCGGCCACCAGGGAGCGGTTCCAGGCCAGCCAGCCGGCGAGGTGGTGTGCGCCCGCCTCGCCGGCCGTGGCCAGCGCGAGCGGCCAGGCCGCCGAGGTGATCACCGCCATCGGCAGCAGCCCTGCGATCATCGGCCGTGCGACCAGCCGGAAGGCACTGACGCGCGCCGGCAGCAGCAGCGCGGCGAGCAGGAGCGCGCCCGCCAGCGGCAGCCCCCGCGACGCGGCGGTCAGCCCGATGGCGAGACCCGCGAGCGCGCCCCCGAGCCGCGGGCGTTCCAGCGTCAGCGCGCAGCCGAGCAGGAACACCCCGACCCAGGCGACCTGGGCCGCCTCGGCCGTCGTCTCGTGGATGCGGGCGAGCAGCCCGAAGGTCGCCAGCGTCAGCAGCAGCGCCGAGTCGGCGATCGCACGGCCGAAGTCGACCGGATTGGCGGACGCGCCGAACGGATCCATCGGCTGCGCCTCGGGCCGGCGCGCCAGCAGCCAGGTCGCGTACCAGAGGCAGACGAAGAACAGCGCGAGCCAGGCCATCGCCACGCCGCGCACCACCGCGTCGGGGGCGAGGAAGGGCAGCGCCCGCACCGCGATCGCACCCAGCCAGAAGGGCAGGGGGCCTTCCTCGAGCATCGGGACGCCGACCACGTTGGGCATCAGCCAGTCGGCCAGGCCGCGGGGGGCGGCCGACATCGTCCAGGCCACGCCGAAGCCGGCGGCATCCTCGAAGCGCCACGGATCCCGGCCGACCAGCCCCGGCACGACGTACAGCGCGCACATCAGCAGCAGCAGCCACCGCGGCATCTTGGCGGCCTGCAGGGCGGTAACGAAGAAGGGCTTCACGGCCGGGCGGGGAGGCGATGCGTGCCCAGCGCGATGGCGGGGCCGGGCACCGGGCGGGCGGCCCGGAAACGATACAGGGCAGCCGGAAGGCTGCCCTGGTGTGATGCAGCAGCCGGAAGGCTGCCCTGGAGGGCGGAGCGCGCAGCGGGCGCCCCGGGATCGGCGTCGGCGACGATCCCGGACCGACGGGTCCGGGACAGCCGACCCACGATCAGGACGCCGAGCTGGGCTTGGTCGCGCCGGTGCGCGCGAAGCGCTGGCGGAACTTCTCGACGCGGCCGGTCTCGCTGATGCGCTGCTGGGCGCCGGTGTAGAACGGGTGTGACTCGGACGTGACGTCCAGCTTGTAGAGCGGGTATTCCTTGCCGTCGTCCATCGTGATCTTCTCGCGGGTATGCGCCGTCGAGCGGGTGATGAACTTGAAGCCGTTCGACATGTCGAGGAACACGACGTCGCGGTACTCGGGGTGGATGCCGTCTTTCATGCTGGAGCCTCGGTCTTTTGGGTCGCCGCGCGCAAGCCGGACTGTCGGGGCGCGCACGTTCCCTGAATTGGGAAAGCCTTTTAGTCTATCTCAGCCACCGCGCTTCATCAAGTCGAAGAACTCCTGGTTCGACTTGGTCTGCTTGACCTTGTCGAGCAGGAATTCCATCGCGGCGAGCTCGTCCATGTCGTGCAGCAGCTTGCGCAGGATCCAGATCTTGGTGAGCTGCTCCTTCGGGATCAGCAGTTCCTCGCGCCGGGTGCCCGAGCGGTTGATGTCGATCGCGGGGTAGACACGCTTCTCCATCATCCGGCGGTTCAGGTGCAGCTCGGAATTGCCGGTGCCCTTGAACTCCTCGAAGATCACCTCGTCCATCCGGCTGCCGGTGTCGACCAGCGCGGTGGCGATGATGGTCAGGGAGCCGCCTTCCTCGATGTTGCGGGCCGCGCCGAAGAAGCGCTTCGGGCGCTGCAGCGCATTGGCGTCGACGCCGCCGGTCAGCACCTTGCCCGAGGCCGGCACCACCGTGTTGTAGGCGCGGGCCAGGCGGGTGATCGAGTCCAGCAGGATCACCACGTCCTTCTTGTGCTCGACCAGGCGCTTCGCCTTCTCGATGACCATCTCGGCGACGGTGACGTGACGGGTGGCGGGCTCGTCGAAGGTCGAGGCGACCACCTCGCCGCGCACCGAGCGCTGCATCTCGGTGACCTCTTCGGGCCGCTCGTCGATCAGCAGCACGATCAGCACGACGTCGGGGTGGTTGGCGGTGATCGCATGCGCGATGTGCTGCATCAGGACGGTCTTGCCGGCCTTGGGCGGCGCGACGATCAGCCCGCGCTGGCCCTTGCCGATCGGCGCGATCATGTCGATGATCCGCGCCGTGAAGTTCTCTTCCGACTTGGTGTCCCGCTCGAGCACCATCGGCACCTCGGGGTGCAGCGGCGTCAGGTTCTCGAACAGGATCTTGTTCTTGCTCGCCTCGGGCGGCTCGTAGTTGATCTTGTCGACCTTGACCAGCGCGAAGTAGCGCTCGCCGTCCTTCGGCGTACGGACCTCGCCCTCGATGCTGTCGCCGGTGTGCAGATTGAAGCGGCGGATCTGCGACGGCGAGATGTAGATGTCGTCCGGGCTGGCCAGGTACGAGGTCTCGGGGGTGCGCAGGAAGCCGAAGCCGTCGGGCAGCACCTCGAGCACGCCGTCACCGAAGATCTGCTCTCCGGTCTTGGCGCGCCGCTTCAGGATCGCGAACATCAGCTCCTGCTTGCGCAGGCGGTTGGCGTTCTCGATGTCGAGGCCGGCGGCCATCTCGATCAGTGCCGATACGTGGAGGGCTTTGAGTTCGGACAGGTGCATCGTGGGGGGGGGGGCGGAC
>JBIIPQ010000429.1:0-3895 GCA_044342535.1 Burkholderiaceae bacterium
AGGCCCTGCGGGTGGCGGTCCCAGTCGTCGAAGGACCGGGCGGCCGCCACCACCAGGCCGGCGGCCGCGGCCGCGTCCTCGAAGTCGATCGCGCGCCAGCCGCGCAGTGCCCGTGCCACCGCCTCCCGGGTCGTCGCCCCGCCCGTCGGCAGGCCGAGCAGGCGCAGCGCGCCGTCCCGGTGGTGGGCGAAGTTCGCGTGGATCCGCACGAAGCCCGGGGCCTCGCTGCCGCCGCAGGGGTACAGGCCCGAGACCGGGTCCCACAGCGGCGGCACGCGCTGGTCGATCGAGAACCGGCAGGTGGTCTCGGCCGCGGCGTCGAGGCGCTCGACCGATGCGCGCACCGGCGCGGCGCCGGGCGTGCGCAGCGCGCCGAGCGTGGCCGCCGCCAGCGTCGCCGCGCCCAGGCTCGCCTGCGCCGCGGTCGCCACCGCGAACGAGGAGGGCAGCACTGCGTCCTCGCCCGGGAGCTCGAGCCGGGCGAGCGCGGCCGCGGGCAGGGCCGCGGCGTGCCACAGCGCGGCGACCGCATCGAAGGTGCCGACGGGTGTGGCGGGCAGAGCGGGCGTGGCAGGAGCGGCAGCAGCGGGCATGGCGGCAGGCGCTGCGGGGGGCGCGTTCGAGGGCATCGGCCGATTGTCCGCCAGCCGGGTGCCGAGCGCGCGGCGTGGAAGGCCGCATGAAGGGCCGCCAGCCGGTGCCGCAGGCCGGGGCTGCATCCGGAACGCCGCCTTCGAACGGGAGCCGGGCCGGGCGTACCATGACCGCAGCATGTCCGCCCACCCTGAGGTCGCCCCCGCGGGCCCAGCGTCCGCCCAGACCGCGCGCCGCTCGGCGACGCTGCGCGGCATGATGTGGATGGCGCTCGGCGGCCTGCTGCTGGTGACGATGAACGCGCTGATGAAGCGCATGACGGCCGAGATGTCGCCGTTCCAGGCGCAGTTCCTGCGCTACCTGTTCGGCCTGGCGGTGATGATGCCCTGGGTGATGCGCGCGGGCCTCGCCTCGTACCGCCCGAACCGCCTGCCCGGCCAGCTCTGGCGCGGCGTCATCCACACCGCGGCGCTCACGCTGTTCTTCGTCGCGCTGCCGCACGTGCCGCTCGCCGACATGACCGCGATCCTGTTCACCTCGCCGATCTTCGTGCTGGCGGGTGCCGCGCTGGTGCTGCGCGAGCGGGTGACCGCCGCGCGCTGGGCCGCGGCGGCGGTCGGCTTCGCGGGCGTGGCCGTGGTCGTCTGGCCGCACCTGCGCGGCGGCGAGGCCGGCGTCTGGAGCCTGGTGATGCTCGCCTCCTCGCCGTTCTTCGCGGCCTCGTTCCTCATCAACAAGGCGCTGACACGGCACGACTCGCCGGCGGTGATCGTCACCTGGCAGAACCTGGTGGTCACACTGCTCGCGCTGCCGCTCGCGCTGCCGTTCTGGGAGGCGCCGAGCGCGTTCCAGTGGGGCGCGTTCCTGGTCTGCGGGCTGCTCGGCAGCGCCGCGCATGTCGCGATGACCCGGGCGTTCTCGCTCGGCGACATCTCGGCGATGCAGCCGGTCCGCTTCCTCGACCTGGTCTGGTCCTCGCTGCTCGGCCTGGCGCTGTTCGGCGACTCGCCGACCTTCGACACGATGGCGGGCGGCGCGATCATCGTCGCCTCGACGATCTGGATCGCGCGGCGCGAGGCGATCGAGCGGCGCTCGCACCCCGGGACTTAGGGCCGCGCCCGGGCCGGGTGTGTTGCCGGCCGGCGACGGCCGGTCGTCGCTGATCGGCCGCCGGTCGGCCTGGCGGCCCGCCCGTGCCTTCGATCGCCGTGCGGGCGCTGCCCACCGTGTCCGACCCGGCACACTCGTTCCGGACGGATGTCGGCCGCACGACATGGCGGCCCGCTCCCTCGCCCCTCCAAGTCCCTCGCCGCGGCGCATCGCCGCGCGGAAACGACCCATCGATGGCACGCACCGAACAGCGACGCTACTCCCGACTCGCGACCCGACTGGATGCCCGGGTGCGCGCGGCGGGCGGCGTCACGCGGGTGCAGGTGCGCGACTACTGCCTGACCGGTCTGCTCGCCGTGCCCGGCGGGGACGCCGACCGGGCGGCGGCCGCGCGCCTCGTGCGCGGCGAGGTGGTGGAGCTCGCGCTCGACGGCGGCCCCGTGCTGCGGGCGGTGGTCGCGCGTGTGGACGAGGTCGGGCTCGGGCTGCAGGTGAGCTCGCTGCCCGAGGCGGCCCTCGCGGTCTTGCATGCCGCCGCGGTCGCGGCCCGCGCCGCCGCGACATCCGCGGAACCGCCGAACCCGGCGGCGGCCACGGCGAGCGCCCGGCAGGTCATGCAGCGCGCCTGCCAGCGGCAGTTCGCGGCGTCGCTGAACGAGGTGCTCAAGGGATTCATGTCCGAGCTGCCGGCCGCCCTGGACGCCGCGGTCGGGACGCTCGAGCGCGTGACGCTGCGCAGCGAGTTCGCCGGGGCCGCGCATCGGGTGCACCATGACCGCGCCGGCATCGCGTCGCGGTTCGACGCCGCGCTGCGCGATGCGATGCGCCATCCGAACCGCCGCCGCGCCGAGGCGCCGCTCGACGAGATGCCGACCGCACTGGCCCTGGTCGACGAGGCGCAGTTCGAGGAGTGGCTGAGCCTGTCGGCCGTGGTCCAGCGCATCGAGTCCGACCATAACCAGCCGCTCGCCGACCTGCGCCGACGCTACGGTACGCTGCGCGTGCTGCCCCTCGACCGTGTCAGCGACCCCTTCGGCCCGGAGGCGATCATGCGTGCGTTCCAGCAGGCGATCGAGCCGCTGGAGCTGCTGACGCCCGTCAGAGTGGTCGTCTTCGAGACCTTCGGCAAGGCGCTCCGGGCCCAGTGCGGTGCGCTCTACGACGCGCTGAACGAGGTGCTGGCGCCGCTCGACGAGCCGCGCACGGCCCGGCGTATCGTGCGTCGCGCAGCGCGGCCGCAGTCCGAGCCGGCGACCCGACCGGTGACCGAGCTGGTGACTCAGCCGGTGACCGGGCCGGCGACCGAGCCGGTGGTCAGCGCCGCTGCCGCGCGCACCGCAGCCGCTGAACCGGGCACCGCCGTCCGCGCGGCGCCGCGCGTCGCGGCCCGGGCATTGCCGTCCATTGCATCGCCCACCGCCCGGTCCGCGGCCGAGTCGCCGGACACGCGCAGCCTGCTCGAACTGGTCGGGCGCCTGCGCCCTGAGCGCACCCCCGCCCGCCCCGCCGGTGCATCGACCGGCGGGTCCGTGACGACCGATCCGGTGCCCGTGCCCGCCGACCCGTCCGCGCTGCCCGGCCTGCTCGACGCGCTGCTGGCGGCAGCGACCGCGCCGACCGCAGGGGGCGTGCCCGCGGCGGATGCCACGGGGCCGGCGCTCAGCGAGCGGCTGACCCTCGCCCTGGACGCGCTGCCGATCGCGCCCGCGCAGCGCCAGACGATCGAGTCGGCGACCGGCCTGATCGGCCGCGCGCTGTCCGAGCCGGACGCCGACACCGCGATCCGCCGGCTGCTTCGCCGCCTCGAGGCGCCGCTGCTGCGGCTCGCGCTGCGCGACCCGGCCTTCCTGGCCTCGCGCACCCATCCGGGCCGCCGGCTCGTCGACCTGATCGAGCAGTGCTCGATCGCCACCGACGACCGCGGCCGCTTCGAGGATCCGAAGCTCGACCGGCTGCTGAACCGGATGGTCGAGCGGGTGGCCGCCGAGGTCGGCCGCGACCCGGCGGTCCTCGAGCGCAATGCCCGGGTCCTCGAGCGGCTGCTCGGGCCGGTCCGCGAGGCCCGCCGGCATCGCGTCGAGCGGCTGCAGCAGGCGTTCGAGGCGCGCGCGGGCGTGCGGGCCGCGCGGCGCCGTGTCGATGCCGCGCTCGCCGCGCGGCTCGGCGGCCGGCGCGTGCCGCCTTCCGTCCA
>JBIIPQ010000431.1:0-3893 GCA_044342535.1 Burkholderiaceae bacterium
TCGGAGCCCGCGGCGGGCTCGGAGAACATCTGGCACCAGACCTCGCTGCCTGCGGCCAGCGGCGGCAGCAGACGGCACTTCTGTGCCTCGTCGGCATAGGCCATCACCGTCGGACCGCACATGCCGTGGCCGATGATGAAGACGCGCGACAGCTTGCCGTAGACGCCCTCCTCCTGGTCCCAGATCACGCGCTCGATCGGCGTGGCGCCCCGCCCGCCGTACTCGCGCGGCCAGTGCAGGCAGGCCCAGCCGGCGGCATGCTTGCGCTGCTGCCAGGCGCGTGCGGCGCTCATCAGGTCGCGGCTGCGCAGCGCGGGCTGGCCGAAGCCGGCGGCGGCGAGCTCGTCGTGGAGCTCGTGCGGGGCGTTGTCGCGGATCCAGGCGCGCGCCTCGGCGCGGAACGCGGCTTCGGCCGGGGTATCGTCGAAGTTCATGGTCGTGTCCGGTGCGGGTCTCTCGGGCGCTCGAGCGGGCGGGTGCTCACGCGGCGACGCGGTCGCGCAGCAGGCCGACCAGCCGGTCCTCCCACTGCGAGGGCGCGCCGAGCGACAGCGCGAGCAGGTTCGAGCGGCGGTAGTGCAGGTGGCAGTCCAGCGCCCAGGTGAAGCCCATGCCGCCGTGGACCTGCAGCCCGTCGCGGGCGCACTGCTGGTAGGCCTGGGTCGCCGAGACCCGGGCGCTGGCCGCGGCGACCGCCAGCTCGGGCGAGCCGGTGGAGAGCGCCCACGCCGCCCAGTAGCAGTTCGAGCGCGCCAGTGTCGCGGACACGTACATGTCGGCCAGCATGTGCTTGACCGCCTGCAGCGAGCCGATCGGCCGGCCGAACGCGAAACGGCCCTGCGCGTAGGCGACCGCCGACTCGAGCGCGCGCTCGGCGCCGCCGAGCTGCGCGAAGGCCATCAGCACCGCGGCGCGGTCGAGCACGCGCTCGAGGATCGCCAGGCCTTCGCCGCGGGCACCGAGCGGCTCGGCGGGCGCTGCGTCGAACACGAGGGTCGCGTGGCTGCGGGTCGGGTCGATCGTCGGCACGGCGGTGCGCAGGACGCCGGCTGCGTCCGTCGCGACGAGGTAGAGCGAGACCGACCCCGGCGCATCGAGCGCGGCGACCACCGCGACATCGGCCACGTCGCCGTCGGCGACCGCGATCTTGCTGCCGTGCAGTGTCGTGCCGCCCCCCGCGACCGTGGGCGCGGTGCAGCGGATCGAGCCCGCGCCGACGCGGCCGGTACCTTCGGCGAGCGCGAGCGCACCGACCGCCCTGCCCGCGGCCAGCCCGGGCAGCCAGCGGGCCCGCTGCGCGTCCGTGCCGGCTTCGGCCAGGCATTCGGCGACGAGCGCGATCGAGGAGTCCCAGGGCACCGGCGCGACCGCCCGCCCGAGTTCCTCGGCGATCACGCAGGCCTCGAGGTGACCGAGTCCCAGGCCGCCGTCGGCTTCGGGGATCGAGGCGCCGAGATAGCCCAGCTCGCCCAGTCCCGTCCACAGTGCCCGGTCATACGGCTCGGGGCCGTCGAGGATCACCCGGACCGCGCGGCTGTCGCAGCGGTCGGCGAGGTAGCGTCGGACCTGGTCCTTGAGCTGCTTCTGCTCGGGCGAGAAGTCGAAATCCATGCGGGCGCTCCCGGCTGCGGAGCCGGGAGTGTCGACCACGGGCGGGCGCGGCGTCGAGCGGCGCCGGCCGAATCCGGCCCGCTGTGCGTCAGATCCGGCGGCAGACCGTCACGGCCGCGGCGGAACCGGATCCGACGATCGCGGTCCATGCCCTGAGCACGGCACCGGCCGGCCGCGGATCGGCGGCGAGCGCGGCCGCGGCCTCGTCGCGGTGGGCGACCTCGTCCTCGCGGCAGCCGTCGAGCATCGTGCGAAGGCCCTGCAGCCGGGCGTCGGCGCGCTGCGGATCGAGCGCGTCGATGCGCTCGAGCTGCTCGCGGTAGTGCAGGTCGACGAAGGTCTCGACCGCGCGGATGGTCGCGTGCACCGCACGCGGGCCGGCGAGCGCGGGCAGCGCACCGGTCAGCCAGCCGGCCAGGCGCCAGGCGGGCAGCAGCCGGCTGCGCGCGCTCGCCGGCAGCACCGCCTCGATGCGCTCGAGGTGGGCCGACTCGGTCTCGAGGTGGCGGGCCGCGAAGGCACGCAGGCCCGCGTCGCGCGTGACCGCGAGGATGCCCCGGTAGATCGAGATCGCACCGGTCTCGCCGGCGTGGTCGGTGCGCAGGTCGCCCTCGATCTCGGGAGACCAGTCCGACGCGGGGGCGCGCCAGGCGCGGCGCACGCGCAGGAACCCCGCGTAGCCGACGTCGAGCACCGCGCGCACCGGCGCGAACCCGGCGATGCGTCCGAGCAGGGAGAACGCGGGCAGGCGGCGCCAGACCGCGGCGAACGCCGCCGCGCCGTCCACCAGCGTGCCGTCGGCACCGCGTGCGTGCAGCCGCGCGAGCGCCGCGCCTCGGTCGAGCCCGGGGCCGAGCGCTTCCGGGGTGCAGCGCGAGGCATCGACCCAGTCGATCGAGGCACCGCCCCGCAGGCGCCGGTAGGTCGCGATCTCGCGCGAGCACACCGGGCAGGCGCCGTCGAAGTAGACGGTGAGCGCGGGCGTGCCGGCACCGGTCGCGGGCACCAGATTGGCCCCCTGCGGGCGGACGCCCGGATCGTGCGTCGGGGTCGGTGTCGGCGGATCGATGGGTGTCATGTCAGACAGCGACGCGGCGCGCGCCCGGAAGTTGCGTCGGCGCCCGCCGGCGCAGGCGCGGCCGACCGGCGGCGGCTCGCGCACGCCCGGCACGCGGACCCGCGCAGGCCGGCTCAGCGCCCCGGCGCGTCGTCATCGGGCAGCAGCACCCCGGCCCGCTCGGCCGGCAGCTCCTCCACGTCGCGCAGCTTGCGCACGATGGCGCGCGAGCGCACCTCGGCGGTGTCGAGCGAGTTGCTGACCGACTGCAGCTGCTGCTTCGTCTTGGCGAGCACGTCGCCGAACTTGCCGAACTCGGTCTTGACCGCGCCGAGCACCGCCCAGACCTCGCTGGTCCGCTGCTCGACGGCGAAGGTCCGGAACCCCATCTGCAGGCTGTTGAGCAGCGCACACAGCGTCGTCGGCCCGGCGAGCACCACGCGGCACTCGCGCTGCAGCTCGTCGACCAGCCCCGCGCGGCGCACCACCTCGGCATAGAGCCCTTCGGTCGGCAGGAACATCAGCGCGAAGTCGGTCGTCGACGGCGGCGACACGTACTTGTCGCGGATGCGGCGCGCCTCGGCGCGGATCCGCGATTCGAGCGCGCGCCCGGCCTCGTCGGCGGCGACCGCATCGGCGCGGTCGTGCGCCTGCTGAAGCCGCTCCCAGTCCTCGCGCGGGAACTTCGCATCGACCGGAAGCCAGACCGCGGCATCGCGCCCGGGCAGCCGGATCGCGAACTCGACGCGCTCGGACGAGCCCGGCACGGTCGCGACGTTGGCCGCGTACTGGCCCGGCGCGAGCATCTGCTCGAGCAGCGCCGAGAGCTGCACCTCGCCCCAGATGCCGCGGGTCTTGACGTTCGCCAGCACGCGCTTGAGGTCGCCGACGTCCGAGGCCAGCGCCTGCATCTCCCCCAGGCCCCGGTGCACCTGCTCGAGCCGGTCCGAGACCAGCCGGAAGCTCTCGCCCAGGCGCTGCTCGAGCGTCGCGTTGAGCTTCTCGTCGACGGTCGCCCGCATCTGCTCGAGGCGGTGGGCGTTGTCGGCCTGCAGCTCGCGCAGCTTCGCCTCGAGCGTGGCGCGGATCTCGGCGAGGCGCCGCTCGTTGGACTCGGTGAGCCGCACCAGCTGCTGCGCGAAGCCGTCGATCTGCGCGTTCTGGATCTGCGCGACCGAGGACGCCTGCGCGGTGACCTGGCGCGCGAAGCGGCCGATCGACTCGG
>JBIIPQ010000433.1:0-3892 GCA_044342535.1 Burkholderiaceae bacterium
TGGGCGGATCGAACCACGAGTTGATGAAGGTGACCATGAACTCGACCTTCGGGTTCGTTTCCTTCGCGCCGGCCATGAACGCGTTCATCAGCCGGTTGACCTCGGGGATCGGAAAGCCGCCCACCATGCCGATCTTGCCGGTCTTGGTCATGCCGCCGGCGATCATGCCGGTCAGGTAGGCCGGTTCCTGGATGTAGTTGTCGAACACCGAGAAGTTCGGCGCCTGCGGCTTGCCCGACGAGCCCATCAGGAAGGAGATCTTCGGATAGTCCTTGGCGACCTTGCGGGCCGCGGCCTCGACCGCGAAGGACTCGCCGACGATGAACTGCGCGCCCTTCTCGGCGAACTGGCGCATCACGCGCTCGTAGTCGGCGTTGGCCACGCTCTCGCTGAACTCGTAGTCGATCGCGCCGCGATCCTTCGCGGCGTTGAGCGCCTTGTGGATCCGGCTCACCCACTGCTGCTCGACCGGCACGGTGTAGACCGCGGCGACCTTGATCTTCGACTGCGAGAAGGCGGTCATCGGCACGCCGGCGGCGGCCAGGACGGAGGCCGACACGGCGGCGGACAGGACGGCACGGCGGGCGCGCGGAGTGGTGTTCATCGGGGACCTCGGGCTGGGCGGGAACGGCGATTATAGAGACGGGACCGCGCGCGCGGCGAGCCTGCGCGCGGTCCTCGGCACAGGGTCCGGCCGGCAGGGCGGATCAGTCCGCGACCCGGGTCTCGGTGGGCACCGCGGCGGGGGGCGGACGCACCAGATCGAGCGGCCGGGACAGCACCCGGAGCACCAGATCGCGCCAGGTCGCCCCGATCCCGCGCGCATCGAGCCGGCGGGCGCGCAGCGCCAGCATCAGCGAGAGCGTGAAGCTGACCGCGAGGTTGGTGACCGCGATCACGACGACGCCGACCGCGGCCAGCACGATCGGCTGCCAGGTGAGCTGGGCCCACAGCACCGTCCCCGCCATGCCGAGGTTGGCGGACGCGAACGCGACGTGCCGGATGTCGAGGGGCAGGCCCGACAGCGTGCCGAGCAGCGAGACGCCGCCGAGCATGCAGCCGAAGAGGAAGTTGCCGGCGAGCGCGCCGAAGTTGTGCTCGACCCAGGCGCCGACGGCCTGCGCGCGCCGCTCGCCCGCGACCGCGACCAGCAGCGGCATGCGCGCGACCCGCCGCGGCAGCCGGTGGAACACCGCGAGGTTGTCGCAGTAGCCGGACACGATGCCGGCGAGGAACAGGCACACGCCGGCGATCGCCGCATAGAAGATCGTCAGGCCGAGGGGGTCGAGCTGGTCGAGCAGCGCGGCGGACTTCTCGGGCGAGGCCGGCGACCAGCCGCTGGCCGCGAGCAGCCCCCAGGTGAGCAGCACCGCCAGCGGCAGCGCGACGCCGACGTTGCCCAGCACCGCGACGAACTGGCTGCGCACCACCTGCACCAGCAGCTCGACCACCCGCGGCATCCATGCCCGATCGCCTCCCTGCCCGGCATCGACCTCGGCGACGATGCGCGCGGCGGTCATCGCTGGCTGCTTGGTGGCGACCGTGCCGTGCAGCAGCTGGATCAGCACGAAGCCCAGCCCGTAGTTCAGCGACACCAGCACGCCCTCGACCAGCGGCGGCGCGTGCATCGCGGTGATGAGCACCTTGGCGATCGCCATGAAGGCGACGACCACGCCGCCGACGGCGGCCGAGCGCAGCATTGCCCACCACTGCGCGCGATCGGTGGCGATGTAGTGCTCGCCGGTGCGCCCGGCGTGCTCGGTGATCTCGAGCGCGGCGAGCTCGGTGCTCTTCCTCCAGACCGAGCGCAGGCTGGTCTCGTCGGCGCAGGCCCGGACCTGCTGGCGGAAGAAGCGCATCCACGCGGCGTCGCGCTGCGCGGCGGGCTGGGTGAAGTCGAGCAGGTCGAGCAGCAGCTCGAGCCGGTCGACGATCTCGGACAGGCGCTGCAGCTTGAAGGTCAGCGACACGGTGACGCCGGTGCGCCCGGTGTTGCGCCGGATGCGCCGGACCACGTCCCGACACTGGTGCAGCATCACGCGCACCGGGCGGTCGTCCTCGGCGGGCTGCGCATCGCCGGCGACGAGGGCGGCGCTCCAGCCGTCGACATAGGCGCGCACCGCGGGCTGCTGCTCGAGGAACGGCGAGGCCGAGCGCTGCGCGTCGGGGTAGACGCGCGCGATGCCCGGGTCGACCCCGGCCGCGGCGATGCGGGCGGACAGTACCTTGAGCGCCTCGAGCATCTCGGCGGCGAGCCGCTGGCGCGCGGGCGCGGGCAGCGTGTCCACGTTCAGCAGCCGGGCGAGGCGCTGCCAGCGGTCGCCCGGGATCGACAGCGCCCAGGAGGCCGCCTCCCGCGCGCCGAACAGGCGGCGCGCCCAGTCCTTGAGCTGGTCGTCCTCGTGGTCCTCGGGCAGCAGCCGGTGCATCGCGCGGCGGCGCAGCTCGGCGCCGAAGCCGTCGGGCGGGGCGACGCCGAGGTCGGCGAAGAAGCCGACGTGCTGGGTCCCGGCGACGATCGCGGCGAAGCGCCCGGCGACTGCGAGGCGCTCGGCGTCGTCGCGCTCGAGGCCGTCGAGCCAGGCGTCGAAGCGCGCCGCCGCACCGGCGGTCCAGGTGCGGTCGCGACCGCGCAGGCGGCGCGCGAGCGCGACCAGCGCGGAGGGATCGGGGCGAGCGGTATCGGTCATCGGGCGGGCCGTGGGTGCGCGGCGCGCGACGATCGGCGCCGCACCGGCAGGCGCCCGAGCTTAACTCGGAAGCGGCGACGCCGCCGAGGGCGCCTCGCCGCTCAGAACAGCTCGAGCAGCGCGTCGCTCTGCTTCAGCGCGAGGTGGTCGGACGCCACCAGCGCCTCCCAGGCGAGCACCTGATTGCGACCGGTCTGCTTGGCGTGATGGGGCGCCGCGTCAGCGCGGTCGAAGGCGCCGGCGATGTCGTCGAGCGGGCCGATCCGCGTGTAGCCGATCGACACCGTCACCCGGCCGACACGGGAGCGATCGCTGCGATCCGCGACAGGGGGCGTTCGGTGCGCCGGCCGGGTCAGCCGACGGTGGTCGGCGCCGGTTCGGCCGCGGCCGGGCAGACGTGGAGCCGCCGCCGGGCAGCGGCGATCGCACGGCGATCCGCCATGGCCCGCCCGACCAGCAGCACCACCGGGCGATCGTCGACCTCGAGGCCGCCGGCGGCGAGCGTCCCGAGCGTCGTGCGCTCGACGGACTGCCCGGCCCAGGACGCGGCCCGCACCGCCACCGCCGGCGTGTCGGCCGGAAAGCCCCGCGCGCACAAGGCCCGCGCGCAGTGCCCGGCCAGGCGGCCGGCCATGTAGAGGACGACCGTCCCCGAAGGCGACAGCCCGTCGGCCCAGCCCGCGCCGGCGTCGTCGCCGTGCCCGGGCTCGCCGCGGCCGACCCTCGGGGTCACGATGTCCAGGCGGCGGGCGACGCCGCGCCGCGTCAGCGAGTGCCCGGCCGCGGCGGCGGCCGCACCGGCCGCGGTGATGCCCGGCACGATCTCCCAGTCGATGCCGGCGGCCTCCAGCGCGTCGATCTCCTCGTCGAGCCGGCCGAACACCGTCGGATCCCCGCCCTTGAGGCGCACCACCACCGCATGGCGGCGCGCGGCGTCGACCAGCGCCCGATCGATCCAGGCCTGCTCGGCCGAGGCGCCGTCGCAGCGCTTGCCGACCGCGATCAGGTCGGCCGCCGGCGCCCATTCGAGCACGGCGTCGGTCAGCAGCGCGTCGTGCAGCACCACGTCGGCACGCGCGAGCACGCGGATCGCGCGCACCGTCAGCAGGTCGGCGGCGCCCGGACCGGCGCCGACGAACCAGACCTTGCCCGTGGCGACGGGCTGCCCGGCCGGCAGGCTCACGCCGCGGTCGCCTCGCTCC